>NZ_CP104174.1:3972500-4278076 GCF_025200925.1 Bradyrhizobium sp. CB1015 | reverse complement strand
GTCACGCGTGAGAAGTGGTTGTAGATGATGACGGCGGGAATGGCGGCGACGAGACCGATCGCGGTGGCGAGGAGCGCCTCGGCGATGCCGGGCGCGACCACCGCGAGGTTCGTGGTCTGTGACTTCGAGATGCCGATGAAGCTGTTCATGATGCCCCAGACCGTGCCGAACAGGCCGACGAAGGGCGAGGTCGAGCCGATCGTCGCGAGCACGCCCATGCCGATCCGGATGCGCCGCTGCTCCGCCCGCACGATCTCGGCAAAGCTGGAGGCCGCGCGCTCCTTGATGCCGGCATCGCTGGACAGGCCGGCCGACATCCGCGCCTCGCGCAGCGCCGCCGCCAGGAACGACGGCAGGATGCCCTCCTTGGTGCCGAGCGCCATCTGCGCTTCGGCGAGCGAGCGCGCCTCCGCAATCTTCTTCAACGCCGAACGCAGCTTGCCGGAGGCGACCGACAGCTCGATCGACTTGGCGATGAAGACGGTCCAGGTCATCAGCGAGGCGAAGGCGAGCCCGATCATCACCGCCTTCACGATGACGTCCGCCGACATGAACATCACCCAGGGCGACAATTCCTTCATGGCCGGCGCGATGGCCGCCACCTCGGGCTTCGCACTCGCGGGATTGGCGGCCACCGCGGCGCCGGCAACGGCGGGAGCCGTCGAGGCCGCGGGCGCAACCGGCGTGGTTGCCGGGGGAACGGTTCCGGCCGCGGACGGCTGAGCCGTCGATTGGGCCGGTGCCGGCGGAGTGTGTGTCTGGGCAGAAACGGGAGACGCGAACCAGGCAGCCGCCAGCATCAGGGCTGCGGCAAGGCTTGCTTGGAAGGACATGGTCTTCATACTTCGGCCCAGTAGCGAATGAGATTGTGATAGATACCCGTCAATTTGACCGTTTCGGGAGCGTCACGCCCGAGCCGTTCCACCAACGCCTGTATCGCGGTGTCGAGGTCAAAGATCATGCTCCGGGCTTGATCGTCCCGTATCATGCTCTGAAGCCAGAAGAAAGACGCAACCCGCGTTCCCCTGGTCACCGGCGTGACGAGGTGGAGGCTGGTCGAGGGATAGAGCACGCAGTCCCCGGCTGGCAACTTGACTTCGTGCGAGCCGTAGGTGTCCTCGATCACAAGTTCGCCACCGTCGTAATCTTCCGGCTCGGCGAGGAACAGCGTGACCGACAGGTCGGTGCGGATGCGAAGGCCGGTCAGGCGGTCGCCGCGGATCGCATTGTCGACGTGCAGGCCGAAATGGTGGCCGCTGTCGGCCACATAGCGGTTGAACAGGGGCGGGAAGATCTGCAGCGGGATCGCCGCCGCAATGAAGCGCGGGTTGGACGTCAGCGCCGAGATGATGCGGTTGCCGAGCTTGCGCGCGACCTCGCTATCCGGGGGCAGTTGCTCGTTGCGCTTGACCATCGCCGATTGCGCGCCGGCGGTGGAGCGGCCGTCCTCCCATTCGCTGGCGTCCATGATGCGGCGGAAATCCGCCACATCATCCTTGCTGAGAACGCCAGGCAAGCACGTCAACATGGTCAGAACTTCGCTGTCGTCACGACGTAGAACGCCCGTCCCGGCGCGACCGCCACGAACGGCACGTTGCTGCGATAGAACGAGTCGTAATAGAGCTTGTTGGTCAGGTTCTGCGCGTAGAACTTCATGCTCCAGTTCTGGTCGATCTTCTTCTCGACGAACGCGTCGAAACGCCAATAGCTCGGCAGCTCGTTGGTGTTGGCCGCGAACGTGCCGCCATAGACCTTGGAGCGATACACCGCCTGGCCGCCAAGCTCCCAGCCATCGTCGAACTTGTACTTGGTGAGCATGCTGAACGACTGGTGGGCAATGTTGGCAAGTTGCAGCCCGAGATTCGAAGCAACGCCGCTCTGCGTGACCTTCGACTGCATCAGCACCAGGCCGCCGAAGATGCTCCAGCGGTCGGTGATCTTGCCTTCCGCTTCGATGTCGATGCCTTGGATCCTGTAGGCTGCACCCGATGTGAGCAGGTTGTTGACGGTCTCGCGCGCGTTATCCTTGGTGGTTTGAAACAGCGCACCGGTCACCAGCAAGTGGCGATCCGCAAGCTCCCATTTGGTGCCGACCTCGATCGCCTTGTTGCGCTCGGGCCCGAGCAAGGTGGTCGAGTTGGGGGGAACGCCGCCGTATTCGGTGCCGGTCGCATCCAGCTCCGACCCGAACGGATTGGCCGAAGTCGCGTAGGCTGCATAGACGCTGCCGATCGACATCGGCTTGTAGACCACACCGACGTTATAGTTCACCAGATCGGAATTCTGCTTCAGATAGTTCGCATTGTTGGATGCGCTTTGGCTGTAGCCGTCATAGCGGACACCGCCGTTGACGATGATCGTGTCCTGCCAGTTCGCGGTGTCCATGACGTACACGCTGCTGGTGTTGACGCCGTAGCGGGTCGGATTTCCTACGAGTGACGGAATGCCGAAGGGAATGTTGGTGTATTGCGGGGAGTAGAGATTGACCCCCGTCACCGCGCCAGTGCTGGTGAAGGCGGAACCGGACAGTTCGGACGCGAGACCGGCGTAACGATCGATCGAGATGTTCTCGTTCGAATATTCGACGCCGAACACCGCCGTGTGCTTGACCCCGCCGGTGTCGAGCTTGAACGTGGCCTCGTTCTGGTTGGCCCATACGTCGACGTTCTGGTAACGGCTCTGCGCGCTCGCCGTCGTGGTCCAGAGCAGCGGGTTGGGGCTGGTCGTATTCGGGTTCTGCGGCAGCGTGCCGATGTAGTTGAGCAGCGAGTGCTCGCCGCGCACCTTGCTGGTCAGCGTGATCGCCTCGTTGACCTTGTACTCGATGGTGCCGGTGCCGAAATCCTGCCGCGCGGTCTGGAAGTCGCGGTTGAGGAAGCCGTACCAGTTGCCGCGCGGAATGCCCGCCGACGTCACCGGCACGTTGCCCTGCTTGTAATAGGGCACGCCGAAATCGGGATAGCCGCTGAGGTCGGTATGGACGTAGTTCGTCGTGATCTTGATGTCGGTGGTCGGGGTGTACTTGGTCGAGATGAAGCTGCCCCAGCGATTGTCGGTCACGTAGTTGCGCCCGGCGACGTTGGCGTCCTGGAACAGGCCGCCGGTGCGCACCGAGAAGGTCGGGTCGATGACCTGGTTGACGTCGAGCGTGACGCGCTTGGTCATGTCGGTGCCAAACTCGCTGTCGATCCGCTTGAAGTTGACGTCGCCGGCCTGCTTGGTGACGATGTTGATGGCGCCGCCGGCGGTGCCGCGGCCGGCATAGGAGGATGCCGGTCCGCGCAGAATCTCGATCTGCTCGGTGAAGAAGTTCTCGCGGATGGAAACGGCGGGATCGCGGATGCCGTCGATGAAGACGTCGTTGCGCGCGTCGAAGCCGCGGATGAAGAAGCGGTCGCCGAACGCATTGCCGCCCTCGCCCGAGCCGAGCGTCACGCCTGCGGTCGAGCGCCCGATCTCCTTCAGCGTCGTGGCGTTCTTGTCCTCGAGCACCTCCTTGCTGAGCACGGTGATGGTCTTGGGCGTGTTCAGCATCTTCTCGGGAAACTTGCCCGAGGCCTGGACGTGATCGACCTTATAGGGTGCAGCCGGATCCGCGTACGGATTGCCGTCGGGAGCGCCGGACGGCGTGGCGGGCGCCGCCTGCTGCACCGGCTGGCGCGGCGCGGCGCGGCGAAGCGCGTTGCGGGCACGGACCTGCTCGGGCGAAGGCTTCGAGGCCGTCGGACGCGGACGCTCGACCGGAGCATCGACTGTCACCGGCGGCAGGTTCGACTGCTGCGCCTGCGCGCCGCTCGACACCGACGCCACCGCGATCAAGCTCGCGACCGCTGAAACTTTTTTGCCGGAAACGCCCGCGGACCTCTCATCCGTCGGATCGAACGCTACGACCGAACGCAACGACTTCGGTGCGACCACCTGCCCCATTACCAAACGCCCCATCTTCCTGTTCGCTCATTCAATCGAACGAACGATCGGCTGTTGGTATCGGCCGCAAAATAACGGGTCAATGCGGGGCGCTCGCGAGAACCCTTGAATCAGTCCAGATCAAAACGATTCTAAGCTGCAGTTTGAAATCGTTCTAAGACGAGACTGGACTCGTTCTAAAACAATGCAGCGATCGCGCACCGCTCTCAGTCGCTGCTCGGCGGCTTCATCAGCGAGAACAATTCGTCGACGGTCTTCTGCGCAACGGCGCGCACACGATCGGTGCTGTCCATGCCGGCGATGTTGACGCCGTTGACGACGGCTTTGATCTCGTCGCGAAAGTCGGTGAGGAAGCGCAAGGGATCGCGGTGCTCGTTGGCGACACGCGCGATCAATCCCGTGATCAGAATCTGGCACGCGATCAGCTTGCCGTTCAGCTCGTCCATGCTTCGCTCCGTTGATGCGGCGCCGATATGGCCGATGCCGAAATCCCTGACAACCGAAACGGCCACGACGCAACTTAGAACCGTTCTTGCGGCTGATCCGAACCACGGCCCGGAGCGAAGCCGATCGGCCTCGAGCACACCGCTGCACGTGCCGCGCAAGAAGGCACGCCGAGCGGTCGCGACGGGAAAATGCAGCACTGCACACCGCCGCGTCAGCGAGCTGCCTACACGGTGCAAAGCTTTCCAATTGTTTAGGATTCTCAACTGATAGTGCTGTTTACACTGGAAGTTGGCGTGTATTATACGTCATATGGAACCGTACGATTGCCCCGATATTCATAGCCGAGGGCATGCGAGCCGACACGAGACGACATGAAAAAGTCCCGGCCGATCCTTTGGCTTCTGATCAGTGCGGCAGTGGCCTCCGCCGGCTATTATGGTTGGCAGACATTCGGCTCGTCCGAGGCTGGAAAAGCCCAGTCCGCACAAACCGCTCAAAAAGGACCGCCTCGCCCCTCCGCCGTCCCCGTCAGCGTTGCACCGGTCCAGAAGACCGACTTTCCGGTCTATCTCACCGGTCTCGGCACGGTTCAGGGCTTCAACACGGTCCAGGTCCGAACCCGTGTGGATGGCCAGATCGACAAGCTCGAATTCAGGGAAGGCCAGATCGTCAAGCAGGGCGATCTGCTGGTCTCGATCGATCCCCGCCCCTATCAGGCCGCGCTTGACCAGGCCAAGGCCAAGAAGGCGCAGGACGAGGCCAGTCTCGCCAACGCCAATCTCGAGCTCCAGCGCGCCACCAAGCTCGGCGAATTCGCCACCGCCCAGCGCGTCGACACCCAGCGCTCCACCGTCGCTCAGCTCACCGCCCAGATCGCCGCCGATGATGCCGCGATCTCCAACGCCCAGACCCAGCTCGATTACACCCAGATCAAGGCACCGATCACCGGCGTTGCGGGGCTGCGTCAGGTCGACATCGGCAACATCGTCAACGCTTCCTCGCAGACCGCTATCGTCACGATCTCGCAGGTCGAGCCGATCGCGGTGATCTTCACCGCGCCGGAAGACCAGCTCCCCTATATCAGCGAAGGCCAGAAGGCCGGCGCGCTCAAGGTGATCGCCTTCACCACCGACGGCAAGAAGACGCTGGCCGAGGGCAAGCTCGCGGTCATCAACAACCAGGTCGACACGACCAGCGGCACGATCCGGCTCAAGGCGGTGTTCGACAACAAGGAAAACACGCTGTGGCCGGGCCAATCGGTCTCGACGCGGCTCCTGATGCGAACGCTGAAGGATGCGACCGTCGTTCCCGATGACGCGGTCCAGCACTCCACCAACGGGCTGTACGCCTACACGGTCAATCAGGACAACAAGGCCGAGCTGCACAAGGTCAAGGTCAGCTATGGCATCGACGGACGTTCGGTCATCGAGGAAGGCTTGAGCCCCGGCCAGCAGGTGATCGTCGGCGGCCAGTTCAAGGTCCAGCCCGGAAGCCTGGTGTCGACGGCGGTGGCAAGCTCGGATCCGGCCCAGAACAAGGTACGACGGCAATGACCGAGGGCGGGATTTCGGCACCTTTCATCCGATATCCCATCGGCACCTCGCTGCTGATGGCCGGCATTCTCTTCGTCGGCCTGGTCGCCTATCCCCTGCTTCCGGTCGCGCCGCTGCCGCAGGTGGACTTTCCGACCATCCAGATCACCGCCAACCTGCCCGGCGGCAGCCCTGAAACGATGGCTTCGTCCGTGGCGCAGCCGCTCGAGCGGCAATTCGCCCAGATTCCGGGCATCGCCCAGATGACCTCGACGAGCTATCTGGGCACGGCGTCGATCACCATCCAGTTCGACCTCAACCGCAACATCGACGGCGCCGCCAACGACGTGCAGGGCGCCATCAACGCGGCCAGCGGCCAGTTGCCGAAAAACCTGCCGTCGCCCCCGACCTACCGCAAGGTCAACCCAGCCGACGCGCCGATCCTATTGCTGTCGGCGACATCGGAGACGCTGCCGTTGACCAGCGTCAGCGACGCGGTCGACGCCCAGCTCGCCCAGCAGATCAGCCAGCTGTCGGGCGTGGCGCAGGTCTTCATCGGAGGCCAGCAGAAGCCTTCCATCCGCATCCAGGTCGATCCCGCAAAGCTGGTCGCCAAGGGCCTGTCGATGGAGGACATCCGCAGCCAGATCGCGATCACCACGGTCGACAGCCCCAAGGGCAATATCGACGGCGAGAAGCGGGCCTATACGATCTACGCCAACGACCAGCTCACGCACGCGAAGGACTGGAACGACATCATCGTCGCCTATCGCAACGGCGCTCCGTTGCGAATCCGCGACATCGGCCAGGCGGTCAGCGCCGCCGAAGACGCCAAGCAGGCGGCCTGGGCGAACGGCAAGCGCGGCGTGTTCCTGGTGATCTTCAAGCAGCCCGGCGCCAACGTCATCGAGACCGTCGACAGGATCAAGGCGACCCTGCCCCGCCTCGTGGCGGCGATCCCGCCCGCGATCAAGATCGAGCTCATCAGCGACCGCACCACGACCATCCGCGCCGCGGTCGAGGACGTCCAGTTCACGCTGCTGCTGACCATCGCCCTCGTGGTCATGGTCATCTTCATGTTCCTACGCAGCTTCTGGGCGACGGTCATTCCGACGGTCACGGTGCCATTGGCGCTGCTGGGTGCCTGCGCCTTGATGTGGGTGGCCGGCTATTCGCTCGACAATCTGTCGCTGATGGCGCTCACCATCGCGGTCGGCTTCGTCGTCGACGACGCCATCGTGATGCTCGAGAACATCACGCGCTACATCGAGGAAGGCGACTCGCCGATGGAGGCCGCCTTCAAGGGGTCCAAGGAAATCGGCTTCACCATCGTCTCCATCAGCATCTCGCTGGTCGCGGTGCTGATTCCCCTGCTCTTGATGGGCGGCATCATCGGGCGCCTGTTCCGCGAATTCGCTATCGTGCTGGCGATGACGATCTTCGTCTCGATGTTCGTGTCGCTGACGCTGACGCCGATGATGGCCTCGCGCTTCCTGCGCGCCCATGGCGAGGTCACCCACGGCAAGCTCTATCAGTGGAGCGAGCGCGCCTTCGACGGCATGCTGCGCGGCTATGAATACGTGCTCGACCACGCCCTGGCCTGGCGGCGCACCACGCTCGCGATCTTCTTCGTCACGCTCGGCCTGTCGGTCTACCTGTTCGTGCTGATCCCCAAGGGCTTCTTCCCGCAGCAGGACGTCGGCCTGATCACGGCCACGTCTGAAGCCTCGCAGGACATTTCGTTCAAGGAGATGGTGAGACGCCAGGAGCAACTCGGCAAGATCATCCTGGCCGATCCTGACGTTGCCAGCGTTGCCATGTCGATCGGCGGCAGCGGCCGTGCCGGCAACAACGGCAATTTGTTCATCACGCTGAAGCCACGCAATGAGCGCGAGGCATCGGCCCAGCAGATCATCGCGCGCCTGCGTCCGCAGTTCGACAAGGTCCAGGGCGCCCGCCTCTACATGCAAGCGGCCCAGGACGTGCGGCTCGGCGGCCGACCCACACGCACTCAGTTCGAATTCACGCTGCAAGACGCCAATCTGGACGAGCTCAACGAATGGGCGCCGAAGATCCTGGCCAAGATGCAGACGCTGCCGGAGCTGCGCGACGTCGCGACCGACCAGCAGACGCAGGGCACGACGGTCCAGCTCAAGATCAACCGCGACACCGCTGCCCGCTACGGCATCCAACCGCAGCTGATCGACGACACGCTGTATGACGCCTTCGGACAGCGGCAGGTCACGCAGTACTTCACGCAGCTCAACACCTACAAGGTAATCCTGGAAGTCCTGCCGGAGATGCAGGGCGATCTCGAGACGCTGAACAAGCTCTATCTGAGATCGCCGCTGACCGGCGACCAGGTGCCGCTGTCGACCTTCGCGAGCTGGACCACTGATCCGGTCCGCCCGCTCTCGATCAGCCATCAGGGCCAGTTCCCGTCGATCACGATCAGCTTCAATCTCGCGCAAGGCGTCGCGCTCGGCCAGGCCACCGAGGCCGTGCAGCGTGCGATGGCCGAGCTCGGCGCTCCGGCGACGCTGAATTCGAGCTTCCAGGGCACCGCGCAGGCGTTCCAGCAGTCGCTCGGCACCGTGCCGCTCCTGATCCTCGCCGCGCTCGTCGTGGTCTATCTGATCCTCGGCATTCTCTACGAGAGCTACATCCATCCGATCACGATCCTGTCGACGCTGCCTTCGGCCGGCGTCGGCGCGCTCGCGATCCTGATGGCGGCCGGCTTCGACTTCAGCCTGATCGCGCTGATCGGCATCATCCTCCTGATCGGCATCGTGAAGAAGAACGGCATCATGATGGTGGACTTCGCAATTGCCGCCGAGCGCGACGAGCACAAGACGCCTGAGGAATCGATCCGCCAGGCCGCGCTGCTGCGCTTCCGCCCGATCATGATGACGACGATGGCGGCCCTGCTCGGCGGCGTGCCCCTCATGCTCGGCCACGGCACCGGCGCCGAAATCCGCCAGCCGCTCGGCTACGCCATGGTCGGCGGCCTGATCGTCAGCCAGGCGCTGACGCTGTTCACCACACCGGTGGTCTATCTCTATCTCGACAAGCTCAACAACTGGTTCTCGACCTGGGGCGGCTCGGGCGACGAAGGCGAGGAGACGCCCGAGCACGGCAGCGTCAAGGAAGCCGCCGAGTAAGCTTGCGCCGCGCCTGCCGCGACGCTACAGCGAGGCCCCGGCTCGCAAATGCGGTTTCCCATGCCTCTGCAATCCAGACTTGTCGCCCTTGCCGCTGCTGTCCTGTTGTCAGCAGGCGCCGCACATGCCCAGCAGGGCGCCAAGAAGAGCGCAGCGCCTGCCGCAGCCGCGCAGCCCGCGCCTGCCCCGACGCAGGCGCAGGCTGACGGGGCTTCCGGACAGCCCGGCTGGATCGTCCGCTGCACCAGCGCAAGCCGTGACGCGCCGCTCGAATGTGCGATGGAGCAGAACGCGGTGCTGACCAAGACCGGCCAGACCGTCGTCCTGATCAACATCCGCATCGCGCCCGACACCCGCACGCCGATCGCGCTTCTGCAATTGCCGCTCGGCCTCAACCTTCCCGTCGGAGCCAAGCTCCAGGTCGATGAAGGCAAGATGTTCGACCTCCAGATCCAGACCTGCGAGAACCGCGGCTGCTACGCCTCGACCCCGATGGCGCCGGACCTGCTCGCGGCCTTGCGCTCGGGCAAGCAGCTGAAGGTCTCGTTCCAGAACATGGCCAAGGAGACGATCGCGATCCCGATGCCGCTCGGCGATTTCGCGGCGGCCTACGACAAGATCAAGTAGCGGGCACACCTCACGTCGCGATGTCGCCCGCCCGCAGCAGCGTCGTGAAGCCGCCATAGATCATGCGCTTGCCGTCGAAGGGCATGCCTTCCATTTTCAGCCGCGGATCCGCCATCACCTTCTTGTTGACGGCATCGCGGCTCTCCCGATCCCGATAGACGATCCAGGCGAACACCACGATCTCGTCCTCTTTCGCCATCACCGCGCGCGGAAACGAGGTGAGCTCTCCATAGGGAACGTCGTCACCGATGCATTCGACATAATCGAGCGCGCCGTGCTCCATCCAGATCGCGCAGGCGGTCTTCGCCAGCGCCTTGTAGGCCTCGATGTTGTCCTTCGGTACGGCGAGAACGAAACCATCGACATAGGGCATTGCGGATCTCCTTGAATTGTCCAGCCCAAGGACGATGGAGCATGCTGCGATCCGACTTGGCTGTGCGAATGTCATGTGAGGCAAACCGCCGCGCGTGGCGAGGCGGCGATGAGCCGGGCGTCTAAGCCCGAGCGCCTTGAATTCACGCCGTCGAAAAGCGCCTGGAACTGGCTGGGGAACCTGGATTCGAACCAAGACAAACAGAGTCAGAGTCTGTTGTGCTACCGTTACACCATTCCCCAACGGAATAGTCGAACAAATTCAAAGGCTTGCCTGATCTTGTTCGACTGTGGCCGGAAGCGCAGCGCGCAAATCACGGCTCAGGCGTGGCAGCGTTCTACCCGCTCGCATCTGGGCTGGCAAGCGCTGCATGACGATCGGGTCAGGGGCCGTTTGATCAGACGATGATGTGATCGAAGTCTGCGGCGATCCGGGTGTCCGGGAAGATTCTTGTCGCCTCGGCGAGAATCTCCGCGTCCTCGTAGCGTCCCGACATATGCGTCAGCACGAGCTGTCCGATCTTGTTCGTGGCCGCAAAGGAGGCCGCTTCTACCGCGGTGAGATGGCCGTAATTCCGCGCGGTCGGGGCGTCGCGATCGAGGAACGTCGCCTCGATCACCAGCATGTCGGCACCGGCCACGTATCGCGACAGCCCCTCGGTGGTCTCGGTGTCGCCGATCACGACGAGCTTGCTACCGCCGCTCGGCGGACCCAGGACGTCTTCCGGTTCGATGGCTCGGTCGGCAAGCACGATCGATCGGCCCGCGGCCAACTCGCCGCGCAAGGGACCGTCGGGGACACCGAGCGCAATGAGGCGATCGGGCCGCAGATGACGGCGCGCGGGGCTCTGGAAGACGAAGCCAAAGCTGTCGGTGTCGCGGTGGCGGACGGGAAAACAATCGATGGTGAATTCACGGGCGTCGATGACTGGTCCCTCGGTCAGCGCTGCGAACTCGACGGCGATCGGCGCCCTGCCCGCGCCCCACAGGCCGGCGAGCATGCGGATGACGAGGTCGAGCGTGCCTTGCCCGCCGTGAATGGTCATCGTGTCGGAGCTCTGCCGCAGACCGAGCGTCGAGAACAGTCCGGGGATGCCGAGCACGTGGTCGAGATGCGCGTGGGTGAGCAGGATGCGGTCGAGCCGCCGGAAGCCGGCGCCGCTGCGCAGCAGCTGGCGCTGCGTGCCCTCGCCGCAATCGACCAGGACGCGCTTGCCTGCGGCTTCCACGAGCAGCGCCGGATGGTTGCGCTCCGCTGAGGGAACGCTTGCCGATGTCCCGAGAAACGTCAGGGCGAACATGGTCGCTGCAAATCCAAGAGGTGGCCGAGGCGGCGCGCAAGATGAAGGCAGGCCCCGCTACCGGGGCCTGTCAGATGATTGCGCCTCGACCGCTTGCACCGCTACGCTGGCCACTTGCCGCAGCGCTTCGCGATCGGCGCCCGACGACGCCATCACGCCCATGCCGACCGACACCGCCGAGATATAGCGCGCGAGCGCGGCCGGATCGGCGCTCTCCTTGAGATCGCCTTCGGCCTTGGCGCGGATGAAACGGTCGCGGAGCTGGTCCTCGTTCTGGGCGCGGCGCGCGGCGAGCTCGAAGGGGACGTTTTCTGAGCCGGTGCCGCAGGCGATGCCGCCCTGCACGAGCAGGCAGCCGGGCGGATTGGCAGGATCGGTCTGCTTGTCGGCGATGCCCATCAGCATTCGCTCCGCCACCTCGCGGGCGGTGGGCGCTGCGACCACTTCGTTCATCCAGGCGCCGCGCAGCTTGGTGTAGCGGTCGAGCGCGGCCTTCAGCAGGCCTTCCTTGTTGCCGAAGCAGGCGTAGAGACTGGGCGGATTGATGCCCATGGCCTCGGTGAGCTGGGCAATGGTCGCGCCCTCATAGCCATGGCGCCAAAACACTTCCATCGCCTGGTCCAACGCCATTTCGGCGTCGAATTCCCGGGGGCGTCCCATGCCCATGTGCCTGTCTCCTCGGATCGGCGTTCTGTCGCAGTCTAACGCCGGATCGTATCTATTTGTTCTAGCTTTCTTTTTCTTGTGTCTTCCAATCGTCGCGGTATCGGCGTACAATTTTCTTAGTGAATGGTACATAAGTATCTTGCGCTGCGGTATCCAGCTCCACATCTGTAGTGAACACTACATATCTGGAGCGCGCAAATGCACCCCTCCCAAAATACCTCCCGCACCGGCCGTTTCCGCCGCCTTCTGGGCGGCGTCGCCATCGTGGTCGCCCTCGCCGTGGCCGGCTCGATCGCGACCGGCCGCTATTTTCATGCGGCCCAAGCGACCGCACCGGCGGCCGCAGCTGAACAAGCTGTTTCCGTCACGGTGGCGATGATCGAGCCGCGTCAGACCGTGCTGTGGGACGATTTCTCCGGCCGGCTCGAGGCCATCAACCGCGTCGAGCTCCGCCCGCGCGTCGCGGGTGCGATCCTGTCGGCGAACTTCACCGAAGGCGCGCTGGTGAAGGCCGGCGACGTGCTGTTCAAGATTGATCCCGCCCCTTACGCTGCCGAGGTCGACAAGGCCGCCGCCCAGCTCGAGGCCGCGAAAGCCCGCGTCGTCTTCACCCAGAGCGAGCTCGAGCGCGGCGCCCAGCTCGTCGGCAACGCCGTGGTCACCCGGCGCGACTACGACCAGCGCGACAACGCCAATCGCGAAGCGATCGCCAACGTCAAGGCAGCCGAGGCAACGCTGCAGACCGCAAAGCTCAATCTCGACTACACCGAAGTGCGCGCCCCGGTGGACGGCCGCGTCGGCAAGATCGAGGTCACCGTCGGCAATCTCGTCGCCGCCGGCACCGCCTCCCCGGTGTTGACCTCGCTGGTCTCTGTCAATCCGATCTACGCCTCGTTCGATGCGGACGAAGAGGTGGTGCTGCGCGCGCTGAACTCGATCGCGGATGCCTCCGGCAGCCGCGGCAAGCTCGACCAGATCCCGGTCGAGATGACGACCTCGGGCGGCTTGTCCGCAAAGGGCCACATCCAGCTCATCGACAACCAGGTCAACGGCCAGAGCGGCACCATCCGTGTCCGCGCCGTATTTCGCAACGACGACGGGCGCCTCATCCCCGGCCAGTTCGCGCGGGTGCGCATGGGCCAGCCGAAGCAACAGGCGCTGGTCATGATCGACGAGCGCGCCATCGGCACCGACCAGGACAAGAAGTTCGTGATGGCAGTCGGCGACGACAGCCGCGCCGTCTACCGGCCAGTCACCCTCGGCGGCGCCGTCGATGGGCTTCGCATCGTCACGTCGGGCTTGAAGCCCGGCGACCGCATCGTCGTCAACGGCCTGCAGCGCGTGCGTCCCGGCGCCCTCCTCAAGACGGAGATCGCACGGATGGGTGCGCGAGGGCCGCAGCAAGCGTCAAACCACAGCAACCAGGACGTAGTACAGCGTTAAGTCACGTCATTAAGTCACGTCATTCCGGGGCGCGACGAAGTCGCGAACTACGGTGCGCAATTGCGCACCTGAGAATCTCGAAATTATAGAACGACCAGGACATCACCTCTGGATTCCGGGCTCGCGGGCTCTGCCCGCGCCGCGGAATGACGGGAGAGGTGTCTCGCCCAGGGGCAAGGCCATGAATCTCTCAAAGTTCTTCATCGATCGTCCGATTTTTGCGGGCGTTCTCTCCGTCCTGATCTTCCTCGCCGGCCTGATCTCGCTGTTCGCGATGCCGATCTCGGAATATCCGGACGTGGTGCCGCCCTCCGTCGTGGTGCGCGCGACCTATCCCGGCGCCAACCCCAAGGTGATCGCGGAGACGGTGGCGACCCCGATCGAGGAGCAGATCAACGGCGTCGAGAACATGCTCTACATGTCGAGCCAGGCGACCACCGACGGCGCGATGACGCTGACGGTGACGTTCCGGCTCGGCACCGACCCCGACAAGGCCACGCAGCTGGTGCAGAACCGGGTGCAGCAGGCCGAGCCCCGCCTGCCCAACGTGGTGCGCCAGCTCGGCATCATCACCAAGAAATCGTCGCCCGACCTCACCATGGTCGTGCATCTGCTGTCGCCGAACGGCCGCTACGACATGACTTACTTGCGCAACTACGCCGTGCTCAACGTCAAGGACCGGCTGGCGCGGATCGACGGCGTCGGCGACGTGCAGCTCTATGGCGCCGGCGACTATTCGATGCGGGTCTGGGTCGATCCGCAGAAGGCGGCCGAGCACGGCCTGACTGCAAGCGACATCGTGCGGGCGATCCAGGCACAGAACGTCGAGGCCGCTGCCGGCGTGGTCGGCTCCTCTCCGAACGTCAAAGGCATCGATCTCCAGCTCTCGGTCAATGCGGAAGGCCGGCTCGCCAACGAGGAGCAGTTCGGCGACATCGTGGTCAAGACCGGCACGCGCGGCGAGGTCGTGCGTCTGCGCGACGTCGCGCGCATCGAGCTGGGAGCTTCCGAATACGGCCTGCGCTCGCTGCTCGACAACAAGCAGGCGGTGGCGATTCCGATCTTCCAGGCGCCCGGCTCTAACGCGCTGCAGATTTCCGACAATGTCCGCGCCACCATGGCGGAGATCAAGAAGAACATGCCCGAGGGCGTGTCCTACCAGATCGTCTACGACCCCACCCAATTCGTTCGCTCCTCGATCGAGGCTGTGATCCACACGCTGCTGGAGGCAATCGCGCTGGTGGTGCTGGTCGTGATCCTGTTCCTGCAGACCTGGCGGGCTTCGATCATTCCGCTCCTGGCCGTGCCGGTGTCGATCGTCGGCACGTTCGCGGTGATGCACGTGTTCGGCTTCTCCATCAACGCGCTCAGCCTGTTCGGCCTCGTGCTCGCCATCGGCATCGTCGTCGACGACGCCATCGTCGTGGTCGAGAACGTCGAGCGCAACATCGAGGCCGGGCTGTCGCCGCGCGATGCCACATATCAGGCGATGCGCGAGGTTTCGGGTCCGATCATCGCAATCGCGCTGGTGCTGATCGCGGTGTTCGTGCCGCTCGCCTTCATCTCCGGCCTCACCGGGCAGTTCTACAAGCAGTTCGCCCTAACGATCGCGATCTCGACCGTGATCTCCGCCATCAACTCGCTGACGCTGTCACCGGCATTGTCGGCGCTGCTGCTCAAGGGCCACAACGAACCGAAGGACCGGCTGACGCTGATCATGGAAAAGAGCCTCGGCTGGTTCTTCCGCGGATTCAACAAGGCATTCACGCGTTCCTCGGACAATTACAGCGGCACCGTCGGCAAGGTGATCTCGGGCAAGGCCGCGGTGATGGGGCTCTATGTGGTGCTGGTCGGGCTGACGGCGTTTCTGTTCCAGCAGGTGCCGAGCGGCTTCGTGCCCGGCCAGGACAAGCAGTACCTCGTCGGCTTCGCCCGCCTGCCCGATGGCGCCACGCTCGACCGCACCGAGGAGGTGATCCGCAAGATGAGCGACATCGCGCTGACCCAGCCCGGTGTCGAGAGCTCGGTGGCCTTCCCGGGCCTGTCGATCTCCGGCTTCACCAACTCCTCCAACGCCGGCATCGTGTTCTCGACACTGAAGCCGTTCGACGAACGCAAGGATCCCTCGCTCAGCGGCCCCGCGATCGCGGCCGAGCTGAACAAGAAATATGCCGGCATCCAGGAAGCCTTCATCGCCATGTTCCCGCCGCCGCCGGTCAACGGCCTCGGCACCATCGGCGGCTTCAAGCTGCAGATCGAGGACCGCGCCGGTCTCGGCTATGACGCCCTGAACGAGGCGACCAACGCCTTCATGGCGGCGATGCAGAAGGCGCCTGAGATCGCCGGCGTGTTCTCCAGCTTCCAGGTCAACGTGCCCCAGCTGTTCGCGGACATCGACCGCACCAAGGCGCTTCAGCTGGGCGTGCCCGTGACCGAGGTGTTCAACACGCTGCAGATTTACCTCGGCTCCTACTACGTCAACGACTTCAACAAGTTCGGCCGTACCTATTCCGTCCGCGTCCAGGCCGACGCGCCGTTCCGAGCCCGCGCCGACGACATCCGGCAGTTGAAGGTGCGCTCGTCGTCCGGCGACATGGTGCCATTGTCGGCGCTGCTCAAGATCCGCCAGAGCGCGGGGCCGGAGCGCGCGATCCGCTACAACGGCTTCCTGTCCTCCGACATCAACGCGGCGGCCGCGCCCGGCTTCTCGTCGGGACAGGCACAGGAGGCGGCGGCCCGGATCGCCGCGGAGGTGCTGCCGCCGGGCTTTGCCTTCGAATGGACCGATCTGACCTATCAGGAGTTCATCGCCGGCAATTCCGGCATCTGGGTGTTTCCGCTGGCGATCCTGCTGGTGTTCCTGGTGCTGGCGGCGCTCTATGAGAGCCTGACGCTGCCGCTCTCGATCATCATGATCGTGCCGATGGGCTTGCTCGCCGCGATGTTCGGTGTCTGGATCTCCAAGGGCGACAACAACGTCTTCACCCAGATCGGCCTCATCGTGCTGGTCGGCCTCTCCGCCAAGAACGCGATCCTGATCGTCGAATTCGCGCGCGAGCTCGAATTCGCCGGCCGCACGCCGCTCCGGGCTGCGATCGAAGCCAGTCGCTTGCGGCTCCGCCCGATCCTGATGACGTCGATGGCGTTCATCATGGGCGTGCTGCCGCTGGTGCTCTCGACCGGTGCCGGCTCGGAGATGCGGCGCGCGATGGGCGTTGCCGTGTTCTCCGGCATGATCGGCGTCACCGTGTTCGGCCTGTTCCTGACGCCGGTGTTCTACGTGCTGCTCAGAACCGTCACGGGCATGAAGCCGCTGACCCACCACGGCAGCGACATCAGCGCGGCGCCGGTCCAAGGGCTTGCCGAGTGAACAGCGTCCCGCCGCGCACGCGGCGGGACCAACATCGGAGCGACTACTTCCGGTTCTCCTCGCAGAACTTCAGCGCCGCCAGCGCCTCGCCGGCCCGCGGGATCTGCATCTCGATGCTGTCATCGTCGTCGTCCTCGAAATCGAGCGTGAGGCGCTTGGCCTTCGCGAGGCGGTCCATGATCGACTGGTCGTATGCGAAGATGCCGCGCACCGTGGTCTTGTCCATGACCTGCCACTTGGCCTTCTTCATGATATCGGCGTCGTCGGTGCCGACATCGGCCCGAAGGATCTCGCCGACCTTGTCCCATTCCCAACCGTCGTAGATCATCACGATCACGATCGCCTGCTCGGAATAGGTGATCACGATGACGTAGTCGCGGTTCTCATCATCCTTGTCCTTGTAGCCGCGGCTGGCATTGCAATGGGTGTCCTGCGTGCGCTTCTCGATGGTCCAGTCGCCGACCTTGGATTGTTGCGCAAGCGCGGGCCTCGAGCCCAGGACGGTTGCGCTCGAGGCCCAAGCGAGAATTCCGGCAGCGAGAAGAGATCGTTTCATATCGGCCTCCAGCGCATTCCCCGCGCCGAGATGACCACCTCCGCCGTCGGCTCGCAAGAGGCCGAGGCGAACGGTCCGCGGCCGTTCTATCCACGCCGCGGCACGATCGCGATGGGAGTGAAGGTGTAAACCTCCTCGCCGTTCTGGTTGAACATGGTCCACTTCACCAGCGCGATCCCCTGCGGCTTCGATTTCGACGGCGTCAGACTCATGACCTCGCCAACCAGATGCAGGCGGTCGTTGGGCCGCACCGGCATGGTCCAGCGCAGGCCGTCCACACCGGCGCCGATCAGCGGATGCGGGCCGAACGGACGGGTCTGGATCGCAAGGTTCATGGCGATCGCGGCGGTATGCCATCCCGAGGCGGCAAGCCCCTTGAACAGGGTCTGCTTCGCCGCCTCGTGGTCGAGATGCATCGGCTGCGGATCGAATTCGGCGGCGAAGCGCTTGATGTCGGCCTCGGTGACCGCGACTTCGGGGGATTTGAACCGCATGCCAATGGTGAGATCGTCGAACCACTCGACCTGCGCCATGATTTTGCCTCGCAATATGATGTGCCGCTCCCGAAGAGACGGCTCAAAATCGCCTGAGCCATGCGGGATATAGCGGGCCCGCAGCGCACAAACCAGCGCAAGGTTCCTCACGAAACCCCTTTCCAGATGCGACGAAACACGCCTGAAACAGATGGCCGCTTAAGTGGTTGTCAAAATAAATACAGGGACGGCCACCATGCAGTTCATCCTCGACCTGATCTACGAATATTCCTGCTGCCAGAACCTCGTTGCCCAGCCGCTACGGGAGGACGAGCGATGATCGAGCTGATCTCAGCCCTGCTCGCACTGTGCAGCATCGGCGTCTTCGCGGCGCATGCGCTCGACGCCTACCGCACCACGCATTCCTGATCATTTTCCTCTTCCGAGGCTAGAAAGGCCTCCGGTAGAAGTGCTCGGAATGGGTCGCCGGCGGAAACCGATTGGCGAGCGCAAGCGCCCCGTTCTCATCCGTCTCGAGCGCAATCTTCTGCGCCAGCATCACGTCGCCCGGCACCAGGAAGCCTGACGGGACGAAGCACCACCCCATCGTCGCACGTCCGTCACTGTCGATCTCGTGGACGTTTGCGGCGGTGCCGTAGTGGATGCGATAGGTCCTGCCGGTGTCGCAACCGACGACGTCGAAATACCGGTATTGCTCGAATTGCGCGCGCTGCGCCGGCGACAGCCATTCGGCCAGAAGCCGGCGGCCGCGGGCATCCGGCGTATTCTCGCCGAAGAAGCGGCGATAGAGTTCACGCAGCGCATGCAGGCGCGCACGCGCCGGCGCGCGGAGCCAAACTGCCGCGATCATGAGCAGCTCAGATCAACCGCCGACCAGGCGCGGATAGAACAGCGTTTCCTGCGCGGTCGGATCGAACGATCGGATCCGGGTCACTTCGCCGGGTCCGGTTCGCAGCGCGGCGGTGAAGCCGGCTCCGGTCAGCTCCCGAAAGCGCCGTTCGGCTCGCGCCAGCGCTTCGGCATTGCCAGGGTCAAACTCGTGGCGCGTATCGCCCGTCTGGTCCATCACGATCTGGGTAGCCATGTTGAGTCTCCTCATGCCCAGCCCTGAACTTGATCAAAGCAAACCTCATGCCGTCGGTTCCCGATGGCAACAACTTTCTCGCGTCGGCGCATCACGCCTTGCTGAGCAGCCCCGAGCGCGATGAGATTGTCATCGCGCTTCAGGCTATTGTTTAAGCATGATCTTTTCGGAAGACCGCTGCAAACCTTTTTTGCTAACGCGGCCCTTCGGGGCCGGATCATGCTCTAGCGCGAGGCGGCGGTGCTCCCGCCCTCGTCGATTTGTCGGCCCATCAGCGCGATTGCCTTCTGATAGACGCCAGCGGCATTCCAGGCCTCGATCGCAGCGAAATTCGGCTCGCCCGGCTGGTACCCGGCTCCCGCGCGCCAACCATGGGCTTTGAGGAAATTCGCCGTCGAATTCAGCGCATTCGCAGCAACTTCGAGATTGCCGGTGCCGTAGGCCAGAATGTTCTTGGGCATGAACTGGGTCTGGCCGACCTCGCCATGCATGGAGCCGCGGGTTGATCCCGACAGCGTGCCGCGGTCGATCAGCTTCAAGGCGGCATAGAGCTGGTCGGTGAAGAATTCGGGACGGCGGCAGTCATAAGCGAGGGTCGCGATCGACGACAGCATATTCTGGTTGCCGCGCTGACTGCCGAAGCCGGTCTCCATGCCCCAGATCGCGATCAGCGGCCCGGGCGGGACGCCGTAGCGCTGCTGGATCGAAGCGAACAAGGCGGCCTGCGACTGCTTGAGCTGCCGGCCCTTGGCGACGATGCTGGGTGCGCCGCGCTTGGCCAGGAACTGATCGAGCGTCAGCGAGAAGCTGCGCTGGCCGCGGTCGGCCGCGATGGTGGCGCTGGCGTAATTGGTCTGCATCAGCGCCGACAGTGCGGTAGGACCGATGCCCTTGCCCTGCGCCTCCGCGCTGAACTCGCGCTTCCAAGCCTCGAAGCCGGCCGGCGAGCTGCCGCATTGCGCGGCCTCGGCGGAGGATGCCAGGCAACCGAGCAGCGTCATTGCGCCAAGAACCGCTCCCGCAACAGCCCTGCCCCTGATCATGCCCAACCTCTCCTGTCCTGTACCGCTTGGCGGCGCAATCTTAGCCGGCGAAACGCGCCGACTCCATGGCCTGATCATAGGACAATTCGAGGCCATCCAGATTGCCTTCCTTGCGCCATTTCTCGAGCAGCCGCAGGAATGCCACCGGCCCGCGCCAATATTGGCTGTTTCTTGCCGCGATCGGATCGAACACGCCTTCGTTGTTGTAGTAACCCGGTGTGCATTCGGCGAGATAGGTCTGCCGGCCGAGTGCGGCCTTGACGACCTCCTCGACCCAGGCGTTCTCGGCGGCATGCGTCGGCTCCAGGGTGCGTACCTTGCGCCCGCGCGCCTCCTTGATGACATAGGCGATGTGCTGCGACTGCTCGTCGATGATGTGCGGAAAATTGGCGCTCTGGCCGGCCTGCACGGTGACGATCAGGAAGCAGTTCGGAAAGCCGCGGCTGTAGAAGCCGTGCAGCGTCTTGACGCCGTCCTGCCAGCGCTCGGACAGGCTCATGCCGTCGCGGCCATAGACCTCGAAGCCCATGCGGCGCGCGTAATCGGTGCCGACCTCGAAGCCGCTGGCATAGATCAGGCAGTCGAGCTCGTAGGCCTTGCCGTCGACGACGACGGCATTCTCGGTGATGCGTTCGACGCCCTTCCCCCCGGTATCGACGAGATGCACGTTGGGACGGTTGAACGTATCGAGATATTCGTCGTGGAAGCAGGGGCGCTTGCAGAACGCCTTGTACCAGGGCTTGAGCGCAGCCGCGGTCGCCCCGTCCTTGACCACCGTGTCGACGCGCGCGCGGATCTCCTCCATCTTGCGGTAGTCGGCCTGCTCGATCACCTTCAGCGCCTCCTCCAGCGAGGTCACCGGCTGGGGTTGCCGGCGCGGTGCCAGCAGGATCTCGCCGAGCAGGCCGGTCCAGCCGTCCTGCACCAGATCCTGCTCGAACGGCTCGCCTGAAATCACGGCGGTAAAATTGTCCATGCGCTCTCGCTGCCAGCCTGGCTTAAGGCTCTGCGCCCAGGCCGGGTCCGTCGGACGATCGTCGCGAACGCCGATCGCGGACGGCGTCCGCTGGAACACATAGAGCTCCTTGGCCGAGCGGCCGAGATGCGGCACGCATTGCACGGCGGTGGCGCCGGTGCCGATGATGCCGACGCGCTTGTCGGCAAGACCGGTCAGACCACCGTCCGCATTGCCGCCGGTGTAGCCGTAATCCCAGCGGCTGGTATGAAAGCTGTGCCCCTTGAACGTCTCGATGCCGGCAATGCCCGGCAGCTTCGGACGGCTGAGCGGTCCGCCGGCGAGGATGACGAAGCGTGCGCGGATCTGGTCGCCACGATCGGTCTCGACCAGCCAACGCGCCTCATGCTCCTGCCAGGACATCCGCGAGATCACGGTCTGAAACAGCGCGCGCTCGTAGAGCCCGAAATGCCGACCGATGCGGCGCGAGTGCTCGTAGATCTCCGGCGCCCGCGCATATTTGCGCACCGGCATGTAGCCGGTCTCTTCCAGCAGCGGCAGATAGATATAGCTCTCGGTATCGCAGGCAGCGCCGGGATAACGATTCCAGTACCAGGTGCCGCCGAAGTCGGCGGCCTTTTCCACGATACGAAAATTCTCGACGCCGGCCTCGCGCAATCGCGCGCCACACAGCAGGCCGCCGAAGCCACCACCGACGATGAGCACTTCGGTCGCTTCGCTGATGGCTGCGCGCGCAAAGCCGGGATCGGCCCAGGGGTCATCGAGATAACGGCCGAACTCGCCCGTGACCTCGACATACTGCGCCTTGCCCTCGGCGCGCAGACGGCGGTCGCGCTCGTCGCGATAGCGGGCACGGAGGGCGGAAATATCGACCGTAGATGCGCCGGTTGCATCGGTCTTGTGTCTTTCCGCTGACATTCGATTCCTCCCGCGCATGCTGCTTCGCCGGCAGCTCACCGCACGTTAGCGCCGAAAAAGCGCGGCATGCAATCACGCTGATTGTTTTTTGCGTGAACGCTGCGTGACGTTCCGCTAACCTCAAGCGCAAATCACAAGCCTAGGCCATGCAACGACGTGGCAATCCGGAGGAAAACCATGCAGGGATTGATGATGGACATGCCGCTGCTGATCAGCGGCCTGATCCAGTATGCGGCCGACTATCATGGCGAAGCCGAGATCGTCGCACGCGAGATCGAGGGCGACATCCATCGCTATACCTATGCCGAGGCCCATCCGCGCATCAAGCGCATGGCGCTGGCGCTGAAGCGGCTCGGCATGAAGCAAGGCGACCGCGTCGGAACGCTGGCCTGGAATACGCACCGGCATTTCGAGATGTTTTACGCCGCGCCGGGCATGGGCTACGTGCTGCACACCGTCAATCCCAGGCTGTTTCCCGAGCAACTCGTCTACATCATCAACCATGCCGAGGACCGCCTGCTCTTCATCGACCGCGCCACGCTGCCGATCGTGCAGGCGATCGCGCCGCAGCTGAAGACGGTCGAGGCCTATGTTGTGATGTCCTCGCGCGAGCGGATGCCCGAGACGAAGCTCGCGAACGTGCATTGTTACGAAGAGCTTCTGGGACCCGAGAACGATGCCGGCTTCGTCTGGCCGGAGTTCGATGAGAAGTCCGCCTCGACGATCTGTTACACTTCGGGCACGACGGGCAATCCCAAGGGCGTGATCTACTCGCACCGCGCCGCGATCCTGCAAACCATGACCGGCTGCAACTTCGACTTCCTTGCGGGACACGTCGAAGGCGTGCGCGAGGTGATGATGCCGATGGCGCCGCTGTTCCACGGCAACGGCTGGAACATGCCTTTCACCGCGCCCTATACCGGCTCCAAGCTGGTGCTGCCCGGCCGCAACTACGAGCCGGACAAGCTCTATGAGTTGCTGGAAGGCGAGAAGGTGACGCTGTCGGCGGGCGTGCCGAGCTTCTGGCTGATCCTGCTCGATTGGCTCGGGCGGACCGGCAACAGATTCTCGACCTTGCGCGCGACGTTGTCGTCGGGCTCGGCCCCGCCGCGCGCGATGGTCGAGAAGCTCAAGCGCGAGTACAATGTCGATTACATCCAGGCCTGGGGCATGACCGAGGCGCTCGGCTGCTCGATGCCGGGCCTGCGGCCAGGCTCGGAGCATCTCAGCGAGAAGGAGAGATTCGACCGCCGCCAGGTCTCAGGCCGCGCCTGCTTCGGCACGCATTTGCGCATCGTCGACGACGCCGGCGTCGAGCTGCCGCGCGACGGCAAGACGGTCGGGCATTTGCGCGCCCGCGGGCCCTGGGTCGCCTCCGGCTACATGAAGCTGGACGAAGGCCTCGACCGCGACGGCTGGCTGATCACCGGCGACATGGCCGTGATCGACCCGCAAGGCCATGTCACGCTGACCGACCGCTCCAAGGACGTGATCAAGTCCGGCGGCGAGTGGATCTCCTCGATCCAGCTCGAGGACATCGCCCTGTCCCACCCCGACGTGCTGCAAGCTGCCGTCGTCGCGATCAGCCACGAGAAATGGCAGGAGCGCCCCCTGCTCCTCGTCGTCCGCAAGAAGGGAGCGACGGTCGACGGCAAGACGCTGCTCGAGCACATGCGTCCGAAGATCGCGAGCTGGTGGCTGCCGGACGCCGTCGAATTCCTCGACGAATTCCCGATGACCGGCACCGGCAAGGTGCTGAAATCAGCGCTGCGCGAGCGATTCAAGGAGTATCGCGTCGCATGAGCCGCGCGCAAAGGCGTCGACCTTGTAGCCCGGATGGAGCGCAGCGTAATCCGGGATTCTTGCCATGACGCACGACCCCGGATTGCGCCGCGTGAACACGATCATCTTCACGTTTTGGTCAATTCGAGCGCGATATACCGGGTCATCGCTAACCCCGCACCGAGGGCATCATGACGTTTTCCGGATTGGGCATGCAGCTCGGCAATCTGTCGCGCCTGTCGAATGCGCTGACGCGCTCGATCAGCCCGGAGAACTTCACCGGAGAGAAGGGCAAAGGCGGCATGTCCGTCGACGGCCCCGCCGCGCGTCAGGCACGCGATCTCGGCCAGGGCTGGAAGGTCTCTCCTTACGTCATCATCGAGCCCGGTGCGATCTTCACGCTCGCCGACATCCAGGGCCAAGGCGCGATCCAGCAGGTCTGGATGACGCTGGCGCGCGGGCGGCTGCGTCACTCTATCCTGCGCGTCTATTGGGACGACCAGGAACAGCCGAGCGTCGAATGCCCGGCCGGCGACTTCTTCGCCTGCGGTTGGGAGGAGTTTGCACAGGTTTCCTCGCTCGCGGTCTGCGTCAATCCCGGCCGCGCCTTCAACTGCTATTGGGAAATGCCGTTCCGCAAGCACGCGCGCTTCACGCTGGAGAACCGCAGCGAGGAGCAGCTCACGGTCTACTACCAGATCAATTATGTGCTTACCGACGTGCCCGAAGATTGCGCCTATTTCCACGCACAATTCCGCCGTACCAATCCGCTGCCTTACAAAGAGGTGTACACCATCCTCGACGGCATCACCGGCGCCGGCCAATACGTCGGCACCTACATGGCCTGGGGCGTCAACAACAACGGCTGGTGGGGCGAAGGCGAGATCAAGTTCTTCATCGACGGCGACGGCGAATTTCCAACCATCTGCGGCACCGGCACCGAGGACTATTTCTGCGGCGCGTACAATTTCGACCCCTACGTCGCCCATTCCGGCCAGGGCCCCGCACAGCAGTCGCGCTACCAGGAATTCACCACGCCGTATTCCGGCCTGCCGCAGGTGATCCGTCCCGATGGTGTCTACAAATCGCAGCAACGTTTCGGTCTATACCGCTGGCACATTCCCGATCCCATACGCTTCCGCTCGGACCTCCGCGTGACGATCCAGGCGCTCGGCTGGCTGCCGGGCGTCAAGGAGGCAAAGTATCTTCCCTTGCAGGACGACATTGCCTCGGTGGCGTTCTGGTACCAGACGCTGCCGACCGCGCCGTTCCCCAAGCTGCCTGATCCGGACTATCTCGAAATTGGCTAGCTGCCGTCCATCGATCAAGGAGACCAGAGATGCTCTACCCGATCTCGCCCAAAGTCGTCGAGCTCAAGCGCAAGCTCGAAAGCTTCATGGACCGGCACATCTATCCGAACGAGGAGCGGTTCTATCGCGAGGCCGAAGAGCTCGGGCCATGGAAGGTCTATCCGGTCATCGAGGAGCTGAAGCCGCTGGCGCGCGCCGAGGGGCTCTGGAATCTGTTCCTGCCCGAGAGCAATCACGGCGCGGGTCTCACCAATCTCGAATATGCCCCGCTCTGCGAGGTGATGGGCCGCTCGCATCTCGCGCCGGAGGTGTTCAACTGCTCGGCACCCGACACTGGCAACATGGAGGTGCTGGAGCGCTACGGCTCCGAGCAGGACAAGGAGCGCTGGCTGAAGCCGCTGCTCGCGGGCGAAATCCGCTCCTGCTTCGCCATGACGGAGCCTGCGGTCGCATCATCGGATGCGACCAACATCGAAAGCTCGATCGTGCGCGACGGCGACCATTACGTCATCAACGGTCGCAAATGGTACACGACGAACGCGACCGACCCGCGTTGCAAGATCTGCATCTTCATGGGCAAGACCGATCCTGACAATCCGGACCGCCATAAGCAGCAATCCATGATCCTGGTGCCGATGGATACGCCCGGCATCGAGGTGAAACGTCCCCTGCCCCCTGTTCGGCTTCTACGGCGTGCCGGACCGCGCCTCCGAAGTGGTCTTCACCAATGTGCGGGTCCCGAAGGAGAACATGCTGCTCGGCGAGGGCCGCGGCTTCGAGATCGCGCAAGGCCGCCTCGGGCCCGGCCGCATTCATCACTGCATGCGCCTGATCGGCCTTGCCGAGCGCACGCTGGAGAAGATGTGCCGCCGCGTGCGCAGCCGGGTTGCATTCGGCAAGCCGGTCTCGGAGCAGACGGTGACGCAGGAGCGCATCGCCGAAGCCCGCATCATGATCGAGCAGGCCCGGCTGCTGACGCTGAACGCCGCCTATGCGATGGATACGGTCGGCAACAAGGTCGCGAAGGCCGAGATCGCCATGATCAAGGTCGCCGTGCCCAACATGGCCTGCCAGATCATCGATTGGGCCATTCAGGCCCATGGCGGCGGCGGCACCTCGAACGATTTCGGACTGACCCAGGCTTATGCCACCGCGCGTTTGCTGAGGCTTGCCGACGGGCCGGATGAGGTGCACCGGAACCAGCTCGCGCGGCTGGAGCTGAAGAAATATTCGAATATCTAAGCCGACGCTGCCAGGTCAGTTACCAGAGACTGCGCAAGGGGATCGGCGTCTAGTCGAAGCTTGGCGGCTCCTGGATGGGCGCAGATACATTCTGATTCGAAATCGCTTCAAGCATCGCTCCGAAAATGATGAACGGCAGATAGAACGCAAGCATGATCGTATTCCTCCTGCTGTGACAACCTTGGCCTGCAGGGCCAGGTTCCTCAAATTGACGCTTGCCCGCCTCGGAACAATCTCGGCGCTTACCTAGCTACCGACGAAACCGAGTCACAAGCAGTATCAAGAACGCATCGCGTCAATCGCATGGGCGATCAGAACGACTGCGCTTGCGGCGATGAGAAACACAAACAACCAGCTCATGTCCGCCTCCCATCCGGAAGTGAACGCGTTCATCCATGCACAGTCAAAAACCATCGGTCCGGAACCGCTATTCCGCGGCTCGCTGATGCTTCGCAGCAACAATTGCATCTGCTATCGGCGCTATCGGCAGAACGCCAAGAGCAGCAACGCGCCGACGACACAGGCTGCTAGGACTAAAAACCAAACGCCCATACAGTCCCCCGACTCAATACACGCGAGTCAGGATTAGCCTTACGATTTGGCATTGAAACGCTGGTCGCCGGTTTTTCCCCAGGCCAAGCGCAAATGATCTGCTCGCTGCGTTAGTCCAACCTCCACCCTCGCGGAGCGGCCGGCGACCAGCGACACGTTGCCCGGAACATCGTCCAGCGCGAAGCGCACTGGCACGCGTTGCGCGAGCCGCACCCAGCTGAAGGTCGGGTTGACGTTGGCGAGCATGCTGGCGCCTTCCGCGCGGTCGCGATCCTCGATGCCGGCGGCGATGCTTTCGACGTGACCGGTCAGCGTGGTCTTCTCGCCCATCAGGCGGACCTGCACCTTGTCACCGATGCGGATGCGCGCGAGCTTCGTCTCCTCGAAATAGCACTTACATGCAGCGCATCGGTGTCGACCAGCGCCATCACGCGCTTCCCGACCGTGACGTAGGCGTGCTCTCGCCTCAATTCACCACGTAGACATCGGGATCGGCGCTCGAGCTCGGCTTCTTGAAGGCGTTGCGCAAGGCTGATGACATCGGGACGTTGTAGTTGAGGCCGTTCGGCGGTGTCGGCGATTGCAGCCACTTCTTGTAGAGCACCTCGATCTCGGGGCTGGCATAAAGCTCCGCCGTTGCGCGATCGGCGAGCGCCTTGAATGGCGCATCCTCTCGCCGCAGCATGATGCCGTAAGGCTCGGGTTTGGAGAACGCCTCCTCGCTGATCATGAACGCTTGCGGCTCCTTCGACCGCGCGATCGCGACCGCGAGCTGGACGTCGTCGAGTGCATAGGCCTGGGCGCGGTCGGTTTCCAGCAACAGGAACGCCTCGGCCTGGTCCTTGGCCGGCATGATGTTGATGCCGAGATTGCGCTCGGTGTTGACCTTGGCGAGCTGCGTCAGGTTGACCGAGCCGGCGACCGCCGTGACCGCCCTGCCCTTGAGATCGTCGATGGTCTTGATATTCGCCGCCTTCCTGGCCGCGAACCGCGTCGCGCTGAGGAAATGCGTGTTGGTGAAGGCGACCTGCTTCTGGCGGTCGGCATTGTTGGTGGTCGCCGAGCAATGCAGGTCGAGCGTGCCGTTGACCATCAGCGGAATGCGGTTCGACGACGTCACTGCGAGGGTCTCGACGGAAATGTCGGGCATGCCGAGCTGCTTCTTCACGGCTTCGACGATGCGGAGGCAGATGTCCATGGCAAAGCCGACCGGCTTCTGGTTGCCGTCGAGATAACTGAACGGGACCGAGGCTTCCTGATAGCCCAGCGTGATCTTCCTGGTCTCCTTCACCTTCTGGAGCGTGCCCGTGAGGTCTTCGGCTGAAGCTGCGCCCGCAAGACATGTCAGGGCCAGGAGAACGGTCGGTAGGCGCATCAGGGGCTCCTCGAAGGGGATTGGTGTCGAGCTATCGGGGAGCTGATAGCCTACAGGTCAGTCAAGCGCCAGACGCGGCTGCGTCTACCAGCTATCGCTGTTTGATATACATTCGGTCGCGGCCCATCGGCGCGTCACTCGCAGGTCAGCTGCTGCTCGAACCAGCCGCTCAGCCGATCCGACAGGGACGGCCACATCCGCCGGAAGCTGTCGAGCTTGCCGACATTGGCGCGGTACATCGCCCGCAATTCCTGCTCGACGGCCGGCAGGTCGACGCCGGCGCAGATCCCGTCCCGCACGATCGACTTGCCGGCAACGACGACCTCCTTCACCAGCGACGCGTTGCCACGCGCGAACAGCAGCGCCATGGGGTCGACCGGCATGATCTGGTCTCGATCCAGCCGATCGAGATCGACCACGACGTAGTCGGCCGGATTGCCGGCGGCGAGCTCCCCACTTCCAGGCGCGCCGGTTGCGCGGCGGCCGTTACGGATGGCGAGCGAAAACATTTCGGCCGGCGTCCATGTCGCCTTGAAGCCGACGCCGCCATGGACCATCTGCACCAGCCGCATCTCGCGCAAAATGTCGTCATCCTCATCCAAAGCCAGGCCGTCGACGCCGACGGTAATGGCGCAGCCGCATCTGTGTGCGGCGGCAATCGGGGCGAGGCCCGAGCGCAGATGCATGTTCGAGCTGAAATTGGTGACGATGCGCGCGCCGGAGGCCGCGATCATCTCGAGCTCTTCGGGCCGGGCGTGAATGCAATGCGCCAGCGTCAGCCGCTCGGAGAGAAAGCCGACATCGCCAAGCCAGCGCACCATATCCGAAAAGTGCTGGTCGGCCCAGGCGCGCTGATACACGGTTTCCAAGAGATGCATGTGGATGCGCCGGCCGGTCCGCGCGGAGTTCTCCGCCACCGCCTCCAGCAGCGGCTTCGAGCACCATTGCACGCCGGCGGGCCCGAGCTGCACGTCAATCATCGGTCCGGCGACGGCTGCGGCAATCGCATCGGTCAGCTCGATATAGGCTTTCGGCGACATCGGCGCGCGAACGAAGAGATCCTCGATGGTCTTGCGATCGCCTCCGGGAAGCCCTGAGAGCACGGGCTCGGCATCACCATAGACGATGGGATTCTGGTCGCGCACCGCCAATGCAAACGCGATGCGGATGCCGACGTCGGATGCGGCTTTCGCAACGGCCTTCGCCTCGTCCACCAGCGCCATCGTCCCGCTCGGGCGCGTGTAATGGACCATAATCGCCGCGCAGCCTGCCTTGGCGGAACGGGCCAATGCCGAGACGGCGGTCAGATAGGGATCGACCGGCGAGCCCAGCGCGGTGCGCAGAATCCAGCTTTCCAGGGGCATCCCGACGGCACCGAAGGACGATGCTGTGGCGCGGGCGTGATCATGGGCGTTGACGAAAGCCGGGATAACGAAAGAGCGCGGCCCGGGCCCCGCCCCCTCCGCGACGTCGGTGATGATGCCGCCGTCGTGCCGCAGCACGACGTTGTCGCTGACGCCACGGTCAGGACCACGGAACAGGCTGGTTGCCGAGATCTCCGTGGCCATGGCTGTCCCTCCAAGTTCAGTTGGCAGTGTACACCAGCTCCCGCTCCGCGCGCGGCGGCAGGAATTCGCGCGAGAATACCTCTGCCGGCGTCGGCGCGCGGGCGAGCTGATAGCCCTCAACCACGATGCCGATGGCGCGGGTCATGCGGTCGTCCTTGATGTCGCCGATGCCGATCTCCTTCATTTCCGGCGAGACGATCAGCTTCTCGAAGGAATATTGCAGCCGGCGCTTCTCCACCTCGGCATTGATGAGGTTGTCGTAGTTCAGCGCCGCCTTCATGCCGGCATTCTGGTCCTTGGCGACCGCGATCGCCCCCCTGTTGATGGCGCGCACCAGGCCCGCGACCGCCTTCGGGTTCGAGGCGATCAGCTTGCGGGAAACCATCACGCCGTTGGAATAGAGATCGAGGCCGTACTCACCGAACGAGAACCATTTGAAGTCCTTGTCCGGATCCTGGCGGTTGAGCACCAGGTTGAAATAGCTGGTGATGTTGAAGACCAGGGCCGCATCGATGTCGCCCTTGATCAGCATCGGCTCCTGCAGGTTCGGCGCCATGTTGGAGATCTTGATCTTCTCGCCGTCGAGCCCGTTCTTGCGGGTGAACACCGGCAACAGGCGCGTCGTCGGCGTGCCCTGCGCGCCGCCGAGCGTGTGGCCTTCGAAATCCTTGATGGTGTTGATGCCGCTGGTCTTCTTGGCGACGATCGCGAACGGCGGCTGGTTCCACATCATGTAGACCATGACGGGCGCCTCTTGCGGCTTGGTCGAGGCGTTCTGGATGATGGCGTTGACGTCGCCGAAGCCGGCGTCATAGGCACCGGACATCACGCGCGTGACGGTGGCGCCGGAGCCCTCGCCCTGATCGATGACGACGTTGAGGCCCTCTTCCTTGAAGAAGCCGTTGTCCTTGGCATAGAAGAAGGCGGCGTCGCTGCCCTGGGTTTTCCAGCCCAGCGTGAACTTGATCGTGGTCTCCTGAGCCATCGCAGCCCCGGTGGACAGGGCCAATCCGAACAGCGCTGCAGTCACTTTTCTCATCATCGAGACCTCCTCAAGCTTCGTTGCGTGACGGTTTGAAAATCAGGTGGCGATCACGTCGTTCTTGCGCGTGGCCCAGCCGGTGACCTGCCCTTCGATCAGCGAGAACACGACGTAGAGCGCGACGCCGAGCCCGGCGAGCACGAACAGGCCGGCGAAAACCAGCGGCACGTTGAAATTGGAGGACGCGGTCATCATGACGTTGCCGATGCCGCGGTTGGAGGCGACAGTCTCCGACAGTACTGCGCCGACGAAGGCATAGGAGATCGCGACCTTGAGCGAAGCAAAGAAGAACGGCATGGTGCGCGGCAAGCCGACGTTCCAGAGGATGTCGAGCTTGCTGGCGCCGAGCGCCTTCAACACGTCCTCGAGCTCAGGCTCAGTAGTCGCAAGGCCCGTCGCGATGTTGACGACGATCGGGAAGAAGCAGATCGAGAGCGCGGTCAGCACCGCCGGCACCGTGCCGGAGCCGAACCACAGCACGAAGATCGGCACCACTGCGACCTTGGGGATCGAGGAGAAGCCGATCAGCAGCGGATAGCAGGTGTCGTAGGCCGTCTTGGAGACGCCGATGATCGCGCCGAGAGCGACGCCGAGCGCGACGCCAAGCACGAAGCCGAACATGGTGGTGGCGAGCGTCTGCACGATGTGCGGCCACAGCACCGGGAAGCGCTGGACCAGCGTCACGAACACCTGCGAGGGTCGCGGCAGCACCAGGTCGGACATGCCGGTCATGAGGCAGAACAGCTCCCAGGCGACGAAGAACAGCACGATCAGCCCCGCCGACCACGCCTTCTGCCTGATATCGATTCCGAACATCAGCCTGCCCTCTGCTCAGCGGCTCTGCGCGCGTCCTCGATGAAGGCGCGCAGCTTCTGGTTCAGCGCGACGAAATCCGGCTCGAAGGTCATCGCAACGGTGCGCGGTCGCGCGAACACGACGCGGCTGTCGTCGAGGATACGGCCGGGACGCGCGCTCATCACGCAGATGCGGCTGGCAAGAAAGCCCGCCTCGCGCAGATCGTGCGTCACCAGCAGCACGGTCGGCTTGTGCGTCATCCAGAGGTTCTGGAGGATCGCCCACAGCTCCTCGCGGGTGAACTGGTCGAGCGCGCCGAAGGGCTCGTCCAGCAGCAGCATGCGCGGCTCGTGGATCAGCGCTCGGCACAGATTGGCGCGCTGGAGCATGCCGCCGGAGAGCTGCCAGGGATAGCGATTGCCAAAACCCTTGAGGCCGACCTGCTCCAGCAGGGCATTGGCCTTGTCGCGGAATTCGGTCTTGCGCAGCCTGCGGAAATTCGAGCGGAACGGCTCGACGATCTTCAGCGGCAGCATAATGTTCCGCTCGATCGTCATCCACGGCAGCATGGTCGGGTTCTGGAACGCCATGCCGACCCGCATCGCCCGCGCCGCAACCTCGCGGCCGCCGACGATGACGACGCCGCTGGTCGGCTGCACCAGGCCGCTGACGAGACGCAAAATGGTCGATTTGCCGCATCCGGACGGGCCGACCAATGCGACAAACTCGCCGTCGGCGATCTTGAGCGTGGTCTTCGACAACGCTGGCACGGCGCGGGCGCCGCGCCCGAAGGTCACCGAGGCCTCGGACAGCTCGATGGCGGTGGTCGCAGAGCCTTCGGGAACGGGCCGGCCGTCGAACCGGGTGTTGGGTTGCATGCGCATCACAGGCAAAGTGCATGCAAGCTGGATGCCAGCCATCGCGGCCCGCAAAATCAATGACCTAGCTGAAACTCGCGCCAAACAGCCGGATTCGATTTGGGCAGCCTGGGCCCCAAACTGCATGCAATTCGAGCGCTGAAACGACGCGAGCCTATGCTAAAGAGAGATCTCATCTCCCATAGGATTCGCCGATGGCGGCGCGCGCCAGCAGCAAGACTTCTGAATCGTCGGACAAGGTCAGCGTGATCTGCCGCGCGCTCCGGCGCGCCATCATCGAGCAGGCACTGGAGCCCGGCGCCAAGCTGCCGGAGGATGCGCTTGGCGAGCGCTTCGGCGTCAGCCGCACCATTGCCCGCCACGCCCTGGGCCAACTCGCCGCCGAAGGCCTCGTCGAGCTCCGCCGCAACCGGATCGCGGTGGTGGCGACGCCGAGCTGGCAGGAGGCGCGCGATGCCTTCGACATCCGCATCGAGCTCGAACGCCTCGTGGTGCGCCAGCTCGCGGGCAAGCTGACCAAGGCGCAGATCGCCGAGCTGAACGCCCATGTCGACGCCGAGGATCGCGCCCGCGGCGGCACGGATGCGGTGTCGATCCGGCTTGCGACCGAATTCCACATTCTGCTCGCCCACATGACGAACAGCCCGATCCTGGTGCGCTATGTCAGCGAGGTCGCCTATCGCTGCTGCCTGACGCTGTCGCTCTATAGCCGGCCGCATTCCACCGAATGCGCCATCAACGAGCACCGCGCCATCATCGCAGCGCTGGCGAAGGGCGATGCGGCGAAGGTGATGGAATTGATGCATCATCACCTGGATTCCGTGGCCAATCGCGCGCTGGTCGCCCCTACTCCGCAGCGCGGCCGCGACCTGCTCGACATCCTCGCACCCTATGCGGACGAGGTGACAAGCAATCGCGTCGTCAAGCTGCCGAAAATGGCGCGGAGGGGCTAAGCCTCAATGCCGCGCTGAACGAGAATGCGCTCGGCGCTGTCGTTCCAGACGTCCATCTTCACGATCTGCCCGCCTCTCACGACGAAGCGATCGACGTAGCGGTTGCCCTCGAACGGGCTGCCGTCGATCCACTCGCCATAGAGCGTGCCGACGCTGTAGACGACGGTCTCGTCCGCGCCCGGGCAGACGTCGAACCGGTCCATCTTCTTCTTGACCCAGCGATAGCGTTTCGCATTGAAGCCGGTCGGGCCGCGCGGATGATCGAACGCCCGACCGCCGGTGAACGTGATCACCGTGCCCGGCTTCATATAAGCCGCAGCGGCGTCGGGATCCGGTATCATTGAAGCGGTCAGATAGGCTTCGACAATCTCGGCGTCAGTCATCGGGCTTTCGGCTTTTGCGGGAGTGGACATCGCGGGGTTCTCCGGATGCCGCCATTTTACAATCCGGGCCTCAAAGTGCATGCACATTTTTTGGACAATCCCGCTCCAGCACTGCACACAATCTGGAGCTGCCCGCTCCCATGGCTTCCGCTAGGCTGCCGCAGCTGAATCCGACGCCATGACCACCCAAGCCGCCTTCGACCTGATCTTCCGCAACGCGCTGTTGCGCTCTTCCGCCGCACCCGTCGATATCGGCGTGAAGGGCAGCCGTATCGCCGCGATCGCGCCACAGCTGGCCTGCGAGGCCGCCGAGATCGATCTCGGCGGCCACCTTGCCCTGCCCGGCTTCGTCGACACCCACATCCATCTCGACAAGGCCTGCCTGCTCGGCCGCTGCGGCCACGATCACGGCAGCGTCTCGGACGCGATCCGCGCCGTCGCCGCGATGAAGAAGGATTTCACGATCGAGGACGTCTACGCGCGCGGCGCCAGAGTGCTCGAACGCGCCATCGTCAACGGCACGATGCGCATGCGCACGCATGTCGAGATCGACCCCCGCATCGGCCTCCGCGGATTCGAGGCGGTCAAGGCGCTGAAGCGCGACTACGCCTGGGCGATCGATCTCGAGCTCTGCGTCTTCCCGCAGGAAGGCCTGACCAACGATCCCGGAGCTGAGAAGCTGCTGGCCCAGGCGCTGCGCGACGGCGGCGAGGTCATCGGCGGCTGTCCCTACATGGACACCGACCCGAACGCGCACCTTGCGCGCATCTTCGATCTGGCTGAGGAATTCGACATCGACGTCGACCTCCATCTCGACTTCGATCTCGATCCCTCCTGGTGGCATCTCGACGAGGTCTGCCGCCAGACCGAGCGGCGCAATTATCAAGGACGCGTCGCGATCGGCCATGCGACAAAACTGTCGGCGTTGCCGCCGGACCGGATGAAGGCCGCCACCGCGCAACTGGCGAAATGCGGCGTTGCCGTCACGGTGCTACCCGCGACCGATCTCTATCTGATGGGGCGCGAGGCCACGCACAATGCGCCGCGCGGGCTGACTCTCGCCCACAAGCTCGCGGCCGACGGCGTGCTCTGCTCGGTCGCCACCAACAACGTGCTCAACCCCTTCACCCCGTTCGGCGATGCCTCGCTGCTGCGGATGGCGAACTTCTACGCCAATGTCGCGCACGCCTCGGTCAGCGACTTCGATGTTTGCCTGGACCTCGTGACCGAGCTGCCGGCCCGGCTGATGAACCTCGGTGACTACGGCATCAAGGTCGGCAATCCCGCCGATCTGATCGTGCTCGATACGAAGGACAGCCGATTCGCCATCGCCGAGCTGCCCGACGTCCTGATGGGCTTCAAGGGCGGCCGGCAGACATTCGCGCGGGCGCGGCCGACGCTGTTCAAGAGCTGACAGCGATTTCGCACCCGATATCCCGGGAATCGCGCGCAGATCCGTTGGCGGTGGAGCCGCTGCAGTTCGATTTTACCGCCGGTTTGAGCCCACCCGAGTTCGGTAGAATCCCGGACCGTAGCCCAACGCATTGCGAGCCAGGCCACGCCCGCCATAACTAGGACGTGCACTGACCATCTGCGTTCAGTGGGGAAGCATGAGTCTGTTCAGCGCATTCAGCAGCATCGATGATTCCATCCAGGCCCGAACACCGACCGATACGGCGGTGAAGCGGCTGGACGGCATCGGCCACGTTCTCTCGGGTCTCGACATCTCGGCCATTCAGACGCAGGCCGACGTGAACCGTACGCTCTGGACGCTCGATGCCGCCAGCAAGTGCGTTCGCGCCGTGCTGGCGGAGTTCCGCACCCAGCCGGCCACCGAGCAGCTCGTCCGTAAATCCCGCAATCTGATCGACCTGATCGAACGCGCGCGCGACCAGGTCGTGAGCTTCGAAGCCCGCGATCCGGTCCTGAGCTGACTATTTCGTCCGATTGATCTTCGCCAGGATCCGGTCCGCCTCGGTGCGCCAGTCCGCACTGCAGGCGAACTCCTTGCTGCCCCTGATGCCGAACAGCCCTTCATCGGCGAGATCGGCCATCCAGGCCTGCCGTTCGGCCGTGCCTTGCGCCGACCACGGCGTCAGCCCCGCCTCGCGCACGGTCTCGGCAACCTCGCGCACCTCCTCGGCCCGGCGGCGGCCGTGCTCGATCACGCGCTGGAAGCAATAGGCACCCAACTGCTCCCAATCGATGCCGGGAAACGTTTCCGCAAGCGAAGCCAGCACCGCATCCTCGACGCCATAGGCGCGCGCCGTCGTGAAGCTCTCGATGACCATGGCCTCGAGGCCCTTGATCATGATGCTGCGGCACATTTTGACGGCCGAGGACACGCCGAGCTTGTCACTGGCCACCTTGGCCGCGAAACCGATCGCATTCAGAAGCGGCTCGAGCTCGCTCGCGCCGGGTCCGCCGAGCAAGAGCGGCACCTTGATGCGATAAGGCGGCACCGAGGTCATCACCGCGCCCTCGACATAGCGCCCGGCAGCGCCGTCGATCAGTGCCGCGGCGCGCTGCTTGGCACCGGGAGAGGCCGAGTTGAAATCGAGAAACCAGGTGCCCTGATTGATCGCTGCCGCACAGGCCTTTGCGACCGGTACGGCATGGTTCGCCGTGACGGCGGAGATGATGAAATCGGATTTCGCGGCCAGTTCGGCGTGAGAGGTTGCAAGATCGACAGCGAATTTCGCCGCATGCTCCTGCAGCGGCGCTCCCTGCTCGCCTCCGAGCTTGATATCGTAGGCTGAGACCTTGATGTCTCGCTGGCGCAAATCCTCGGCTAAAATCCGGCCGACCTCGCCATAGCCGACCAGCCCGATCTGCCAGCGCCTGGGATCACCTGCCATCAGTTCAATCCTCGTGTGGTCTCGTCGAAGAGCTCGTCGACCGCATAGCGGCGCGGGATCAGCGCCTGCTGGAATGCGTAGTCAACGATCAGCTCGAGCGGCTTCCTGTTGGCCTCGATCCCGAACGGAACGAGGTCGGGCGTTGCCGCCGGCCCTGCCTGCGCCTTGTTCCGCTTCAGCAGATCATAAACAGCTGCGACCACGTCGGGTCGCGATTTCGCTAGGCTCTCGGTCACGACCACGAGATGGTTGACCGGCACGACGCCGCGCTGTGCATACCATTTACCGGCCTCTGCGGCCGGATCGGGAAACAGCGGCTTCAGCTTGGGATCATCGGAGGTCTCGCCGAGGACGGCATCGAGCTCACCGTCGAGCAGCATCTGGAGGATCTTCTTGTCCTTCGGCGCGCGCTCGGTGGTGTCGACATATTCGGCGACGTGCGGATCCTCGAACGTGACCCAGCGAATCCTGTCGAGATCGACGCCGTAGTCGTTGGCAAGGATGCCCCTGATCCAGGCGCCCGTCGTGGTCGTGAAGGAGCGGATGCCGACCCGCTTGCCTTCGAGATCGGACGGTCCGAACGTCCCATGCGCCGGATTATAGAGAGCGTAAGAATGCTGGAAGCGGCCGAGCATGGTCGCCGGCAGCAGCACCAGCGGCTTGCCGTGCGCTTTCGCCATCAGATAGGTGACGATCGCCATCTCGCAGACGTCGAAGGCCTGCTCGCGCACCATCGGCTTGAATGCCGTGTTGGTCGGCGTGTACGCGACAAAGTCGAGATCGAAAAGGTCGGAGCGGAGCTCGCCGCTCTTCACCGCCTCGACGTGAGGGTGGCTGCCGAGCACGGCCTTCAGCTTGAGACGATCCATCCGCCCGCTCCGCTTTCCCTTATTCCGCTTCAGACGTCCTCGGGAGTGTCGACATAGACAAGGCCCGCCTTCGCCAAGGCTTCGCGCATGTTGTACATGTCGAGGCCGAGCTCGCCCGAGGCGAGGCGCTTACGCTTGCCGCCCTCATCCGCGTTGCGCTTCTTCGCCTTCTCGGCGACTTCGGCCGCATAGCGCTTCGGCACCACCACGACGCCGTCGCCATCGGCGACGACGATGTCGCCGGGATCGACATTGACGCCGGCGCAGACCACGGGGACGTTGACCGAGCCGAGCGTCGCCTTGACCGTGCCCTTGGCCGAGACCGCGCGCGACCACACCGGAAACTTCATCTCGTGCAGCGCTTTGACGTCGCGGCAGCCGGCATCGATGATCAGCCCCTGCACGCCGCGCGCCTGGAGCGAGGTCGCGAGCAATTCGCCGAACATGCCGTCGGTATTGTCAGTGGTGCAGCCGACGACGAGAATGTCGCCCTTGCGGCACTGCTCGACGGCGACATGGATCATCCAATTGTCGCCGGGCTGCGCCAGCACGGTGACCGCGGGACCGGCGATCGACGCACCCGCCCAGACCGGACGCAAGTAAGGCTTCATCAGGCTGATGCGGCCAAAGGCCTCGTGGACGGTGGAGACGCCGTACTCCGCCATGCCGGCGGGATCGCCACGCTTGATGTTGCGAACGACGACCGGCTTCATGCCAATTCCTCCGCCACGGTCGGAAACAGTCGCTGATAGGCCTCACCATAGGTCATGGGAACGCCGGTGTTGCGGCTGCCCTGGATGCCGCGATTGAGCGCGACACGCTCGTAATAGCCCCAGAGATGCTTTTGCGCGGCGAGGATCTGAAACGCCTCGTACTTCTCCTTCCAGACCTCGTCGATCTTGAGGATCGTGTCCGGCTTGTAATTGCACTGCTCGGGCTGATGCGGCTCGAACAGGAACAGCGGCGGGGCCGAATATTTGTACTGCGCGCCGGGCTTGTGGCCCATGGCCTGCGCGACCACGCGGGTCTCCTGCGCGAAATGCGCCGCGTTCGGATGATCGAAATTATAGGGGTCTTCCAGCGCATGCGTCAGCACGAAGCTCGGATTGAGCTCGCGGTAGATGTCGACCATGCGGTCGAAATGCGCTTCCGTCAGCTTCAGCGGATAGTCGCCGCAATCGAAGAACTCGATCTCGGCACCGAGCAGCCTGGCCGCCCGCTCCGCTTCGTCCTTGCGGCCGGCCTTCACCGATTCCAGCGTCGCGCCCTGCTCCTTCCACGCGAACTGGCTCTCGCCGCGCTCGCCGAAGGACAGGCACACGATCTTCATGCGATAGCCTTTCTTCGCATGCAGTGCGATGGCGCCGCCGGCGCGCCAGACGAAATCGCCGGGATGGGCGGTGACGACGAGGCCTGTTTTCATGGGCTACTCCTTTTCGTTCGTATGCATTCGCCGGCGTCCGCAACGCATGTCCGCGCAGCGTGTCGATCGCGAAGACGTCGTCACGCCTCGAACTCGAACAGACGCGCGGGATTGTCGACCAGAATCTTCGTCTGCAGCTCCGGCTCCGGCGCGAACAGCGGAATCAAATCGACGAGATCGCCGTCATTCGGCATCACCTTGACGTTGGGATGCGGCCAGTCCGTGCCCCAGATGACGCGATCCGGCGCGGTCTCGACGATCTTTCGCGCGAACGGCACCGCATCGGTGAACGGCGGACCGGCCGAGGATACCCGCTCCGAGCCGCAGATCTTGACCCAGCACTTCTCGTCGCGCTGCATCAGCTCGATCAGGATCTTGAACGGCACCTGGTCGAGCCCGTCCGCCGCCTTCACCCGGCCCATATGGTCGATGGTGTAAGTCAGCGGCAGCCTCGTCAGCATGTCGGCATTTTCGGGCAGATCGATCGCATCGAAATGCAGATCGACGTGCCAGCCGAGCGGCGTGACCATTGCGACGATGCGGTCGAATACGCGCTTGTCGGGAACGCCGCCGAGATGGCGGACGAAATTGAAGCGGCAGCCGCGAAAACCGCCCTCGTGCAGCACGCGCAGGTCGCGCTCGGTGATGGTATCGTCGATGTTGGCGACAGCACGGTAGGCGCCATTGCTCTCAGCGATCGCATCGAGCGCCACTCTGTTGTCGGTGCCGTGCACGCTGGCATTGACGATGACGGCGCGCTCCACGCCGAGCTTGGCATGCAGCGCGCGAAAATCCTGCAACGGCGCATCCGGCGGCGCGTAGGAACGCTCCGGCGCGTAAGGATATTTCGCGCCGGGCCCGAAGATGTGGCAATGCGCGTCACACGACAGCTTCGGCAGCCTGAACTTCGGCGTGCGCGTGTTCGGATCGGGCGGTGGAATGGTCGGCGTGTACATCATCGTCATGAGGTGAACCGCCGAAGCGAGACCGCTTGCTTCACGTCTTGCTGCCGACGACCGGCCGCCGCCGCGCCGGCGCGGCCTGGTCCAGCGCCGGCGCCTGGAAGGCGGCGACGGTGGCCTGCACCAATTGCTCGATGGCGCCCGCGGCATCGCTGCCGTCGGCCTCGCCGCGCGACAAGCGCGACACGCGTTCCGGCGTCACCAGCGAATAATAGAGTGCGCCGAGCAGGAAATGGCTGCGCCAGACGATGTCCGTGCGCGGAATGTGCGGCAGGCTCTCGTGGACCGCGTCGATGAAGGCGTGGCTGGTGTCGTCGAAGGTCTGCGCGATGATCTTTCGCGCGACCTCGTTGCCTTCCGCCGACATCACCGCGCGCAGCCGCGTGAAACGCGCCCCGCCACCGGCGAGATCACTGCCCGAGGTGAAGGCCGGCACCACATAGGCGCGAACGATCGCCTCCAGCCGGTCCTGGAGATCGCGCACGCGCTTTGCGGCCGCGAGCAACTCGGAACGGCGCAGGTTCATCGGTCCGCAATGGCGCCGGTAGATCTCCAGCAGCAAACCGTCCTTGGTCTTGAAATGATAGGTCACGCTGCCCGGATTCGCTCCGGCCGCGTGCGCGATGTCGCGCACCGACACGGCATTGAAGCCGTTGGTGGCGAACAGCTCCTCCGCGGCGGCGAGGATCGCCTCACGCATGTTCGGCTTGCGGGCCGCTTCCTTGCTGGTGGACTTGCGTACCATCGATTTGTACTATCGTACAAAAGATCAGGTCTCGTCAACAAGAACGTGGTGATGCCAGGACGGCGCAGGCGCGTAAGCGACGTCTCGAAAGACGAGGCGTGCGCTCAGGCCGCCGCCATCGGTCGTATGCGGTTGCCTCGCCCGGCAAGAAGGTCAGCGCTGTTCAATTGGTGGCGCTCGCCCGCATCTCTTCCGGCGGTGCGTGACGCCGCGCGAAATCGCCGTCTCCGTCTCCCGACGGGATCAGGATGGCGCGGTCGCGCGGCAACGCCTCCGGCATCTCGTCGCGGATGAAGGCGATGAGCTTTTCCCTGATCTCGCAGCGCAGGTCCCACGACTGCGGTGCATTCCTGGCGCTGACCAGCGCCCGAAGCTCGATGGTGCGCGAATCGGCATCGATCACCTGGAGATTCACCACCTCCCCGTCCCACAGCTTTGACTGCTTCACCGCCTCCTCCAGCCAGCGCCGGATGCATGGGACGTCGGCGCGATAGTCGACATGCAGCGCGACGACGCCGATGAGGGATGCGGTGTCGCGCGTCCAGTTCTGGAACGGCTTTTCGATGAAGTAGGACAGCGGCACCACCATGCGGCGCCAGTCCCACAGCCGAATCACGACATAGGTCGAGGCGATGTCCTCTACCCAGCCCCATTCGTTCTCGATGATCACGGCATCCTCGATGCGGATCGGCTGGGTGATCGCGATCTGCAGGCCGGCGATCAGATTGCTCAGCAGCGGGCGCGCGGCAAGACCGACGATGATACCGGCGGCACCTGCGGAGGCGAACAGGCTGACGCCGTATTGCTTCACGGAGTCGAACGTCATCAGCGCGGCGGAGACCGTGATGATGACGATGATGGTGTCGGTGACGCGCTTGAACACGCGCACCTGCGTCACATGCTTGCGCGCGACGAAATTCTCGGTGACATCGCGAAAGTTCTGCAAGTAGCGCGCCGCGCTCATGTCGACGATCCGGATCGAGATCCAGCCGATCAGCGCAATGAAGGCCACCACGAACAATCGCGTCAGGGGGGTGCGGATCGTGTCGTCCAGCGGCGCCAGCGGCAGCACCATTGCGACCGCGGCAAGGCAGGCGGCCATTTGCGCCGGGCCAGCGGTCCGCTCGATGAACACGCTCAACAGCGGAAGGCGCGTTCCGAACGCGCGATTGAGCAGCCATGTGGCGATCCGGTAGGCGAGCAGGGCAAGAAGGATCGCACCGGCAACCAGGCTGAGCCCGATGAACCATGACGGTATCCAGCCGAACATCCTGTCGATTTCGGCCGTAAGGGCCTGCCAATCCATGGATCGTCCCCATCATTGCATTCACGCGACCCGCACAACGCCTGCCGGCCGGCTTCGCTCCCCCGCCCCGTGCAATGCAGCATCCCGCAGGTGCAACCGTCGCTGAGCTGCGCTAGGCTTGCCGGCATGACTCGACGTACCGGCAGCGCCGATCTTCCTCTTCACACCGGGCGGGTTCCGCCCTGGCTGGCGAGTCGCATGTCCTCCCTTGGGGCGATCGTCACCCAGGCGATCGTGCATCATTACGGCCGCGACGCGTTTCTGCAGCGCCTGTCGCATCCATTCTGGTTCCAGTCGTTTGGCGCGGTGATGGGAATGGACTGGCACTCCTCCGGCATCACCACCTCGGTGATCGGCGCACTGAAGCGCGGGCTCGGACCGCTGCAGGACGAGCTCGGGATTTACGTCTGCGGCGGACGCGGCCAGCATTCGCGCAAGACGCCGGACGAGCTGTTGCAACTCGGCGACCGCGTCGGATTCGACGGCATCAAGCTGACGCGGGCCAGCCGTCTGGTGGCCAAGGTCGACAGTGCCGCGGTCCAGGACGGCTTTGACCTTTACCTGCACGGCTTCTTCGTGACCACTGAGGGCAAATGGACGGTGGTGCAGCAGGGCATGAACGGCGACAAGCGGCAGGCGCGGCGCTATCACTGGCATTCCGAGGCACTGAAGAGCTTTGTCGATACACCGCATAGCGCAATCGACGGGCCGCAGCAGGGAGAGATCGTCAATCTCACCGATCATCGCGCCGATATGTCTCGGACGGCACAGCTCGAGCTGTTGAACGATCTCGGTCCGGATCGCATCGTCTCCGAATTCGAACGGCTCACGGGGACCCCGTCCACACCGGCGCAGGGCACGCTGCCGCACCTGATCATGCCCGCATATCATGATGTGCGGCCTAAGGACGTGTTCGCGCGCCGCCTGCACGGCACGCTCGCCGCGGCAGCCGAGCGCGGCCCGGAGGATTTTCCGGAGCTGCTGCTGACGCCGGGCGTCGGCGCGCGCACCGTGCGCTCGCTGGCGATGGTCGCGGAGGTCGTGCACGGGGCGCCCTATCGTTTCACCGACCCCGCGCGTTTCTCGCTCGCCCATGGCGGTAAGGACCGGCATCCCTACCCCGTTCCGATCAAGGTCTATGACGAGACCATCCGGGTGCTGAAAGGCGCGATCCAGAACGCGAAGCTCGGACGCGAGGAAGAGATGCAGGCGATCAAGCGGCTCGACGACCAGGCGCGGCGGCTGGAGCGGACCGCGCGCGGCCCCTCGGTCGAAGCTTTCATCGCCGGTGAGCGTGCGGCCTCACCGGAGCTCGACGGCCGCTCGGTGTTCGGCTGGGAGCGCGATCTTGCGCCCACAAAAAAGCGGACCGGCTGAACACCGGTCCGCAAGTTGACGGGAGGAACGCCCCTCTCAGGTCTCGTCGGCGTCTGGCTCCTGTTCGAGCCGGTTGGCCGCGTGATCCTGATATTGATCGGTCTGAATGGCCTTGCTGTCCATGCCGCGGATATCCGAATGCTGTTTCTTGTCTCGGTTGGACAGAACCATGTTGTCGCCGATCATCTCCTTCGGCACGTCGGTCAATGCGCCGGTGCCGTCGCCCTTGCCATGCATGCCCGATCTGAAATGCGTCTTGCTGCCGTGGCCACCTGGCATCAGTCTCTCCTCTTGCAGTGATCTTCCGAAGTTAGTGCTTCTGTTGCGCCGCCGTCGGTTTGGGCGGCTTGTGGCCGCTCTGGCCGGGATCGTTGTGCTTGTTGTGATCGCTTTCCTGGTTGAGGCCGCCGCGGCTCACCGGAAACTCGCTGTGCCGCACCTCCGGGTTGGCGCGATGGACGCGCGTGTCTTGCGGGTTATGACCGGCGGCCCGCTCGAGCTCTCGCGCATCCGGAACATCGGGCTTCCGCTCGAGGATGCGCACTTGCTGTTCGTGAGTCTTCTTGCCCTGCATTGCTGGCCTCCAATCTTATCGGCCTCTTCGGGGCGAACCGCTCCGCGCGACATCCTTGTCGATGCCGCCAGCGACGTTCACGTCGTTCTCGACGTCGCCTTCGATCGTGTTCTCGCCCAAGACGTCCTCGAGGTCGTCAGGCGAAACGCCTGCCATGTTCGCTCCCTTCGATCCGCCGATCAGGGGATTGTCATGCAGATCCTTCTCGGTCGGCGCGTACAGCTTGGGTTGCTTGTTGGTCATGTCACCTGCCTCCGCCTTTTCCGGCCTCGTCGTGCGTGTGATGGGAATCGTGCTCTCCACCGCCGCCGGAAACCCGGCTGTGGCTGCGTTGCGGATCGTCCGCCGGCGGCTTCTTCACCTGAAGCGGTGCCTTCGCGTTCTCGTGCGAGGCGCCGGGTCCGCCCTGACGAATGCTGTTCGGTGTCTTCGTGGATGTCGACAATGTCGCCTCCTCAGCGATCCTGCTGATAGCCTTGATTGGTCGTGTTCTGCTTGATGTTGCCTTGCTGTCCCTGCTGATCCGGATTCTGCGCACGTTGCTGACCGTGCGGCATCTGATCGGCGGACACTTGCTTGCGATCTCCGGTTCCCTTGTGGCTCTGATTGTCCGGTGGAACAGGTGGCATCTTGCTGGCCATGATCTTGTCTCCCGTTAAGACCTCGATCTGCGACATGCGCCCAAGGAACTCCCTCCGCATCATGTCCGGATGACAACAGCACGAACGGCACACCGTTCCTGGCCGATCACAACAGGCAAAGATTTTCCGAAAGGGCGTCGCCGACGTCAGTTCGGCGCGGTCAGGGAACGATCGTCTCTCGTTCCGGTGCGTGCAGTCGTCTCTGTTCCGCGGCCCTCTGCCGTGACAGGAAGCCTCGCGATCGCGCGCAAGCCGGGCCGCTTGCGCCAGCGGACCTCAGCGGAATCCACCGCCAGACTCAAATTCGGCCAACGCACGAACAGCGCCTCCAGCGCGCAGGCCGCCTCGATGCGCGCGAGTTGGTGGCCGAGACAGAAATGGATCCCCGTGCCGAACGAGATATGGCGGTTCGGCTTGCGTTCGAGATCGAGAATCTCGGGACGATCATGAACCGCCGGATCCATGTTCGCGGCGACGAGCATCACCATGACGCGGTCGCCCTTTTTCAGGCGCACGCCTTCGACCTCGACATCGCGCCGCACGTAGCGCGGCTTGGAGAATTGCACCGGCGAGACGAAGCGCAGGAACTCCTCGACCGCGAGCCCGACGCGGCTCCAATCCTGTTCCAGCCAGTCGCGCAGCTTGGGATTCCTGAGCAGCTCGTAGACGGAACCGCTGATGAGATGCGTGGTGGTTTCCGATCCCGCCCCGAGCAACAGAAAGACCATCGAAACCATTTCATCTGGCGTGATCTGACCGCCTTCGCGCTCGACCTGAATCAGCTCGGCAATCAGGCCCTCGCCGCCCTGCACGCGCGCGATCTGCAACTGCTGCTCGAGGTAGGCGCGCATCTTGCGCACCGCGAACAGCAGGGACAAGAAGCTGACGACATTCGTCAGCGAGGACATCGCGTTGGCCCAGGCGATGAACTTTGGACGATCTGCCAGCGGCAGGCCGAGCAGTTCCGAGATCACCGCGAGCGGCAGGATGCGCGCATAGCGCTGGACCAGATCGGCCGGGAATCCCTCCGCGAACAGCTCGTCGGCCAGACCGTCAGCAATGGCCCGGATGCGCGGCTCCATCGCGACGATCGCGCGGCGGCGAAACGCTTCGTCCACGATGCTGCGCAACCGCGTGTGATCCGGCTCGTCCATCGTCAGCATGTTGTTGGCGATGGTCCGGACGAACCTCGGCATCCACCAGCGCAAGCCCGCGACGTCGCCATCCTCCTTGCGCAACGTGAAGGTCGCGCCGTCCTTCAAAACCTGAGCGGTGGCGTCATGGGTCGTGGTGATCCAGACATTGCCGACGATGGGAAACCGCGTCGCGACCACGGGTGCGGACATGCGCAACGTCGCGATTGCCTTGGACGGATCGCGAAAGAAGGCCTCGCTGGTGAAATCGAGGCGCGCTGTCATGGGATCACCGGAGCGATTGGTCGCGTATCACCGAGATGGTGCGCGGCGCGGCCGGCGCAAGGCCGCGCCTGCTCGTCGGCCACAGCCGTGGAGAGCCGCGGCTAACCGCGCCCAGAGGAGCGCTGACCGCTCTTGCGCTGCTGCTGGGTGTAGGCGTCCCAATGGCTCCAGCTGCCATTGCTGAGGCTCTGCAGGTCCGTTGCGAGTGGACGGCGCGTGCGCTTGTCGTGATCGGCGATGGCGCGCTCCGACTGCGCGATCTTGCGCTTGAGTTCCGCGATCGTCTTCTGCGTCTGGCCGTTGCGCTTCGAGGTGGCGATCTCGCCCATCGTGAAGCGCGCGGTCTCCAGCGCCTTCAGCTCGGCGCGGTTCTTCTTCAACTGAACCCGGTGCCAGGCGATGTTGCTGTCGCTGTCCGCAACCATATGGGAACTCCGCTGATTCGGTCCCACATAGTATCGTGCGCCGAATCGGCGCCGCAACGCCCCGGCGGTGGCGAAAATGCGATCTTCTCGCGTAGAAATTTCGTGTCTGGAGCCCCGGAACGGGGCTCTAGATTCCTATTTTCACGCGAACCGGTATCCACTTCGCTGGAAAACGCTTAGCGCTCGGCGAACGCCTTTTCGACCACGAATTGGGCCGGCTCGCCGTGATTGCCCTCGACGAAGCCGCGCTCGCCCAGGAGGACGCGGGTGTCCGCCACCAGGGCCGGGCTGCCGCAGATCATGACGCGATCCTGGGCGGCTTCCAGCACCGGCAGGCCGATGTCGGTGAAGAGCTTGCCCGAGGTGATGAGGTCGGTGATGCGGCCGCGGTTGTGGAAGGGATCGCGCGTCACGGTCGGGTAGTAGATCAGCTGACCCCGGATGTACTCGCCGAGCAGCTCGTCCTTCGGCAGATGCTCGGTGATCATCTCGCCATAGGCGAGCTCCTTGACGTGCCGGCAGCCGTGCAGCAGCACCACCTTCTCGAAGCGCTCGTAGGTCTCGGGGTCCTTGATCACGCTCAAGAACGGCGCAAGACCGGTGCCGGTGCCGATCAGGTAGAGGTTGCGGCCCTCTTCCAGATTATCGATCACGAGCGTGCCCGTGGCCTTGCGGCTGACGATGATCTCGTCGCCTTCCTTCAAATGCTGGAGGCGCGAGGTCAAGGGGCCGTCCGGCACCTTGATCGAGAAGAACTCCAGCGTGTCCTCGTAATTGGCGCTGGCGACGCTGTAGGCCCGCAGCAGCGGCTTCTCGCCGACCTTGAGCCCTATCATGGTGAATTCGCCGTTGCGGAAGCGGAAGGTCGGGCTGCGGGTGGTCTTGAAGGAGAACAGCGTGTCGGTCCAGTGGTGGACGCTCAAGACGCTTTCCTGATTGAAATTGCTCATCTCACCTTCCCTGTCGCGTCAATTGCGGTTCCGAGGCCGGCAGCTATGCGTCGTTTGTACACGATCATTCGTATACTAATGAATAATCCGGCTTGATCCCGCGGTCAAGGCTGCCCAAGATCGGAAGCGTTGCAGTTACGAATAAGGAGCCCCTTCCATGGCGCATGACGCACCCCAGGCCACCGGACCCTCGAAGCTGGTGATCCGCAATATCGGCCTGATCCTGTCCGGCGCTTTGGAAAAGCCGATCCTGGACGGCGACACCATCGTCGCCGAGAACGGCAAGATCAGCGCGATCGGCCGCTTCAAGGACGTCAACACCGAAGGCGCCACCACCATCGTCGACGCCAACGGCACCACGGTGACGCCGGGCCTGATCGACAGCCACGTCCACCCTGTCGCCGGCGACTGGACGCCGCGCCAGAACCAGATCAACTGGATCGACAGCTATCTGCACGGCGGCGTCACCACCATGATCTCCGCCGGCGAAGTGCACATGCCCGGCCGCCCCCGCGACGTCGTCGGCCTCAAGGCCATGGCCGTGTTCGCCCAGCGCGCGTTCTGGACCTTGCGTCCCGGCGGCGTGAAGGTTCACGCCGGCGCGCCGGTGATCGAATGCGAGATGGTGGAAGAAGACTTCAAGGAGATGGCGGCGAACGGCGTCAAGCTGCTCGGCGAGGTCGGCCTCGGCGGCGTCAAGGACGGCCCGACCGCGAGAAAGATGGTCGGCTGGGCGCGCAAATACGGCATCCAGAGCACCATCCACACCGGCGGCCCGTCGATCCCCGGCTCCGGCCTGATCGACAAGGACGTGGTGCTGGAGGCCGACACCGACGTGGTCGGCCACATCAACGGCGGCCACACCGCACTGCCCGACGACCAGATCCGCTGCATCTGCGAGGGCTGCAAGCGCGGGCTCGAGCTCGTGCACAACGGCAATGAGCGCTCGGCGCTGTTCACGCTGCGCACCGCGCGCGAGATGGGCGATCTCCACCGCGTCATCCTCGGCACCGACGCGCCCGCCGGCTCCGGCGTGCAGCCGCTCGGCATCCTGCGCATGGTCTCGATGCTGTCCTCGCTCGGCGACCTCCCGGCCGAGATCGCATTCTGCCTTGCCACCGGCAACACCGCCCGGATGCGCCAGCTCGATTGCGGCCTGATCGAGGTCGGCCGCTCCGCCGACTTCGTCATCATGGACAAGGCCCAGCACTCACCGGGCAAGAACATCCTGGAGAGCGTGCAGCTCGGTGACCTCCCCGGCATCGGCATGACCATCATCGACGGCATCGTGCGCACCCAGCGCAGCCGCAACACGCCGCCGGCCGGCAAGGTGCCGGAGGTGGTGGGAAAATAGAGCCGGCCAAAACCTCTCGCCCCGTCATCCTGAGGCGCTCGTCTTGCGAAGCAAGGCGAGCCTCGAAGGATGAACGGCCGAGATAGAGCCGGGGCCGTCGCCCTTCGAGGGCCGCTGAAGAAGCGGCCACCTCAGGGTGACGGTGAGAGATCGAAGTTCACCTCAGCTTGTTCAGCAGCGCCATCAGCGTGTCGCGCTCTTTCGCATCGAGCGGCGCCAGCGTCTCGCGGGTGATCGCCAGGGCGTTCGGCGCGAGCTTCTCGGCAAGCTGCTGACCGGCGCGGGTCAGGCTCACCAGCAGGCGGCGGCCGTCCTCCGGATCCTGGCTGGTTTCGGTGAGGCCGCGCGCGGTCAGGCGATCGATCACGCCCTTGATGGTCGCGACGTCCATCGCCGTGAGGCGCCCGAGCTGGTTCTGCGAGCACGGCCCGGTCTCGGCGAGCTTCGAAAGCGCCGCCCATTGCGTCGGCGTCAGATTGGTGCCGATGTCGCGGGCGAAGATCGAGCTGTGGCGCTGCCAGACCTGGCGCAGGATGAAGCCGACCTGTTCGTCGAGCACGTAAGGCGGCTTGTTGAGCGCCTTGGCCGGTTTGACGCTCTTCTTCGCCGCGACGCTTCTCGCCATCCGTCCCCCGCCCTTCCCCTTGCCGTCACAACGACAGATGCGCGTCGCGGATGTCCGGACGCGCGTCGAGCTCGGCCATGGTGCCGCCGAAGCAGATGCGGCCGCGCTCGATGATATAGGCGCGGTCGGAGATCAACCGCGCAAAGTGCAAATTCTGCTCGGAGACGACGATGCTGACGCCTTCATTCTTCATGGTCAGGATGGCATCGACCATCTGCTCCACGATCTTCGGCGACAGGCCCTCTGACGGTTCATCCAGCAGCACCAGCGACGGATTGCCCATCAGCGTGCGCGCGATGGTGAGCATCTGCTGCTCGCCGCCGCTCATGCGTCCGCCCGGGCGGTTCTTCATCTCGCCCAGGTTTGGAAACAGCGCGAACAGCTTTTCGCGCGTCCAGTGCGGCGCGTTCGGACGCTTCGGCTGGCGGCCGACTTCGAGATTCTCTTCCACGGTCAGGTCCGTGAAGATGCGCCGTTCCTCCGGCACGTAGCCGAGGCCCTCGCGCACGATCTCGTGGGTCGGCTTCGACGAGACGTCCTTGCCCTCGAACGTGATGCGGCCGGAGCGCTGCGCGACGAGCCCGACGATCGAGCGGAACGTCGTCGACTTGCCGGCGCCGTTGCGCCCCAGCAGCGCCACCACCTCGCCCTCGCCGACCTCGAAGCCGATGTCGAACAGGATATGCGCCGGACCATAATGGCTGTTGAGGTCTTGCACCGTGAGCTTCATGCCGATGCTCCCTCGCGGTGGCGGGCATCGTAGACCAGGCCCTCGCCGAGATAGACCGCCTGCACCTGGGGATTGCCGCGCACTTCCGCCGGCGAGCCCTCCGCGATCAACGTCCCGCGATTGAGCACGATGATGCGGTCGGCATGCTCGAACACCACGTCCATGTCATGCTCGGTGAAGAGCACGCCGATGGATTTCTCCCGGGCAATGCCCGCGGTCAGCCGCATCAATTCAACGCGCTCGCGCGGTGCCATGCCGGCCGTCGGCTCGTCCATCAGCAGCAGTTTTGGCTGGTTGGCGAGCGCGACTGCAAGCTCGAGCCGCTTGAGATCGCCATAGGCAAGCTCGCCGCAGGGCCGGTCCGCATAGCCGCCCATGCCGACCAGCTCGAGCAGGCGGCCGGCCTCGTCACGATCGAACTTCGGTGCCGAGCCGAACAGATTGAACAGCTGCTTCCCATGCGAGATCAGCGCGACCTGGACGTTCTCGCGCACGGTCATGGTGGCGAAGGTCGCGGTGATCTGGAACGTGCGCCCGACGCCGAGCCGCCAGACCTCGCGCGGCTTCCGGCCCGTGATCTCTTCGCCGAGCAGGCGGACGTGCCCGCTATCAGGCTTGTTCTGGCCGTTGAGCATGTCGAAGCAGGTGCTCTTTCCCGCGCCGTTCGGACCGATCAGCGCCAGGATCTCGCCGGCCCGCAGTGAGAACGAGACGCCGCGCACGGCATGGATGCCGCCATAGGATTTGGTCAGGTCTTCGACCGCGAGAAGTGGAGGTGCGACACTCATTCGGCAGACTCGATCGGCTTGGCGAGCAAGGGGGATCCCGGCGGCGATGCTTTCTTCCGGCGCTGCGCCAGCATCTCCAGCATGCCGACGATACCCTTGGGGAAGACGACGACGATCAGCATGATGAAGCCGCCGAGCACGAGCTTCGACAGATCGGTCTGGCTCACGAGCCAGATGTTCAAAGCCTTGTAGACGATGGCGCCGATCACCGCGCCCGACACCGTCTCGACACCGCCGAGCAACACCATGACCAGCGCGTCGACCGACAGCGAGATGCCGAGATTGTCGGGGAACACGCTGCCCTTGAGATAGGCGAACAATGCGCCGCCGATGCCGGCGGTCGTGCCGGAGATCACGAAGGCGGTCCACTGGATGCGCTTGGCATCGATGCCGATGGCTTCGCTGCGCAGACCTGAGTCGCGCGTGGCACGAAGCGCGTAACCGAACGGCGAGAACACCATGGCCCGCAGCGCGACTGTCACCAGCGCCGCGACGCCGAGCGCAAGCCAGTAGAAGCGCGACGGACTTGCCGCCCAGCTCGATGGCCAGAGACCCAGAATGCCGTTGTCACCGCCGGTTACGTTCACCCACTGGAACGCGATCGACCACACGATCTGCGCGAAGGCGAGCGTCAGCATCGCAAAATAAACGCCGGAGAGCTGCACCGCGAAGAAGCCGAACACCGCCGCGCCCATGCAGCCGAGCAGCGGCCCGAGCAGCAGGCAGACGATCATCGGCAGTCCCGCCATCTTGGCAAGGAAAGCAATGCCATAGGCGCCGAGGCCGAAATAGGCGGCGTGACCGAACGAGGCGAGGCCGCCGACCGACATCAGGAAGTGCAGGCTGACGGCGAAGATCACGAAGATCGCGATCTCCGAGCCCACGGTCAGCAGATAATTGCCGGCGAACAGCGGCAGCGTCGCCGCGATGACGAGCGCTACCAGCGAGGCCAGCCGCTCGTTCGACGTCAGCGGCCGCCAGGGATTGACGGTGAGGCCCGGCGTCTTGCGCGCAGCCGCCTCCGGCTTGCCGAACAGGCCCCAGGGACGCACGATCAGAACCACCGCCATCACCAGGAAGACCAGGATGATGGAGATCTTCGGGAAGATCAGGATGCCGAAGGCATTCAGCTCGGAGACCAGCACCGCCGCGACGAAAGCGCCGACGATGCTGCCAAGGCCGCCGATCACGACCACGACGAACACCTCGACGATGATCCGCAGATCCATGGCGTGATGCACGGCATCGCGCGGGATCTGGAGCGCGCCGCCGAGCGCTGCGAGGAAGACGCCGACGGCAAATACGCTCGTGAACAGCCATTTCTGATTGACGCCGAGGGCTGCCACCATGTCGCGGTCCTGCGTCGCCGCGCGCACCAGCACGCCCCAGCGCGTGCGCTGGAACAGCAGCCAGAGAATGCCGAGCACGACGGGGCCGAGCACGATCAGAAACAGATCGTAGCTCGGAATGTTCTGGCCGAAGAAGTCGATGGCGCCCTTGAAGCCCGGCGCGCGGCGGCCGACGAGATCGTCCGGCCCCCAGATCAGCACCACGAGATCCTCGACCATCAGGGTCAGGCCGAAGGTCGCGAGCAGCTGAAACAGCTCGGGCGCATGATAGATGCGCCGGAGCAGCACCATCTCGACGATGACGCCGATCAGCGCCACCGCGAACGCGGCCAGCACGATGCCGCCCCAGAAGCCGAATGCGCCGGACAGGCGCTCGGTCAGCGTGAAGGCGATGTAGGCGCCGATCATGTAGAAGGCGCCATGCGCGAAATTCACGATCCGCGTCACGCCGAAGATGATCGACAGGCCCGACGCCACCAGGAACAGCGACGCTGCGCTGGCGAGACCGGTCAGAAACTGTACGACGTAAAAGGCCATCTTCGGTCCGGGTTAGTTAAGTCTGAGTTCTGGGCTTCATCCTTCGAGACGGCGCTCCGCGCCTCCTCAGGATGAGGTCCGGGACCCTCATGGTGAGGAGCGCGGCGACGCCGCGCGTCTCGAACCATGAAGGCCCCGGTGTCTATGCATCAATCCTTCGGACGCAGCTTCTCGACTTCGGCATCACCAGGCAGATAGTCCGCGCCCTTCTTGTAGGACGAATCCACCATCACGCCCTTGCCGTCCTTCAGCGCGGTCTTGCCGACGAAGGCCCCTAACGTCGACTGGTGGTCGATCTTGCGGAAGGTGATCTCGCCGAACGGCGACGGCGTCGACAGCCCCTCCGCCGCAGCGATCAGCTTCTCCGGATCGGTCGAGCCAGCCTTCGTCAGGATCGCGGCCGCCGACTTGATGGTCTGGTAACCGACAATCGAGCCGAGACGCGGATAGTCGTTGTACTTGGCCTGATACGCCTTCAGGAACGCATCATGCTCGGGCGTCTTGATCGAGTACCAGGGATAGCCGGTGACGATCCAGCCCTCCGGGGTCTCGTCCTTGAGCGGATCGAGATATTCGGGCTCGCCGGTCAGGAAGGAGACGACCTCACGCCCCTTGAACAGGCCGCGGGTGTTGCCTTCGCGCACGAGCTTGACGAGGTCGGCACCGAACGTGACGTTGAGGATCGCTTCCGGGTTGGCGGCGGCAACCGCCTGCACCACCGGGCCGGCGTCGATCTTGCCCTGCGGCGGCCATTGCTCGTCGACCCATTGGATGTCGGGGCGCTTCTCCGACATCAGCTTCTTGAACACCGCGACCGCCGACTGGCCGTACTCGTAGTTCGGCGCGATCGTTGCCCAGCGTTTCGCCGGCAGCTTGCTGGCGGCCTCCACCAGCATCGCCGCCTGCATGTAGTTGGAGGGACGCAGGCGGAAGGTGTATTTGTTGCCCTTGGACCAGGTGATGGCGTCCGTGAGCGGCTCGGCTGCGAGGAAGAACACCTTCTTCTGGTTGGCGAAGTCAGAGACCGCAAGACCGATGTTCGACAGGAACGTGCCGGCGAGCATCGCCACGCCCTCGCTGGAGACGAGCTCGTTGGCCGCGGTCTGCGCGTCCGCCGGCTTGCCGCCGTCGTCCTTGGAGACGACGACGAGCTTCTTGCCGTTGATGCCGCCGGCCGCGTTGATTTCCTCGACTGCAAGCTGCCAGCCCTTGCGATAGGGCTCGGTGAATGCCGGCAGCAGCGAATAGCTGTTGATCTCGCCGATCTTGATGTCCTGCGCCAGGGCCGAATGAGCCATGCCGCCCGCCAGAAGCGCGAAGGCCGCGCCGACGAAGTAACTTCTTGCTCGCATCCCAACCTCCAATTTGAACTCGCTTACGACCTCTATCTTAGACCGTCTTCGCCTTTGATCTCCGCAACCGTGAGCCCGCCGACGCGCGGCAGCGGACGGCCGCTGTCGGTGACGGCGACCGCGACCATGATCTCGTTGGCGCGCGGCGCGTCGTTGATCTGTACTTCCATGCCGTCGAAGTGACTGCGCACGAAGGCTGCGTCCTTGTGCCCGAGCGGAATGTCCAGCGTGGTGCCCGGGCCGCTGCGCTTCTTCGACGACGGGATCAGCGCCGCGCCCTTGCCCAGAACTTTACGCACCGGCGCGCCCATCTTGGGATGGAGGATGGCGGCGGCATGCTCCAGCTCGCCGTTCTCGCCGACGGCCGCGGCCTTGCCGTAGCTGTGCGCCTTGGCACCATCGATGCCGAGCGCGGCCACCGCGCGTTTCGACAGGAGCTCGCCCAGCTCCTCGCCGATCGCGATCAACGGCGAAAGATCCTCGACATATTTTCCGGCAAACGGATTCTCGATGACGGCAATCGCCGCCGCACGCCGGGTCGGGGGTGATACCTGTCGGCCCATCTCCATCTGCGTCTCTTCGACCACAGTGACGATCTTGCGGATGATCGCGCTCATGGCTGCTTCCTCTGGACACTTCCCTGTTCAGGCATGAACCGCGTTCTCCAGCTGACGCGGGCGCGATCCTAGCCGCTCAATATCTTTCGGTCCGATGACAAGCATATCACCACAAAGCTGCAGCACGGCACCCTCGATCAGCCGACGATCGAATAAATGCCGTGCACATTCCGCGCCAGATTCGAGCGCGGCGGCGATCTCATTGTGAGACAGCTCGCCGACATCGCGCGTCACGAGCCGCGCGCCCAGATCGCTGTCAGGCTGAAGCTCGTTCGCAGGCCTTCGGATGATTGCGGGATGCCCGGGCAGATCGACGGCATTGGCGATCACGGTCGCGGCCGCATCGGCCTGCGAAGCGGTTGCGGCCAGCACGGTCACGGCATCGGCGATCCCGAGCGAAAAGCTGCGGCCGTGCCGGCCGCTGGTCGCGACACCCCGCACCGGATCGTCCGCATCGATCCGCATCGTCCGCATCACGCCGTCGCGGTCGGGCCGATCCATCAGGCCGACTGAAAAATGCTCGCCCTTGGCGAGATGAAGCGCGATGTCGCCGCCATTGTTGACGTAAGCCCGATCGAGCGTCGCATCGCGCAGCATCGCAGCCAGAATTTCGTCCGCGACGCTACCGGCAACGGCCGCCATCGGCGTGATGAAGCAATCGGCGGCATAGGGCGCCACCGCGGCATGCATGCGGCGCGCGACGACGCCCTTCAGCGACGTTTTCTCCTCGGCCGCCGCACGCAGCTCCGGCAGCTCCGCGCAAAGCTCGTCGAGCAATCCGGTGAACCGCAGCGCCGCAGCCTGATAGGCGGCCCGCACCGCATCCGTACGTCCCCTCGCCTCCACGATCAGATCGATCGGTCCATCCTGCAAATGCAGCCGCCGGCCATCAGACAGCAATGCGATTTGCGGGCGCCTGGTCATGTGCGGGGCCCCGGAATCGGGTTCTGCCAGGGCAATTGGCGGACATCGTCGCCGTTCTGCACCTCGGACAGCGGCTTCACATAATCCATGTGTCCGCCGAGCGCGGCATAGTCGGACAGCTTCATCGTGAACTCGATCGGCGCGACCAGGGCCGGTGTCGGCACATAGCCGAACGCGCCTGACGGCATCTGGGTGACATCGACCATGTAGGTGATGCCGCCGCCGGGCCAGACATAGACCGGCGCACCGCCGCTGGTGACGCGCGTCAGCGCGTCCTTGACTGAGCGGGTCAAACGCACCGGGTTGTCGGTGACGCCGGCGCGCAGCGAGCCGCCCGCGCCCGCCATGAACAGCACCGTGCACAGCGCGGGCTCGCAGTTCTCCTGGATACGCTCGACCGAAAACTTCAGGTCGGCCGGCATCTCGGTCTCGACCGGCTTCAAGGCCTCGTCGAGCACGTAATAGGACGAATGCTCGCCCGTGGTGGAGACCATCAGCATGGTCAGACCGGGCTTTGCTTCCTTGGGATCGAATGGGCCCAGGATCGACAAGGGATCGGAGATGTTGGTGCCACCCCAGCCCGTGCCCGGATCGGCCACCTGGAAATAGCGGCCGGGCGTCGAGCGACGGCCCTTCATCTTGATGCCGGTGTCGGCGATGTCGAGCAGCTTGCCGGCCTGATGCTCGCTCAGCACGCCGGTGATGTGGTCGTCGACCACGACGACCTCGTCCACCTTGCCGTGCCATTGCTTGGCGAACATGCCGATCGTCGCCGAGCCGCAGCCGACGCGCATGCGCTCTTCCTTCACGCCGTTGACGATCGGCGGCTGGCCGGCCTGCACCACCACGGTGGCGCCGCCATCGATCGTGAGCTCCACCGCCTTGCAATTGGCGAGGTCCATCAGCGTGTCGCAGGTGATCCGGCCCTCCTTCTTGGAGCCGCCGGTGAGATGATGCACGCCGCCGAGCGAGAGCATCTGCGAGCCGTATTCGCTGGTGGTGACATGGCCGACCGCCTCGCCCTGCGCGCGCACGGTCGCGGTCTCCGGGCCGAGATAGCGGTCGGTGTCGATCTTCACCTTGATGCCGCAATAGGAGAAGATGCCCTCGGTGACGACAGTCACCATGTCGACGCCGTCGACCTCCGCGGAAACGATGAACGGCGCCGGCTTGTAGTCGGGATAGGTCGTGCCCGCGCCGATCGCCGTCACGAAAGTCGAGGGCTCATGGACGATCTTGCCGTCCCAGTCCTCGGTGCGGCTGAACGGGACGAGCTTGCCGCCGTGCGAGACGGTGCGCTCCAGGATGACGTGCGGATCGACACGGACGAGCTTGCCATCGTGATTGGCATAGCGGTCGCAGGCCCCCGCCGCGCCGGGCTTGATGTAGCACATCACCGGACAAGCATCGCAGCGGATCTTGTCGATGACGGCGCTCGTCGTTTCTGTCACCATGTCGGAGCCGGCGGACATCGCAGTTATCATTCGTATACGAACGATGTTGCGCGCGGTGCCCCGGGGCTGTCAAGCGGCGGTGCAGCGCAAAAGATGCCGCTGCCGCATAAAACCTCATTTGCCTATCTGCCCTGTCCACAAAGAAGGCAGTCGCGCTGCAGTGCGGCATGCACGGCTTGCACGTTTGTGTACAAACGGTATCGTCGCGGCGGCGGCGGATTTTCGCGATTGCATGATCTTGGTATTGTCTTGGGCTTGGGAACGAGGATGACGCAGACACCGATCCGCCTCACCGTGAACGGCAGGATCCACGAGGTCACGGCAGCGCGGGACACGCCGCTGCTCTACGTGCTGCGCAACGACCTCGCGCTGAACGGCCCGAAATACGGCTGCGGCTTGGGGGAATGCGGCACCTGTACTGTCCTGATCGACGGACGAGCGGCACGCTCCTGCGTGATTCCGGTGAGCGGCTGCGCCGGGCGCGACATCGTGACGCTCGAAGGCCTCGGCACCCGCGACCAGCCCGACGTCGTGCAGCAGGCCTTCATCGACGAGCAGGCCGCGCAATGCGGCTACTGTCTCAACGGCATGATCATGACCACCAAGGCGTTGCTCGCGATCAATCCACAGCCGACCGAGCAGGAGGTGCTGGCGGCGCTGCGCTACAATCTTTGCCGCTGCGGCACCCATATCGAGATCCTCCGCGCGGTGATGCGCGCATCGGGCCAGCTCACCGAGGCCGCAGATTGATGGCCTCCCTTGTTTCGAACGGAGCTGAGCGCGCGGGTTCGCTCATCGTCGCGCGCAGCGTGGACGAGGTCACATCGGAAACCTTCATCCGCATCACCGCGGACGGTTCGGTCACGGCCTATAATGGCCATGTCGATCTCGGCACCGGTATCCGCACTGCGCTGGGCCAGATCGTCGCCGAAGAGCTCGACGTCTCCTTTGCCCGAGTCGTCGTCGTGCTCGGCGACACGGCCGTGGTGCCGAACCAGGGCGCGACGATCGCGAGCGAGACCATCCAGATCACCGCAGTGCCGCTGCGGAAGGCCGCGGCGCAAGCGCGGCACTTTCTGATCACGCGCGCGGCGGAACGCCTGGACTTGCCGGAAGCCGAGCTCAAGATCGAGGACGGGCTCGTTCGCGGCCACGACAACCGCAGCATCAGCTATGGCGAGCTCATCGGCGACGAGGCGATCCGCCTCGAGCTGGCCGACGACGTGCAGCTCAAGCCGGTCGGCGACTACGCCATCGTCGGCCACTCGGTGCCGCGCGTCGATCTACCTGCCAAAGCCACGGGCGAGCTGACCTTCGTGCACGACGTCCGCGTATCAGGCATGGTGCATGGCCGCGTGGTGCGGCCGCCCTATGCCGGCGTCGATGCCGGACCGTTCGTCGGCACCAGCCTGATCGCTGTGGACGAATCCTCCGTGCGCGACATTCCTGGCCTCCTGGCCGTGGTGCGGATCGGCGATTTTGTCGGCGTCGTCGCCGAGCGCGAGGAGATTGCGATCCGTGCGGCAGAGCGGCTCAAGGTGAGCTGGAAGCCGACGCCGACGCTGACCGACCTCGCCGATGTCGAGACCGCGCTGCGCGCCAATCCATCGACACCGCGCACGCTGATCGACAAGGGCGACGTCGAAGCCGCGATCTCGGGCGCGGCCAAGCCGATGCAGCGCACTTACGTCTGGCCGTATCAGATGCACGCCTCGATCGGCCCCTCCTGCGCCGTCGCCGATTATAGCGACGGGAACATCCGCGTCTGGTCGGGCACGCAGAATCCCCACGTGCTGCGCAGCGATCTGGCGCTGCTGATCGAGCGCCCCGAGAGCGAAATCGAGGTGATCCGACTGGAGGCCGCCGGCTGCTACGGCCGCAACTGCGCCGACGACGTCACCGCCGATGCGCTCCTGCTGTCGCGCGCCGTTGGCCGTCCCGTCCGCGTGCAGCTGACGCGCGAGCAGGAGCACGCCTGGGAGCCCAAAGGCACTGCACAACTCATCGACGTCAATGGCGGCCTCAGCGCTGACGGCAGCATTGCTGCTTACGACCTTGCCACGCGCTATCCCTCGAATGCCGCGCCGACGCTGGCGCTGCTGCTGACCAGCCGCCTCTCGCCGGAGCCCGCGGTGCTCCAGATGGGCGACCGCACCGCGATCCCGCCCTACGATTACGAGCACATGCGCGTGGTCGCCCACGACATGTCGCCGATCGTCCGCGCATCCTGGTTCCGCGGCGTCTCGGCCCTGCCGAACACTTTTGCGCATGAATCCTATATCGACGAGGCTGCAACCGAAGCCGGCGTCGACCCAATCGAATATCGTCTTCGTTATCTGAAGGACCCGCGCGCGGTCGATCTGGTCAATGCGGTGGCCGAGCGTGCGGGCTGGACGCCGCGGCCGGTCCGCGAAGAGAAGGACGGCGATGTCGTGCACGGGCGCGGCTTTGCCTATGCGCTCTACGTGCACAGCAAGTTTCCGGGCTATGGCGCGGCGTGGTCGGCCTGGGTTGCCGACGTCGCGGTGAACAAGACGACCGGCGATGTCAGCGTGACGCGCGTCGTCGCGGGGCAGGATTCCGGGTTGATGATCAACCCGGACGGCGTGCGCCACCAGATCCAGGGCAACGTCATCCAGTCCACCAGCCGCGTGCTGATGGAAGAGGTCTCGTTCGAGCGCGGCGCGGTGGCCGCGCGCGAATGGGGCGCCTATCCCATTATCCCCTTCCCCGACGTGCCCAAGATCGACGTGCTGATGCTGCCGCGGCAGGATCAGCCGCCGCTCGGCGTCGGCGAGTCCGCCTCGGTGCCGAGTGCGGCGGCGATTGCGAACGCCATCTTCGACGCCACCGGCGTGCGCTTCCGCGAGCCGCCGTTCACGCCCGAGCGCATCCTCAAGGGATTGCACGGCGAAGCACCGGCGACGCCGCAGGCCCTGCCCGCGCCGCCAGCCCCGCCTCCGTCTCGCATCTGGGAGAACCCGTTCGCCAGGCGGGCCGGCATCTTCGCAACGATCGCAGCCGTATGCACCGCCGCGATCGGCATTGGCGCCGCGCTTCTGCCGGGACGCGCCATCGCGCCGATCGCGCGGCCCGATGCGTCGGTCTATTCAGCGGCAACGATCGCGCGCGGGGAGCAGCTTGCCGCGCTCGGCAATTGCGCCGAATGCCACACCGCCGTCGGCGGCGCACCAAACGCCGGCGGCCGCGCCTTGGCAACGCCGTTCGGCACGATCTACGCAACCAACATCACGCCCGACGTCGAGACCGGGATCGGCGCCTGGTCCTACCCCGCCTTCGAGCGTGCCATGCGGGATGGCCTGCATCGCGACGGACGCCAGCTCTATCCCGCCTTCCCCTACCCGCATTTTGCAAAGACCAGCGACGCCGATCTGCAGGCGCTCTACGCTTACCTGATGGCGCAGCCTGAGGTGCGCGCGTCGACGCCGGCCAACACGCTCGCCTTCCCGTTCAATCTCCGCCCGCTGCTGGCGGGTTGGAATGCGCTGTTCCACCAGGCGCGCGAGTTCAAGCCAGATCCCGCCAAGTCCGAGCTGTGGAATCGCGGCGCCTATCTGGTCGAGAGCCTCGGTCATTGCAGCGCCTGCCATTCGCCGCGCAACGCGCTCGGCGCCGAGCAGCGCGAGGCCTATCTCGCCGGCGGCTTTGCCGAGGGCTGGGAAGCACCGGCGCTGACCTCGCTCTCGCAGGCGCCGATCCCGTGGAGCGAGGATGAGCTCTACGCCTATTTGCGCACGGGACATTCGCGTTACCACGGCGTCGCCGCCGGCCCGATGGCGCCGATCATCCGGGATCTCAGGGCTCTGCCCGATCAGGACATCCGTGCGATGGCGCTCTATCTCAACTCGTTCAACGACGCCGCGGTCGACCAACAGGCGCAGGATGCGCTCGCCACCAGGCTCGAGAGCGCGACCCAGGTCACAGTCGCGTCGTCGACCGGCGCGCGCCTCTACCAAGGCGCCTGCGCCGTCTGCCACGAGGTCGGCGGCCTGCCGCTGTTCGGCACAAGGCCTTCGCTCGCGCTCAACAGCAATCTGCACAGCGCCACCTCGGACAATCTGGTGCAAGTGATCCTGCACGGCATCGCGGAGCCCGCCTCGAGCGATCTCGGCTACATGCCCGCCTTCAGGAACAGCATGAGCGACGCGCAGATCGAGCAGCTCGTCAGCTTCCTGCGCCGGCAGTTCGCACCTGGCAAGCCGGCCTGGACCGGCGTGCGCGAGACGATCGAAAAGGTGCGCGCGTCTGCCAATTAGCCGTGCTTCTTCACCTCCACCGGCGGCGTGCCGTGGGTGTGGAAGGACTCGATCGTCTTCAATCCCCAGGCCTGGCCCTTCTTGCGCTCCTCCTCGGTCCACACGATCGGCTTCCAGTCGGGCGCGAGGATGAGGCGTGCGCCGGCATTGGCGACTTCGACGCGGTTGCCGCCGGGCTCGTAGACGTAGAGGAAGAAGGTCTGCTGGATCGCGTGCTTGTGCGGCCCGGTCTCGATGTGCACGCCGTTCTCGAGAAAAATGTCGGCGGCGCGCAGAATCTCCTCGCGGCTGTCGAGGGCGTAGGTGACGTGGTGGAAGCGGCCCGGCACGCCCGAATGATCGAGCGAATAGGCGAAATCGTAGCTCTTGTTCGACATCGTCAGCCACATCGCAGCTTCACGGCCGTCGTTGAGCACGATCTGCTCGGTAAGGCGGCAGCCGAGATAGGTCTCGAAGAACTCGCGGTTGGCCTTGATGTCGACGGCGAGGCAGTTGAGATGGTCGAGGCGGCGGACATTGACGCCGCGGGCGGGAAAGCGCTGTGCCTGGTTCTTCAGCGCAGGCTTGAGTTCGGGCGGCGCCTGATACCATTCGGTCTCGTAATAGAGCTCGACGATATGGCCATCGGGATCGCGGCAGCGGAACGTCGGCCCCTGCCCCATGTCGCCGTCGATCCAGCCGATGTCGAAGCCGGATCCCTTCAGTGCGGCGACGCGCCGCTCCAGCGCCTGCTGGCTGCGCGCACGCAGCGCCATGTGGCCCATGCCCGAGGTCTTGGATGCCGTGAGCTTGAGCGAATAGCGCTCGTAATCGTCCCAGCCGCGCAAATAGACCGACTCACCCTTCTGTCCGCTGACCGTCATGCCCATGACATCGACGAAGAATTTCAGGCTTTCGTCCGGCTTCGGCGTCAGCAGCTCCATGTGGCCGAGATGGGCGAGATCGAGGATCGGTTCGGGCTGCATGGTTTCCTCCTGGAGCATGGCTGCGATCCGCCTGACCGGGCGGCGCGATTGAGACGCGCACGGCACAACGCGCGGGCGGGCCTTGCGTGCGGTGCCCTCATTTGTACTAATGTACAAATCATTAGGTCCCGTCAACAAAAGCAGCCAGCGTCCCTGCTGCGAATGGGGCCTGACCGGACCGATGGGCGGACGAAAGGCCTGCTCGAATGGTAAACTCTTCCTTAAGGACCGGCCTAAAGGTCCGGAAATGCAGTCTTTTCACGGTGATTCCGCCCATGAGCAGGCATTGGCGACAAGGCTCCGGACCGAATTACCACGGATTTAACGGAGCGGGCGCGCCCGGCGTTTAACCGTTTGTGCAGCGACGGCCGGCCATAGTCCGGGCAAATCCCTTGCTCTTGCCAGGTTCATTGATCGTGACATCCTTTGGACGCGTGATTTCGGTTCGCGGATCGCTCGCCCGGGTCGGGCTTCTGGCGGAAAGCCGGATGCCGATCTCGGAGGTGCGGGCGACCGTCGGCCGTTTCGTCAGCATTCGTTGTGCCAGCTCGGTCATCGTTGCGATGATCACGGAGGTCTCCTGCGAGAATCTGTCGAGCTCGGACAATTACATCGCCATCGCCTCGGTCGACCTGCTCGGCGAGATTCTCAATGCCGCGGACAAGGCCAAGTTTCAGCGCGGCGTCACCAACTATCCGACCATCGGCGATGCCGTCGACCTGATCACCAGCCAGGAGTTGCGCACGATCTACGCGCCGACCGGCTCGGACCAGATCAATGTCGGCTTCCTCCAGCAGGACCGCTCGGTCATCGCCTATGTCGACGTCGAGGAAATGCTGTCCAAGCATTTTGCGGTGCTGGGATCGACCGGCGTCGGTAAATCGACCGGCGTCTCGCTGCTGCTCAACGAGATCCTGAAGGCGCGGCCGAACCTGCGCATCTTCCTGCTCGACGTGCACAACGAATATGGCCGCTGCTTCGGCGACCGCGCGCTGGTGCTCAACCCGCGAAACCTGAAGCTGCCGTTCTGGCTGTTCAATTTCGAGGAAATCGTCGACGTGCTGTTCGGCGGCCGCGCCGGCGTGCCGGAAGAGCTCGACATCCTCGCCGAGGTGATCCCGCTCGCCAAGGGCGTCTACACCCAGTACCAGAACGCCGATCGCATCGGCCTCAAGCGCATCGATCCCAAGCAGATCGGCTACACCGTCGATACGCCGGTGCCCTATCGCCTCGTCGACCTGCTGTCGCTGATCGACGAACGCATGGGCAAGCTCGAGAACCGCTCCTCGCGCATCATCTATCACAAGCTGATCTCGCGCATCGAGGCGGTGCGCAACGACCCGCGCTACGCCTTCATGTTCGACAACGCCAATGTCGGCGGCGACACCATGGCCGAGGTGATCAGCCATCTGTTCCGCCTGCCCGCCAACGGCAAGCCGATGACGGTGATGCAGCTCGCCGGCTTTCCGGCCGAGGTGATCGATTCGGTCGTGTCCGTGCTCTGCCGCATGGCCTTCGACTTCGGCCTGTGGAGCGACGGCGTCTCGCCGCTGCTGTTCGTCTGCGAGGAGGCGCACCGCTATGCCTCCGCCGACCGCAACATCGGCTTCGGCCCGACCCGCAAGGCGGTGTCGCGCATCGCCAAGGAAGGCCGCAAATACGGCGTCTATCTCGGCCTGATCACCCAGCGCCCGGCCGAGCTCGACGCCACCATCATCTCCCAGTGCAACACGCTGTTCACGATGCGCCTCGCCAACGACCGCGACCAGGCGCTGTTGCGCGCCGCGGTGTCGGATGCCGCCGCGAACCTGCTCTCCTTCGTGCCGTCGCTCGGCACCCGCGAGGTGCTGGCGTTCGGCGAAGGCGTGGCGCTGCCGACGCGGCTGCGCTTCAAGGAGGTGCCGCCGCACCAATTGCCGCGCGGCGAAGCCACCATCTCGAGCGTGCCGTCCGTCACCTCGGGCCACGACATGCATTTCGTCAGCGCCGTGCTCGAGCGCTGGCGCGGTGCCACCTCGCAGCGCGACGTGCCGAACGATCCGGTTTTCTCGGCGCCGCCGGCGAAGACGATGTCCAGCGTCGAAGCCCCGATGCTGCAGCCGTCGATGGGCCTCGACCCGGACCGCTTCTCGCTGCTGAAGAAGCCGCTGCGGTAGCACATCGCTCGTGTCCCGGACGCGCCGCAGCGTGCAACGCTGCTGCGCTGAGCCGGGACCGAGGCCCACGATCACCGCCCTTAGGCAAAGCTGGGCCCCGGCTCAGCAGCGCACCGCCGAAGAGGCGCTGCGCCGCGTCCGGGGCACGAGAGCGGCGCGTTGAGCCCGCCCCCCGCATCGACTATGGTTCCCGCCCCTAGCCCGGAATCCATGCCCATGACAAAGACCGCCACGCAACGCTTTCACGCCCCAGCCATCGACACGCTGCCCGACGACATCCGCACGCGTCTTCTTGCCGTGCAGGAGAAGAGCGGCTTCGTGCCGAACGTGTTCCTGACGCTGGCCTACCGCCCCGACGAGTTCCGCGCCTTCTTCGCCTATCACGACGCGCTGATGGAGAAGGACGGCGGCCTCACCAAGGCCGAGCGCGAGATGATCGTGGTGGCGACGTCGGCCGCGAACCAGTGCCAGTATTGCGTGATCGCCCATGGCGCGATCCTGCGCATCCGCGCCAAGAACCCTGTGATCGCCGACCAGGTCGCGATCAACTACCGCAAGGCCGACATCACGCCGCGGCAGAAGGCGATGCTCGATTTCGCCATGAAGGTCTCGGCTGACGCGCAGCGGATTTCCGATGACGATTTCGCGGCGCTCGCACCGCACGGCTTCAGCGACGACGACATCTGGGACATCGCCGCGATCTCCGCCTTCTTCGCGCTGTCGAACCGGCTGGCGAACTTCACGGGCATGCGGCCGAACGAGGAGTTCTATCTGATGGGCCGCCTGCCGAAGACATGATCGAGGCGCCATGACCGAGCTCGATTGGTCCGAAATCCTGCTGCGCCTCGGCACAGCGACGCTCGCCGGCGGCGCGATCGGCCTCAACCGCGACCTGCACGGCAAGCCGATCGGGCTGAAGACGCTCGGCATTGTCGGGCTCTCCACTGCGACCGTCGTGCTGCTCGCAGTCCAGTTCGCCGAGCCCGGCAAGATCACCGACGCAGCGAGCCGCGTCATCCAGGGCATCCTCACCGGGATCGGCTTCCTCGGCGCCGGCGTCATCGTCCACGAGAGCGAGCGTTTTCGCGTGCGCGGCCTGACCAGTGCCGCCTGCACCTTCCTCGCCGCCTGCCTGGGCATCGTCTGCGGCACCGGGCAATGGCGGATCGTTTTGGTCGCACTGACCTTCGCGTTCGTTCTGCTCACGATCGGTCGCCGTCTCGAGCGCTGGCTGCATCGTGCTCTTGGCGGCAAGGAGGATCCGCACCAAGCGGAGACCTTGCCGAAGGTGGATCGCCGCGAGGGCAGCTAGAATCGTAACCGCCGGCCCCAAAGCGGCTTCAGCAGTTCGAGCGCCGTAAGCACCAATAGTCCCGCGCCGAGCGTGATCATCAAATCGTCAACATGCAGCGGCCCGAAGCGAAACAGACCGGAGGCCGGCGGCCAGAACAAGGCTGTGGCGAGAACGAGCGCAATCAAGAGGAATATCCAGAGCAGCGCCGCGTTCGGACGGAAGAAGGCAGACAAGAAGGATGCGCTGAAGGATCGATTGACCAGCACCAGCGCGAGGACGCAGACGACGAGCGCAAAGAACGCGAGGGTGCGAGCCTCATCGGGCGGAAGGCCGGAACGAAGCGCTGCGACGAAGATCACGGCGATCAAGGCGAAGGCCATCGCGCCCTGCAGAATGCTCCAGGCGATCAGGGGCCACGAGAACAGCTCCGCGTCGGCACGCCGCGGCGGACGCTTCATGACGTCGCGCTCCTCCCGCTCGGCCTCGAACACCAGCGAGCAGACGGGATCGATGATCAGCTCCAGGAAGGCGATGTGCACCGGGCCGAGCACCAGCGGCAGCCCGAACACCAGGGGAAGCAGCGCAAGGCCCGCGATCGGAACGTGAACCGCGAAGATGAAGGCCATGGCCTTGCGCAGATTGTCGTAGATCCGGCGCCCGAGGCGGATGGATGCGACGATGGAGCTGAAATCGTCGTCGAGCAGGACGATCGAGGATGCCTCGCGGGCGACGTCGGTGCCGCGGCCACCCATCGCGATCCCGATATGGGCGGCCTTCAGCGACGGCGCGTCGTTGACGCCATCGCCCGTCATCGCAACGATCTCGCCGCCGCGCTTCAGCGCCTGGACGATCCGCAGCTTCTGCTCCGGCAGAACCCGCGCGAAGACGTTCACGTTCCTGACGAGTGTCTCGAGCTCGCTGTCGTCCGCGAGCTTGACCTGCTCCCCGGTTGCGACCTCATTGACGTCGAGCCCGGCTTGCCCGGCGATCGCCATGGCGGTCGCCGGATAATCGCCCGTGATCATGACGACCCGGATGCCGGCCGAACGGCATTCGCGAACCGCCTCCGGAACATGAGGCCGCAACGGGTCGGCAAGGCCGACCAGGCCAACGAAGCGAAATACGAAAGCCTCCTGGGATGCCGGCAATGAAGCGTCATCGCACACGGCAACCGCCAATCCCAGCACGCGAAGCCCGTCCTTCGCCATCGCGCCGACGGCAGTTTGCACGGCCTCCCGATCGGCCTGGTTCCGCCTGCACAGGCGCGCAATCGCTTCCGGCGCGCCCTTGGCGCATGCGATGAGGTCCGCCGTTGCGGATGTCCGCCAAACCTGGGTCATGGCGAGCAGCTCGGGGCGCAGACCATAGGTGCGCACCAGCGTCCGCCCGCCATCCATCGCATCGCCGTCCCGCAGGACATCACGCGCGAACACGTGCAGCGCCTTCTCCATCGGATCGAACGGCTCCGGAGAGCTTGCCAGCGCCCCGCAGCGCGCCAGTTCGGCGAATTCGGGCCCGACATGATCCTGTCCGGACGCCTCCGCACGCAGGCGCGTCCCATCGAGCAAGCGCAGCTCGGCGACCGACATCTGGTTCTGCGTCAGCGTTCCGGTCTTGTCGGTGCACAGGACTGTCGCTGAGCCGAGGACCTCGATGGCGGCGGCTCGCCGCGTCAGGACGCGGGCACGCGAAATCCGCCACGCGCCCATTGCCATGAACACCGTGAGCACGACGCCAAATTCTTCCGGAAGCATCGACATGCCGATGGCGACGCCTGCCAGCAGCGCCTGCAGCCAGTCGCCGCGCGAGACGCCGTAGAGCACAATCGCGGCCAGGCTGATGATGGCGCCGCCGAGAAAACAGAGCCGCACCAGCCTTGCGGTCTGTTGCTGAAGCCGCGGCGGCTCGGCCTGCAGGCCGCGAAGCGACAGCCCGATCTTCCCGATCTCGCTGCGCGGCCCGGTGGCCTCGACCAGCGCCAGCCCCTCACCGCGCACGACGAGCGAACCGGAATACACGAATGGCTGATCCTCACCGCCGGGCCGGTGACCGGCCGCTGTGACCTTGTCGGCGATCTTCTTGCGGACGGGCATCGACTCGCCGGTCAGCAGGGACTCGTCGATCTGCAAGTCCCGCGCCTCGACGAGCGCGGCGTCGGCGGGGACGCGATCGCCTTCACCGAGAACGAGAAGGTCGCCCTGCACGACCTCGCGGCCGGCAATTCGCCGGCGCGCACCGTCACGCACAACCAGCGCACGCGGGCTGGTCAGGTCGCGCAAGGCTTCCAGCACGCGCTCGGTCCGGGTCTCCTGCACCACCGTGATCACGATGGACATCGCCCCGAACGCCACGAGGATCAGCGCCTCCTTGAGATCGCCGAGCACAAGGTAAATCAGCCCGCCGCAAAGCAGCAGCAGGAGCATCGGCTCGCGCAGCACGTCCACCACGATGCGCAGCGGACTGCGTCGTTCCGGCCGAGGCAGTTCGTTGGGGCCGTCTGCCGCGAGCCTCGCCCGGGCCTCGGTCTCACTCAGGCCGGCCGCACTTGCGCGTTGCACATCGCTCACGACTTTCGACGCAAGCTCCAGAGGGTGCCGGCACCGACGATTGCGGTGGCGAGCAGGACGGCGACGAAGGTCTGGATGATGGTGAAATTCAGTGCGTCACGCGCGACGAACAGCGCCGTGATCGCGCCGGCGAGGACAAAGAGAATGCGAAAGATGACGCTCATGGCCGTGCCTCCAAAATCTGCATGACTTGGAGCCCGGGCCCTCGGCATCGGGGCGCAACGCTGTCTCTGCAACCATGCAGGCAGACCTTAGCCGGTCAGGGCGAGGCAGATTTGCGACAGGTCAAGCCTGACCCGGCCGTCATCGCTCGCAAGGTGCGACGCGATGTCCGCCTCGGAGCGCGCAGCCGCTGCATCGCTCACGGCTTGGCGGCGCTATGCCGCTAGCGCTTCGCCATCAACTCGAGCGCCGGAGCAAAGCGCTCCGCGAACGTCAACGTCTTGGCGTGGTGGACCGCGGCAAAGGATGCAGAGATTCCCGCCGAAGCGACCGCGAGCAAGGCAACTACGAAAGCCAGACGGCGCATGTTCGCCTCCTGTGTGAGCTCGACTACCCCATAGAGATGGGACGGCTCTGTTTCAGGACGGTGTCGTGGGCGCGGAAATTGATTTCGCTCAAGCGGCTGTGATGAGATCCGGCTTATCCGGGCGCATTCCGTAACCAACTAACTGGGGTGGACGTGTTTTGCAGCGCCGGGCGTGTTGGGTATTTCGTACCCGCGACCGCGATCCCAGGCACTGCGGCGACAAGCAACATTCGCTGGAATGGGAGTCATCGAGGACGACGCAAATGAAGATCGTGATCCAGAAGCTCAATGGCCTGTGGCACCTCATCGTCGGATCGTCCCAGATCCGAACGCCGTTCCTGGACACCCAGGACCGCGCGCTGGTGGTCACTTACGCCCGCCGCGCCTACCCCGGCGCCAGGATCTTCCAGCGCGACTGACGTAAATACTTTTAATCGTCGTCCGCCGGACCGCACCAGCCGGGCAGATAGATCGCGTTCTTGCTTCTGGCCGCGGCCATCGCCTTCTCCAGCGCCTTGTCGAAATCGGCCTCCACCGCCTTGCGCGAGACCTGCCGGCGCAGGAAGTCGGCCCACAGGAATTCGGAGAACGGCGTGGTGTCCTTGGCGAAGCCGCCCATGCGGCGCAATTCGCCGGCAAGGCTGCGGAACGGATCGTCCTTGAGGTCGGCGACCGATTTCGGCAGGTCGCGGAACGACCGCCGCTCGCCCTTGGCGTCGTAAGGATAGACCCAGCGTTTGTTGTCCATGACGCCCCAGAAAGCCTCGCGCTCCACCATCCTGAGGTCGCCGACGATGGTCACCAGCACCTCCTTGACGCCCTCGTCGTGCAGCGCGCGGCCGAGGTGATGATGGTCGATCACGTAGTAGCGTGCATCGGGGCCGTAAACGACGGGGATCATGTGCTTGCCGAGCAGATCCGCCTGCTTGTTCTTGCCATGCTCGCGCCAGCGCTTCCGCTTCTCCTTGACCTCGCGCATGCCGACCGTCATCTGCGTCGGCCGGAGCGACAGGATCGGAACCGGATGCACTCTCGGCTCGCGCGCGTTGGTCGTGGTCATGATCGAAGCCCCTCGCATGGATGCAACTAACGGTTCGGGTTCCCGCGACTATGCCATGGGCCCCGCGGCGGCAAAATCCGTTCGGAGCACGCGCAGATCACAAGTCGATACCGACCGGATGAAGGACGACCGCAATGGCTTTCGGGATGCCAGCGTTGCAGCCCAACGTGGGCCACCGGGGCGACGGCCGGTCCCCAGATCGCTGCACACCGGCCCGTGCACAAATGGTACGAACGCACGAATACACGCGGGCATTGAGAAGATTTTCTGCAACGCGTGCCTCACCTATGCTATCTAAATTGCCGCTTCGGAGTGGTCCTCGCCCCATGAACAACCAGCGGCCCATAAGCTCTGACGAGGAGCACCGGGTGCTCCAGTTCAGGCCGCGCACCCCGCCTTCCTCGGGGGTCCAGCGCGGCAATGGCACCGTGCAACCGCTGCGCGTCACGCCCGAACGGTTGGACCTGTCGCGCTACGAGCAGCCGCGCGCCGAGCCCAATAATTTCCGCCAGCGCATGCTTGCCAATATCGCGGCGCTGGCCTTCACCATCGCGCTGACGGCGATCGGTATCTGGCTCGCGGTCAGCATCGCCGACCTGCGCCGGACTCAGGATTGCGTGCTGATGGGCCGCCGCGACTGCGTCAAGATCACGACACCGCACATTTAGAACCGGCCCGGCACGGACCTCGCTGCGGAAGGGTCCCAGCCGGCATCCCCAGCCCTGTCCGTTGCTGTCCCCCGGGGCCTGCCCGGCTCCATTGAACTCAGGGCGGCGCTCCGATATACGGGCTTTCGACCCGGCCAGAGGGGGGTTTGAGGGCGTCATCAGGGGCGCGATGCCCAGCCACCGTGCCACTCTGGACAATCTGACAAATACCTACAATATATCAAAGGCTTAGTGATGTCATCCACATTCGATCAGGTCGCCACGATCATCGCTGAAACCTGCGACATCCCGCGCGACACGATCACGCCGGATAGCCATGCCATCGATGACCTCGGCATCGACAGCCTCGATTTCCTCGATATCGCCTTTGCGATCGACAAGCAGTTCGGAATCAAGCTGCCGCTGGAGAAGTGGACTCAGGAGGTCAACGACGGCAAGGCGACCACCGAACAATATTTCGTGCTGAAGAACCTGTGCGCCCGCATCGACGAACTGGTTGCGGCCAAGGGCGCGAGCGCCTAAGGGCGCAGTCATGCAACTCGAATACTTCCACATGATCGATCGCATCGTCGACCTCAAGGTCGACGAGAAGACGATCGTCGTCGAAGCGCAGGTCCCGCAGGAAAGCACCATTTTCGAGGGGCACTTCCCGGGTTATCCCCTGATGCCCGGCGTGCTCCTGATCGAATCGATGGCGCAGGCCTCGGGCTGGCTTCAACTCGGCGTGTTCAGGTTCGAACGCATGCCGATCCTGGCCGCCGTGAGGGAGGCCAAGGTCCGCGGCTCGGTCTTCCCGGGCGAACTCATGAGCATCGAGGCGAGCCTCACCCATGAAGGCTCCGGCTATGCCATGACCGAGGCCAAGATCCGGGTCGGCGGCAAGCTGCGCGCGAATGCGGCGCTCACCTTCACCCTAATTCCCTTCCCCAATGCGGATATGCGCTCCCACATGGACGCCATCGCCAAGCGCGTCGGATTTCCGCAACAGGCCATATCGTCATGACTGACACTCCCGCTTTGAAGCCGGGCCAGACCGAGGTCTGGATCACCGGCATTGGGCTCGCCACCTCGCTCGGCGAGGGCCTCGACGCCAACTGGGCCGCGCTTTCCGAGAAGCGCATCAATGTCGACGAGAAGGGCTTTGCGCCTTACATCGTGCATCCCTTGCTGCCGGTATCCTTCGACAGCCAGATCCCGAAGAAGGGCGACCAGCGCCAGATGGAAGCCTGGCAGCGCATCGGCACCTATGCCGCCGGTCTTGCGCTCGATTCCGCCGGCATCAAAGGCAACAAGGACATCCTGTCGAAGATCGACATGGTCGTCGCCGCCGGCGGCGGAGAGCGCGACATCAACGTCGACAGCGGCATTCTCACCGCGGAGGCCAAGGGCGCCAACGCGCCGGGCTTCCTCAACGAGCGGCTGATGAGCGATCTCAGGCCGACGCTGTTCCTGGCCCAGCTCTCCAACCTGCTCGCCGGCAACATCGCCATCGTGCACGGCTTAGGGGGCACCTCGCGCACCTTCATGGGCGAAGAGGTCGCCGGCGCCGATGCCGCCCGCATCGCGCTCGCGCGCATCGCCTCGGGCGAGAGCGACATCGCGCTGGTCGGCGGCTCGCACAATGGCGAACGCAAGGACTTGCTCGTCCTCTACGAATTCGGCGACTTCAACCTGAAGCACAAGTTCGCACCCGTATGGGCGCGCAAGGACCATCCCGGCTTCGCGCTCGGCTCGGCCGGCGCCTTCCTGGTGCTGGAGTCGAAGGCACATGCACAAGCGCGCGGCGCCAAGCCGTTCGCAAAGCTGTCGAGCGTCGTCGCAGACCTTGCCAAACGCAAGCAGCCCGGCGACATGACTGCGACGCTCGAGAAGCTGTGGGCCAAGCTGCCCAAGCGCGAGGGCAAGGGCGCGATCATTACGGGAGCGACCGGCGCGGAGCCCGCGACCTCGGACGAGCGCGACTTCCTGAAGAGCCATGCCGACTTTCCGGTGCGCTCGACCGGCACGGTGTTCGGCCACGCCATGGAAACGCAATTTCCGCTCGGCATTGCCCTCGCCGCCCTGTCGATCTCGCGCGGCGCGCTGTTTCCGCCGAATGATTCCACGGGGACCGAGATTGAAATGCAGGGCGCGCCCACCCAGATCGTGGTGGTGGGAGCCGGACACTGGCGCGGCGAAGGCATTGCGCTGGTCGAGGCAGTTTAACCAGCTCAAGCGGGGATCGACATGACTGCACCACGCGACAAACTCGGGCGTCCCGTCGTCGTCGTCACCGGCATGGGCATCATGACCTCGCTCGGCGCCGGCAAATCCGACAATTGGGCAAAGCTCGTCGCCGGCGAATCCGGCATCCGCACCATCACGCGTTTTCCGGTCGACGGCCTCAAGACCACGATGGCCGGCACGGTCGATTTCGTCAGCGCCGATCCGTTCTCCTCCACCGCCCTGTCCGAGCGGATGGCCGAGCTGGTAACGCAGGAAGCGCTGGAGCAGGCCGGCATCGGCGCCAAGGCCGATTTCCCGGGTCCGCTTTTCCTCGCGGTCGCGCCGGTCGAGGTCGAATGGCCGCAGCGTCGCGAGCTCGGTCGCGCCGTCGGCCAGCAAGACATCACCTATGACGATCTGCTCCGCATTTCCGGCGGCGGCAAGTACAGCGCCTATCATCATCGCTTCATGTTCGGCTCGGTTGCCGCCTATCTCGCCGAGACCTTCGGCACCAAGGGCTCGCCGATCTCGCTGTCGACGGCGTGCGCGTCCGGAGCCACCTCGATCCAGCTCGGCGTCGAGGCGATCCGCCGCGGCGAGACCGACGCGGCGCTGTGCGTCGCCACCGACGGCACCGTGAACCCGGAAGCGCTGGTGCGCTTCTCGCTGCTGTCGGCGCTGTCGACCCAGAACGAGCCGCCGCAGGCGGCCTCCCGGCCCTTCTCCAAGAACCGCGACGGCTTCGTGATGGCCGAAGGCGCCGGCGCGCTCGTGCTGGAAAGCTATGAAGCCGCCACCGCGCGCGGCGCAAAGATTCTCGGCGTGATTGCCGGCTGCGGCGAGCTCACCGATTCGTTCCATCGCACCCGCTCCTCGCCCGACGGCAAGCCGATCATCGGCTGCATGAACAAGACGCTGGCCGACGCCGGCATGACGCCGGACCAGATCGACCACATCAACGCGCACGGCACCGCGACGCCCGAGAACGACAAGATGGAGTTCAACACGACGTCGGCCGTGTTCGGCGAGCTCGCGCAGAAGATTCCGGTCACCTCCAACAAGTCGATGGTCGGCCACACCATCTCGGCCGCCGGCGCAGTCGAGGCGATCTTCTCGCTGCTCACGCTCGAGCATCAGCGCATTCCGCCGACGATCAATTACGACAATCCGGATCCCACGATCCTGTTCAACGTCGTCGGCAACAAGGCGCGCGATGCCCGCGTCACTGCAGTGATGTCGAACTCGTTCGGCTTCGGCGGCCAGAACGCCTCGCTGATCCTGACCCGCGAACCGGCCTGACCGGACGCATGAGGCTGCTTCCTGCGAGCACGAAGGCCCGCGCGCGGGAGGCTGCCAAATCGCTCGGCGGCAGCCTGATCGGCGCCGCGACCGTCTCGATGCTGCGCACCACGCGCTATTTCGATCCGGCCAAGACCTCGGACTTTTTCGCGCGTGCCGTGAAGCTGATCGGGCCGCGCCTGCGCGAGCACCGCATCGGCCGCGCCAATCTCGCCGCCGCCTTCCCCGAGAGGTCACCGGAGGAGATCGAACGGATCCTGATGGGCGTCTGGGACAATCTCGGCCGCGTCGGCGCCGAGTTCGCCCATATCGACCAGGTCTGGGACTACGAGCGCGACCATCCGGAGAAGAGCCGGATCGAGATTCCCCAACGCAGCATCGAGCTGTTCGACCAGATCCGCGACGACGGCAAGCCGGCGCTGATCTTCGCCGCGCATCTTGCGAACTGGGAATTGCCGGCGCTCGCCGCGGTCGCGCATGGACTGGACACCGCGATTCTCTATCGCCGCCCGAACATCGCCTCGGCCGATCGCATCATCCAGGAGATGCGCCAGGTCAACATGGGCACGCTGATCCCGGCGGGGCGCGATGCGCCGCTGCGGCTCGCGCAGGCGCTCAAGGACGGCAAGCACGTCGCCATGCTGATCGACCAATATCTGACGGCTGGCGTCGAGGTCACGTTCTTCGGCCGCAAGACCCGCGCCAATCCGATGCTGGCGCGCCTCCTGCGCCAGGTCGAGTGCCCGATCCACGGCGTGCGCATCATCCGCCTGCCCGATGGCCGCTTCCGCGGCGAGCTCACCGAAGAGATCCAGCCGGTGCGCGATTCCGATGGCAAGATCGACATCCAGGGCACGACGCAGGCGATCACGAGCGTCGTGGAGAGCTGGGTGCGAGAGCATCCGGAGCAGTGGCTGTGGCTGCATAGAAGGTGGCGGTAGTTTGCTCTGTCATTGCGGAGCGCATTCTCGTCATACTCCGCTGTCATCGCCCGGCTCGACCGGGCGATCCGGTACTCCGTGACGCCAGTGACTGAACCAGGATGCCGCGGCGTACTGGATGCCCCGGTCAAGCCAGGTCAAGCCGGGGCATGACAGCGAGGGGATGGACGCCGCTTGCGCTCCTGACGCACGCTTTCCGTTCCTTTGCGCCCGCGCGGCGATAACACCAGGCCGTATCGCGACTTAAGCACCGCGACCGCCAGCGACCGCCAGGTCGCGGTTCTACTGTGCATGGGGTTGTTTTTCGGGTTTTGGATTCGAGGCGGGTCGCCGGAACGCCTACCGCCCCGTCTTCACCTTGGTCCAGAGCCGGTTGATGATGCGCTGCGTGGCCGGCTCGCGCGCCGTGATGACGAACAACTTCGAAAGCGTCGCCTCGTCCGGATAGATGTTCTTGTCGTTCAGAATCTTCGGGTCGACCAGCTTCTGGCTGGCGAGGTTGCCGTTGGCGTAGGACAGGAAGTCCGAGTTCTTGGCGGCGACATCGGGGCGGTAGAGATAGTTGATCAGCTCGTAGGCTTCCTTGACGTTCTTGGCGTCGGCGGGGATCGCGAGATTGTCGAAGAACATCTGCGCGCCCTCCTTCGGAATGGTGTAGCCGATCTCGATGCCGCTCTTGGCCTCCGCCGCGCGGGCGCGGGCCTGCATGATGTCGCCGGACCAGCCGACCACGAAGCAGATCTCGCCGGTGGCGAGCGCGCTTAGATATTCGGAGGAGTGAAACTTGCGCACGGAGGGGCGGACTTTTGCGACGGCGTCGGCGGCCTTTTCGAGGTCGGCCTGCTTGGTCGAGTTCGGATCGAGCCCGAGCCAGCTTAGCGCCGCCGGGAAGATGTCGTCGGCGGAGTCCAGCATGTGGACGCCGCAGTCTTTGAACTTCGCCAAATTCTCCGGCTTGAAGACGATGTCCCAGCTGTCGATCTTCGCATCCGGTCCCAGGATCTGCTTCACCTTGGCGACGTTGTAGCCGATGCCCGTCGTACCCCACATGTAGTTGGCGGCGTAGACGTTGCCGGGGTCGTAGGTGGCGAGGCGCTGCGTCACCACCGGCCAGGCATTGCTAAGGTTCGGCAGCTTCGACTTGTCGAGCTTCTGGAAGATGTTCGCCTTGATCTGGCGCTGCAGGAAATAGGCGGTGGGCACCACGACGTCATAGCCGGACTTGCCGGCCATCAGGCGCGTCTCCAGCGTCTCGTTGGCATCGAAGGTGTCGTAGACGACCTTGATGCCGGTCTCCTTGGTGAAGGCCTCAAGGACATCAGGCGCCATGTAGTTGGACCAATTGTAGAAGTTGACGACCCGCTCCTCGGCCCCGGCGGGAGCGGAGAGCAACGTCAGTGCCGCAGCGATCGCGAAACCAAGCCTGGGGCGGCCGACGTTCGTCATCTCGATCTACCTCTTGCGTCCACGCACCGCATCCGACAGCCGCTCCAGCGCGGTGTCCAGCGTCTGGTCCTTCTTGGCAAAGCAGAAGCGCACCACCGAGGTCACGGGGTCCTGCTCGTAGAACGCCGAGACCGGGATCGCGGCGACTTTGTAGTCTTTCACGATCCGCCAGCAGAACTCGGTGTCGCTCTCGTTGAGCCCGAGCGGCGACAGGTCCACGGTGAGGAAGTAGGTGCCTTGCGACTTCAGCACGGGGAAGCCGAGGCTCTCCAGCCCCTTGGTCAGCCGGTCCCTGCTCCGCGTCAGATCCTTGCGCATCGACAGGAAATAGTCGTCGGACTTGCCGAGGCCGTAGGCGACGGCGGCCTGCAGGTTCGGTGCGGTGGTGAAGGTCAGGAACTGGTGCACCTTGGCCGCGACGCGCAGGAGCTGTGGCGCGGCGCAGATGAAGCCGATCTTCCAGCCCGTGAGCGAGAAGATCTTGCCGGCCGAGCCGACCTTGATGGTGCGCTCGCGCATCCCGGGAATGGTGATCAGCGGAATGTGCTTGTGCTCGTCGAAGGTGACGTGCTCCCAGACCTCGTCGCAGATCGCAATGACGTCGAACTCCTGGCAGTAGCGCGCCAGCAGCTCGAGGTCCTCGCGCGGATAGACCACCGCGCTGGGATTCAGGGGATTGTTGAAGAGCACCGCCTTGGTCTTTGAATTGAAGACGCTTCTCAGCATGTCCTCGTTCAGCCGCCAGTGCGGCGGCTCCAGGCGAACCAGGCGCGGAATGCCGCCGGCCTGGCGGATGATCGGCAGATAGGAATCATAGACCGGCTGGAAGCAGACCACCTCGTCGCCGGGCTGGACCACCGCGAGGATCGCCGAGGTCAGCGCCTCGGTCCCGCCGGAGGTGACCATCACCTCGCTCATCGGATCGAGCTTGAGGCCGTGCCAATGGCCGTAATGGGTCGCGATCGCCTGGCGCAGCTCCGGCAGGCCCATCATCGACGGGTACTGGTTGTAGCCGTTCAGCGAGGCCTCGGCCGCGGCGCGGCGGATATCCTCTGGGCCGGGATCGTCCGGGAAACCCTGGCCGAGATTGATGGCATAGTTGTCGCGCGCGGCCTGCGACATCGCCTCGAAGATGGTGACGGGAAGGTCGGCGAAGACCTTGTTCAGCGAAGAGCTCTTGGTCATTGGGCCGATCAGCCACCGACCTTGCTGGGAAGCCCGGCCGCCTTCCAGCCGAGCATGCCGCCGGCCAGATGCTTGTCATAAGGCAAGCCCGCCGCCTGCGCCGCCAGTGAGGCCGTCACCGAACGCTTGCCCGAGCGGCAGGCGAACACGACCTCCTTGCCGGCGGGATCGGGGATCGCCTTGGGATCGAAGGTCGAGAGCGGAACCACGACGCCGTAGGGGTAAGCCTCGGCCTCGACCTCGTTCGGCTCACGGACGTCGACCAGCAGATAGCGCCCTTCCGCGACACCCTTGGCGACCTCGTCCGGGGTCAGATCCTGCACTTGATTTGCCACATTATCCTCCAACGTCGCGGGCCGCGTGCCGGGGCGATCCCGGCCGGCGGCAACCTCGCCTCTCGGGCGACGAAAATCAAGCGCCACAATGGCTTGAGCCGCGCGGCGCAAGTTAAAGCTAAATCGCAGCGACTTGAAGTCCGCTTTGAATCCCGCGTCCTAGATTGCCACCTGCGTGCCGACCTCGACCACGCGGCCGCTCGGGATCTGGAAATAGTCGGTGGCGTCGTTGGCGGCGCGGCTGAGCGAGATGAACAGCCGGTCCTGCCAGCGCGGCATGCCGGAATGGGCGGCGGGCTTGAGCGCCCGGCGCGACAGGAAGAACGAGGTCGACATGATGTCGAACTGCCAGCCGAGCTTGCGGGCGATCGCCAGAGCCTTCGGCACGTTGGGCGATTCCATGAAGCCGAACTTCAGCGTCACCTTGGAGAAGGTCGGTGAAATCTGCTCCAGCTTCACCCGCTCGGCCGGATCGATCCGCGGGGTCTGCGCGGTCTCGATGGTGAGAATGACATTCTTCTCGTGCAGCACTTTGTAGTGTTTCAGACTATGCATCAGCGCGGTCGGCGCGCTGAGCGGATCCGAGGTCAGGAACACCGCGGTGCCAGGCACGCGCTGCGGCGGACGCTTCTCCAGCATCGCCACGAGATCGGCGAGCGGGAACTCGAGCTTGCGCGACTTCTCGAACAAGAGCCGGCTGCCGCGTCGCCATGTGTACATCAGGATGATCATGACGGCGCCGAGCGCCAGCGGCACCCAGCCGCCCTCGAACACCTTCAACAGGTTCGCAGTCAGGAAGGTCAGATCGAGGAACAGGAACGGCGCAATCAGCGCCCCGGCGGCGAGTCCCGACCAGCGCCACCCCTTCCAGACCACGACGAAGCCCATCATCGCCGTGACCACCATGGTCCCGGTAACGGAGATGCCGTAGGCGGACGCGAGCGCGCTGGACGAGCGGAACAGCAGCACCAGCAGCACCACCGCGACCAGCAGCAGCTGGTTGATGCGCGGAATGAAGATCTGGCCGGAATGGGCTTCCGACGTATGGCGAATTTCAAAGCGCGGCAGCAGCCCGAGCTGGATCGCCTGGCGCGTCAGCGAATAGGCGCCGGTGATGACGGCCTGGCTCGCGATGACGGTCGCCATGGTCGCCAGCACGACCATGCAGCCGCGGAAGAAGCCTTGCGGGAACAGCTGAAAGAACGGGCTCACGATCGCGCCGGGATCGCCGAGCACCAGCGCACCCTGGCCCAGATAGTTCAGCGCCAGCGAGGGCAGCACGATGAACAGCCAGGCGGTCTGGATCGGCCGCTTGCCGAAATGGCCGAGGTCGGCATAGAGCGCCTCGGCACCGGTCACGGCCAGGAACACCGCGCCCAGCGTCACGAAGCCGATGATGCCATGGTGCAGCATGAAGTTCACGGCGTAGAACGGGTTCAGCGCGTACAGCACCTGCGGCTGCTGGATGATCGGCGGGATCGCTGCGGCCGCGAGGACCGCGAACCAGACGCACATGATCGGGCCGAAGAAGGCGGCAACGCGCGCTGTGCCGCGCGACTGCACGGCGAACAGGCAGACCAGGATCACGATAGTCAGCGGAACGATGTAGGGCTCGAACGTCAGGGTGACGTCCTTCATGCCTTCGATCGCCGACAGCACCGAGAGGGCTGGCGTGATCACGGCATCGCCGTAGAACAAGGCTCCCGAAATGATGCCGAGCAGCACGATGGTCGCGCCGCCGGCGCCGGTGCCAACCGCCCGCTGGGCCAGCGCCATCAGCGCCAGCGTGCCGCCCTCGCCGTTGTTGTCGGCGCGGAGCAGGATCACGACGTATTTCAGCGTCACCACGACGATGAGCGCCCACAGGATCAGCGAGAGCACGCCGAGCACGGCCGCCGGCGTCGGCACCCCCTCCGCGCCCGAAGCTGCCATCACCGCCTCGCGGAAGGCGTAAAGCGGGCTGGTGCCGATATCGCCGTAGACGACGCCGATGCTGCCGAGCGTCAGCGCGCCGAAACCGGCGGTGGTATGGGCCTCGCCATGCCCATTGGGCGCCGCCGTTTCCGGGGCGGGAACTGCTACGTCGCTTGTCATGGGAGAGCCCGATGGCCTCTAAAAATGCTTCGCTGCACAACGGCGGAAGAGCGCGGGCTTATAGTCCTGCGCTGCCGGCATAGCCTAGCCCGATTTTGGGCCCTTGCCATGCGAAATTCGCATGAATTCAGCGGTTGCGTTTCAAATAGTCACTTGAGTTCCGACTTCAACCACCCGCCCTGTCGGAATCTGGAAGTAGTCCGTGGCATCGTTGGCCGATCGGCTCAGTGCGATGAACACATGATCCTGCCAGAGCGGCATGCCCGACTGCGCCGAGGCTTTCAGCGATCGTCGCGACACGAAGAACGATGTCGACATGATGTCGAACTGCCAGCCCTGCTTGCGTGCGATCGCAAGCGCCTTGGGCACGTTCGGCTGCTCCATGAAGCCGAAGCGCAATCGGACCTTGGAGAACTTGTCGCTGATCTTCTCCATCCTGAACCGCTCCGACAGATCGACCCGGGGCGTCTGCGCGGTCTCGATGGTCAGGATGACGTTGTGCTCGTGCAGCACCTTGTTGTGCTTGAGATTGTGCAGGAGCGCGGTCGGCACGAAGGCGGGATCGCTGGTCAGGAACACCGCGGTGCCTTTGACGATGTGCGGCGGCCGCTTCTCCAGGCTGCGGATCAGATCGTCCAATGGCACCTCGATCCGCCGCGTCTTCTGGACCAGGATTGCCGAGCCCTTGCGCCAGGTCCAGATCGTCCCTGCCATGACGATGCCGAACAGCAACGGCACCCAGGCGCCTTCGAGCAGCTTGAGCAGATTGGCGCTGAAGAAGCTCAAATCGACGACGACGAAGGGCATGATCACCGCCGCAGCCGCCGCCGCACGCCAATTCCACAGTTTCCAGATCACGACGAAGCCCATGATGCCGTCGGCGACCATGGTGGTTGAGACCGCAATGCCGTAGGCCGAGGCCAGATTGCTGGGGGTGTGGAACAGCAGCACCAACAGCATCACGCCGATCAGCAGCAGCCGGTTCACGCGCGGCAGGTAGATCTGGCCGGCATGGGATTCGGAGGTGTAGCGCACCTCGAAACGCGGCAGCAGGCCGAGCTGCACGGCCTGATAGACCAGCGAATAGGCGCCCGTGATCACCGCCTGGCTCGCGATCACGGTTGCGGCCGTCGCAAGCCCGACCAGCGGCAGCACAAGCTTCTCGGGCACCATGCGATAGAACGAATGCTCGATCGCGCTGGGATCGGACAGCACCAGCGCACCCTGCCCGAAATAGTTGATCAGGAGCGCGGGCAGCACGAAGAAGATCCAGGCCGACTGGATCGGCTTGCGGCCGAAATGGCCGAGATCGGCGTAGAGCGCCTCGCCGCCCGTCACCGCCAGGAACACGGCTCCCAGGGTCACGAGGCCGATCGTGCCGTGCGACAGCACGAACTGCACCGCGTAATAGGGATTGATGGCCGCCAGCACCGAGGGGTCGTCGGCGATGTGGACGGCCCCCATCACCGCGATGACGGTGAACCAGATCACCATCACCGGCCCGAAGGCCGAGGCGACCAGCGCGGTCCCCTTGCTCTGGACCGCAAACAGCAGCACCAGAATGAGCACAGTGACCGGCACGACATAATGCTCAAGCGCGGGGGTTGCGAGCTTCAGACCTTCCACCGCCGATAGCACCGAGATCGCTGGCGTGATCATGGAATCGCCGATGAACATCGAGGCGCCGACGACGCCGAGCGCGAGCAGGACCCAGCTTCGCCGCCCGAGCGCGCGCTGGCCCAGCGCCATCAGCGAGAGCGTGCCGCCCTCCCCGTTATTGTCGGCGCGCAGCAGCAAGAGAACATATTTGGCGGTGACGACGATCAGGAGCGCCCACAGGATCAGCGAGAGCACGCCGAGGACGATGACGCGCGAGACCGGCTCGCCATGGGCGGCGGCCTTGACCGCCTCGTGGAATGCGTAGAGCGGCGAAGTGCCGATATCGCCGAAGACGACGCCGATGCTCCCGAGCGTAAGGGACCAGAAGCCCGACTTGACCGGCCCTTCATGGGTCTCAGTCGATGTGATGCTCGCCGTCATGAGGATGGAAAACGCTTCGTCCCTGATTTTGATCCGGCGCCTTTTGACGCTTCCGCCGCGCCTGTCAATCGCCCATCACCTTAGCAGGCGCAGGGACACAAGCTGTGACGCGGCTGCAACGTTCATCGCCAGCGCGACGACATGCCTCAGGTAAGATGGTAGCGCAAGGGGGTTACGGCTTCAGGTTCGGCGGCAGCGGCGGATCTTCGCGCATCAAGGTGATGGTCACCCGCCGGTTCGCGGCGAGCGAGGGATCGTCCGGAAACAGCGGCTGGGTATCGGCCTTGCCGGAGACCGCGAAGATGTGCGACGGCGGCAGGCCCTCGCGTTCGAGGATCTGGCGCACGGCGTTGGCGCGATCGGCCGACAGATCGAAGGCGCCGTAGTCGCTGCGGGTCGGCACGAACCCCGCGGCGGTGTGGCCGGCGATAGAGACGCGGAGCGGCGTCGCCTTGAGCGGAATCGCGAGCTTCTCGATCAGGCGGCGGGTGCGGTCGTAGGGCACCTTGGAGCCGTCGGCGAACATCGAGCGGCCGTCCTGGTCGACGATCTCGAGGTTGAGGCCCTGCTTGGTCTCCTCGAACATGATGTGCTTGGACATCTCGGTCAGCTCCGGCATGTCCTGCAACGCCTGGCGCAGCGAGGCTGCTGCGAGCGCGAAATTGCGGTCGACCTTGATCTTCGCGCCGGACGTCCTGTCGCGGTCTTCCTGGTCCGGCGTCGGGGTGTTGGAGGCGTCCTCGGGCTGGATATGATCGACGTTCTTCAGCCGCGGGCGCGTCGGCAGGCCGTCGGACTCGACGATGCCGGCATAGCGCGCCTCGCTCTGCACGCCAAAGGCGTCGCGCATCGAGCCGGCGACGATCTTCAGCTTGTTGGCGTCCTGCGTCGAGAACGCGACGAGCATCACGAAGAAGCTCATCATCAGGCCCATCAGATCGGCGAAGGTCACGAACCAGCCGTGACCGCCTCCATGCGCATCGCCGCGTTTTTTCTTGGCCATGTCTCAAACCCCGGCGGGCGGCTTACGCCGGCACCGGCTCGCCATCGGCGTGACGATGCTTCTCCGGCAGATAGGCCAGCAGCATTTCGCGCACGAGGGTTGGGCTCTTGGAGTCGCGGATCATCAGGATGCCGTCGATGATCAGGGTGCGGTTGGTCTCCTCGTCCAGCAGCTTGCCGTGCAGCTTGTCGGCGATCGGCAGACAGAACAGGTTCGCGACCAGCGCGCCGTAAAGGGTGGCGAGCAGCGCCGTCGCCATGAACGGGCCGAGCTTGGAAGGATCGGTCATGTTGGCGAACATCTGCACCATGCCGATCAGGGTGCCGATCATGCCGAAGGCCGGAGCACAATCGCCGATGGCGCGGTAGATCTTGCTGCCCTCGTCGAGGTGCATGAGGAAGTTGTCGCGGTCGCGCTCGAGATTGTCGCGGATGAAGTCGAGGTCGTAGCCGTCGGCGACGTAGCGGATGCCCTTGGCGAGGAAGGGCTCGTCGGTCTCGACCTTTTCGAGTCCGACCGGGCCCTGCTTGCGGGCGATCTCGGCGATGCGGGCGAGCTCGTCGACGAGGTCGTGCGCCGACAGCCGGCTCATCGTGAAGGCGAACTTGGCACCGAGCGGAAGTCCGTGCAGGAGCGCCGAAAGCGGAAATCGGATCATAGTGGCGGAGATCGAGCCGCCGAAGATGATGATCATCGCATGTTCGGAGATGAACATGTGCAGGTCGCCGCCCATGAGGATCATCGCGGTGATGACGATGATGCCCGCCGTGAGCCCAACGCCCGTCATGATATCCATGGGAGACTCCAACGCGAACGCAACAACGGCCATCCTGGCCGCTGGCGCGGCCCAACCCCGAACCGCATCGGAAACCCTAGAGCGCCGCCCTTAAAGCCGCGTAAAGGTTAAGTCTGGACAGCGTGACGCCCGCCGCCGCGATTGCCGTCCAACGATATGAATTTCAACACTTCGCTAACCATAAGCGGGCGCGCCACGACGTCACATCGGCTGCGGCCCTCCGCCACATCGTGGCCAGGGATCAGCTGGTGTCTGCTGGCGTTGCGACATGGCCGATTGGGGAGCCATCGCAATGTTGACGCTGTTCAGTCTTCTCACCGCGCTGCCCGCGGCGCTGGCGTTCCACCTGCTCGAGCCGGAGCTCGTGCTTCCGGCGTTCAGCGTGCTGCTTTTTGTCGAGGCCGCCTTCGCCGTGATCGCAGCGCGGTTGATGCACAGCCCCGACAGCGCAGACGACCTAACACTGTGGGACCTCGCCGGCGGCTTCACCCTGATCGGATGCGCCGCCGCCGTGCTCGGTGAGCCCGATCAGGCCGCCTTGTTTCTGACCGAGCAAGGCGATCTACGGCCGTCGTCGCGGCCGTAGACTGCCAACCACGACGTCAGTGGATTTCCGCCGAGCGCTTCAGCGCGGCCTTCAGCTTCTCCAGCGAGAAGTCGGGGCTGCGCGCGATTTCGAGGATCGGCGTCTCGCGGCGGCCGCAGAGCTCGGCGGCCTCCGGCAGCTTTGCGGCAACGTCGAGGGGGATCACGATGGCGCCATGGCGGTCGGCATGGATGAGATCGTCCGACTTCACGGTCATGCCGGCGACGCGCACCTCGCCGCCGAAGCTCTCCGCGTGCACCCAGGCGTGCGACGGGCCGATCGAGCCGGCCAGCGCCTGGAAGCCAGGGGCCCATTGCGGGATGTCGCGGATCGAGCCGTCGGTGATGACGCCGAGGCAGCCGAGCGCCTTGTGGACGTTGCTCTGCACCTCGCCCCAGAACGCGCCATAGCCGACGTCGGGTCCGTCGATGTCCTGGATCACGGAGATGCGCGGGCCATGGCCGGTGCCGACATATTCGTAATATTCAATGCGGCGCCTGGACTGCTCCTCGGCCGGAAGCGATGATTTCAGCACCGAGCGGATCGCCACCGTGCGGGCATAGCCGACGATCGGCGGCAGGTCGGGGAACGGGCAGACCAGTTGCTTGGTGGTGTAGCCGATCAGCCGCCGCTCGGGCGCCACGATCTCCATGGCATTGCAGATCGTCGGCGTGTCGTAGCGGCCCAGCGCTTCGAGGACGGAAGCGGGCAGCGGCCCGGTCGCGGAATTGGTCACGGCGTTCTCTCCCAGATTGGCGGCGGTTGATTGCGCGATGCCGCCGGCACAAGGGCGATATAGCCGAGATCGGGTCTCGACCCAACTCAGCGCACCATCATGGCAGATATCCGCACGTGGCCGCTCAATGCAGCCGTCCGGGCCGATCGTCGTCCTGCGGCGGCTCAGACAGGTTCGACAGCGTCGGCGCCGAGGGCGGTGACGAGATTTCGCCGTCCGCGGGCGCAGCCGCTTGCAGCGACCGCGCCTGGTCGCGATAGGATTTGTAGCCGAGCGGCAGCGCGAGGAGATACAGCACCGTGCCGATCGACAGCACATACCAGGGGTAGCTGATCAGAAGCGCGACGAAGAAGATCACCCCGACAAAGGCCGGCAGCACCAGCTCCGGCGGCACCCGCATGCGCATGCTCTTGCCGGAGAACACCGGCAGGCGCGACACCATCAGGAACGCAATCAGCAACGTGTAGCCGGCCGTCAGGGCCGCGGGCCAGCGCCCCAGATCCAGGAACGCCGCATAGATCGGCAACATCACGGTGATCGCGCCGGCCGGCGCCGGCACGCCGGTGAAGAAATTGGCGGCGAAGGCCGGCTTGTTCGGATCATCCAGCGTGGCGTTGAAGCGCGCGAGTCGCAGGCACATCGAGATCGCGAACACCATGGCGGCGATCCAGCCGGCATTTCCGAGCTCGTGCAACTGCCAGAAATACAGCATCAGGCCCGGCGCCACGCCGAAATTGACGAAGTCGGCGAGACTGTCGAGCTCGGCGCCGAACTTGGACTGGCCCTTGATCATGCGCGCGATGCGGCCGTCGATGCCGTCGAGCGCGGCCGCGAACACGATGGCATAGACCGCGAGCGTCATCCGGCCCTCGATCGACAGCCGAATCGCGGTCAGGCCGGCGCAGATCGCCAGCAGCGTGATGACGTTGGGCACCAGCATCCGCACCGGGATCGGCCGGAACCGCCGGCGGCGGACGTCGGGATCCCTGAGGTCGTAAGGCGTCATGGCTTGTCCTTATCTCGAGACGAGATATAGCAAGCCGCGCCGCCCTCCGCCATTGCGGCGGAACGCCTGCAAGCACCGACTATTGGTTAATTGGCGCGGAAGGCGCGGCCCGGGTCGTCGCCGGCAAGATCGGCCAGGATCGTCTCTCCGGCGATCGCGGTCTGCCCTTCCGAGACCAGCGCCTTGGTGCCCACGGGCAAATAGACATCGAGGCGCGAGCCGAAGCGGATCAGGCCGAAGCGCTCGCCGGCGCCGATCGCCTGTCCCTCCCGAACGAAGCAGACGATGCGCTTGGCGACGAGGCCGGCGATCTGGACCACGCCGATCCGCGCCGTCGGCGTCGTGATCACCAGCGAGTTGCGCTCGTTGTCCTCGCTCGCCTTGTCGAGTTCGGCGTTGATGAAGAGGCCGGGCCGATAGGCGATGCGGTCCACCCTGCCCGCCACCGGCGCGCGGTTCACATGGCAGTTGAACACGCTCATGAAGATCGAGACGCGCGGCAGCGGCCGGTCGCCGAGCCCGAGCTCGGCCGGCGGCAGCGCCATGGTGATCATCGAGACGCGCCCGTCGGCCGGCGACACCACGAGACCCTCGCGCACCGGCGTGACGCGGACGGGATCGCGGAAGAACAGCGCGCACCAAACGGTCAGGATCGTGCCGATCCACCCCAGCGGAGACCACAGCCAGAACAGGATCAGGCTCGTCAGCGCAAAGCCGCCGATGAAGGGATAGCCCTCCCTGTGGATCGGCGGGATCTGACGCTGGATCGAATCGAGAATGGACATCGCTATCTGCCGTTCGGGGTTGATGGCACGGGTCGTCGCGCGGGCTTGTTTAGGCCAGACTTGGGATCGGAGACAAGGTCACTCCGCCGCCGCGGGCGTCGTCAGGATATCGTCGACCGGCGGCGGCTCCCGGTTGGGCGCGGCATTGGTGTCGGCCATCTTGGCCAGTTTCTCGCGGGCCGCCTCGGCCTCGCGCTGCCTGTTCCACATGCTGGCATAGAGCCCTTCCTGCGCGAGCAGGCTGGCGTGAGTGCCGCGCTCGGCGATGCGGCCCTGGTCCAGCACGATGATCTCGTCGGCGCCAACGATGGTGGAAAGCCGATGCGCAATCACCAGCGAGGTGCGGTTCTTCGCCACCCGGTCGAGCGCCCCCTGGATCTCGTGCTCGGTGTGGGTGTCGAGCGCCGAGGTCGCCTCGTCCAGCACCAGGATCGGCGGCGCCTTGAGCACCGTGCGCGCGATCGCCACGCGCTGCTTCTCGCCGCCCGACAATTTCAGGCCGCGCTCGCCGACCTGGGTCTCGTAGCCCTTGGGCGCCATGCGGATGAAATGGTCGATCTGCGCCAGTCGCGCCGCCTCCTCGACTTCGGCATCAGTCGCATCCCAACGGCCATAGCGGATGTTGTAGCGGATGGTGTCGTTGAACAGCACCGTGTCCTGCGGCACCATGCCGATCGATGCGCGCAAGCTGGCCTGCGTGACCTCGCGGATGTCCTGGCCGTCGACCAGGATCCTGCCGCCGGAAATGTCATAGAGGCGAAACAGCAGCCGCGAGATGGTCGACTTGCCGGCACCGGAGGGGCCGACGATGGCAACGGTCTTGCCGGCCGGCACCTCGAAGCTGATGCCCCTCAGGATCGGGCGCGTCGGCTCATAGGCAAAGCGCACGTCCTCGAAGCGCACCGTGCCGGCGGAGATGACCAGCGGCTTCGCGCCAGCTGCATCCTTGATCTCGGCCTCGCGGCCCAGCACGCCGAACATCTTCTCGATGTCGATGATCGCCTGCTTGATCTCGCGATAGACCATGCCCATGAAGTTCAGCGGCTGGTAGAGCTGAATCATCATGGCATTGACCAGCACGAAATCGCCGACCGTGTTGGTGCCGTTGCGCACGCCGATCGCGCACATCAGCATGGTTGCGGTCAGGCCCAGCGTGAAGATCACGGCTTGTCCGGTATTGAGCACGGCGAGAGAGGTATAGGTGCGGACGCTCGCCTCCTCGTAGCGTTCGACGGATTTGTCGTAGCGCTGCGCCTCTCGCGCTTCGGCGCCGAAATACTTCACCGTCTCGTAGTTGAGCAGCGAGTCGATCGCCTTGGTGTTCGCCTCGGTATCGGAATCGTTCATTTTGCGGCGGATGCCGATCCGCCACTCGGTCGCGATGTAGGTGTAGTACATGTAGAGCGTGACCGTGATCAGGGTGGCGACCACGTAACGCCAGTCGAATTGCCAGAGCAGCACCGCCAGCAGCAGCGAGACCTCGACGATGGTCGGAATCAGCTGCAGGATCACCATGCGCACGATGACCTCGATGCCCTCGCGGCCGCGCTCGAGCACGCGCGTCAGGCCGCCGGTCTTGCGCTCGAGGTGAAAGCGCAGCGACAGCTCGTGCATGTGGATGAAGGTGAGGGTCGCGAGCTTGCGCACCGCATGCATGGCGACGCGGGCGAAGATGCCGTCGCGCCATTGCGTCAGCACCGCCATCAGGATGCGCATCACGCCGTAACTCGCGGTCAGCAGCAAAGGCGAGGCAATCACCCAGAGATGCCAATTGTCGGCCGCGACCGGCGCGGTGTTGGCGCCGGTCAGCGCGTCCGTCGCCCATTTGAAGCTGAACGGCACGGCGAGCGTGATCAGCTTGGCGGCGAGCAGCAGCACCAGGGACCAGACTACCCTCATCTTCAGGTCGAAACGGTCGCCCGGCCAGATGTAGGGCCACAGATGCGCCAGCGTGCCCATCAGCGTGGCCCCGGCCTGCGGTCCTGCCGCGGGAGGATCAGGAACGTCGGCGCCGTCGAACGATTGAGGTTGGTCCATCAAGAAACCTGAAAGCCCGCCGGGTGCGGGCGCAACTGCGATTAACGATTTTCGCCCGTCATATAGAGCCTTCCCGATGCCCGCGCACCCCGCCAGATGGCGAATCCTGGATTGTTTGTCGCGATTTACCGGTAAATTCCCGGAAGCACCGAATCACCGTTTGGGCTTGACGCCACTTCGCTGCAATGCATCATGGTACCAATGAGCACGATCAAAACCGTCTGTGTCTATTGCGGCTCCGGCCCTGGAACAAATCCCAACTTCATCGAAGCGGCGAAGGCGCTAGGCAGAGCGCTGGCGGAAAGCAAGATCCGCCTCGTTTATGGCGGCGGCTCGCTCGGCCTGATGGGGGCGGTCGCAACCTCCGTGCTCGATCACGGCGGCGTGGTCACCGGCATCATCCCTGACTTCCTGCGGATGCGCGAGAACGCGCTGACGCGCGTGCAGGAGATGGTCGTCACGCCCGACATGCACGAGCGCAAGCGGCTGATGTTCGAGCGCTCCGACGCCTTCGTGGCCTTGCCCGGCGGGCTCGGCACGCTGGAGGAGCTCGTGGAGCAGCTGACCTGGCAGCAACTCGGCCGTCACGCCAAGCCCGTGCTGCTCGCCAATGTCGACGGCTTCTGGGAGCCGTTGTTCTCTCTGGTGGCCCACATGCGGCAGACCCAGTTCATCCGCGCCGGTCTCTCCGTCGATATCCTGAAGGCGGACAAGGTCGAGGAGATCATCCCACGGCTGCGCGCGGCGGCGGCGCAAATTCCCGACGACCAGCGCGATCTCGCGCCCGACGTGGCACGGCGGCTCTAAAGCATGATCCGGACCCGAAGGGCCGCGTAAGCGCAAAGTGTGAAGCGGTTTTCCGAAAAGATCATGCTCAAACGACAACCTAAAGCGCGATGACGATTCATCCTAATCGCATCGCGCTTTAGGCCTTCTATTCCTGCGGAAACGTCACCGCCTCGATCCGGTTACCGTCGGGGTCGGTGACGAAGGCGGCGTAGTAGCGCACGCGATCGTGCGGGCGGAGGCCCGGCGCGCCATCGGAGGCGCCGCCAGCGGACAGCGCAGCTGCGTGAAACGCATCGACCTCCGCCGTGGTTTTCGCCCGCAGGCAGATGTGCACGCCGCTCTCCGGCGCGACACGCGGCATGCCCTCGCGCAAGTTGATCCAGAACTCCGGGTAGGCCTTGCCGAACCCGACCGTCCGCGGCCGCGTGACGAGGCGCGTGAGGCCGAGGGCGGCGAGCGCGGCCTCGTAGAACTTTGCGGCGCGATCGAGATCGCTGACGCCGACGGAGATATGGTCGATCATGGCCCGTGCTCCCTCCCCCCGCGACAGCTACGCCGGCGCCCCCGACTTCACCAGCTTGTAGATCACCGAATCCATCAGCGCTTGGAACGAGGCGTCGATGATGTTCGGGGACACGCCGACCGTGGTCCAGCGATCGCCGTTCTCGTCCTCGCTCTCGATCAGTACGCGCGTGACCGCGCCGGTGCCGCCATTGAGGATACGGACGCGATAGTCGATCAGCGTCAAGCCCTCGATGAATTTCTGGTACTTGCCGAGGTCCTTGCGCAGCGCGACGTCGAGCGCATTGACGGGACCGTTGCCTTCGGCGGCCGAGATCAGATGCTCGCCGGCGACGTCGACCTTGACGACCGCGAGCGCCACCGTGACGCGCTCGCCGAGCGCGTTGTAGCGCTGCTCGACGTTGACGTCGAACTGCTCGACCTCGAAATAATGCGGCACCTTGCCGAGCGTGCGGCGCGCCAGGAGCTCGAACGAGGCGTTGGCGGATTCGTAGGCATAGCCGGCCGCCTCGCGCTCTTTCAATTCCTCGACGAGACGCGTCAGCTTCGGATCGCTCTTCTCGTAAGGGATGCCGGCGCGGTCGAGCTCGGCGATCACGTTGGAGCGCCCGGCCTGGTCGGACACCAGCACCTTGCGGTGATTGCCGACCAGCTCCGGCAACACATGCTCGTAGGTCTGCGGATCCTTCAGCACGGCGGAGGCATGGATGCCGGTCTTGGTGACGAAGGCGCTCTCGCCGACATAGGCCGCATGCCGGTTCGGCACGCGGTTGAGCATGTCGTCGAGCGTGCGCGACACCTTGACCAGCGTCGCCAGCTTCTCCGTGGTGACGCCGATCTCGAAAGCGTCGGCAAAACCCGTCTTCAGCTTCAGCGTCGGGATCAGCGAGCAGAGATTGGCGTTGCCGCAGCGCTCGCCGAGACCGTTCAGCGTGCCCTGGATCTGCCGGGCGCCGGCACGCACCGCGGCGAGCGAATTGGCCACCGCCTGCTCGGTGTCGTTATGGGCGTGGATGCCGACGTGATCGCCAGGGATGTGCCTGGTCACGTCTCTGACGATGGCCTCGACCTCATCGGGCATGGTGCCGCCATTGGTGTCGCACAGCACCACCCAGCGCGCACCGGCCTCATAGGCGGCCTTGGCGCAGGCAAGCGCGAAGGCTGCGTCTTCCTTGTAGCCGTCGAAGAAATGCTCGCAATCGAGCATCACCTCGCGACCGGCGGCCTTCGCCGCCGCGACGCTGTCGCGGATCGAGGCGAGGTTCTCTTCCTTCGTAGTCTCCAGCGCGACTCGCACCTGATAGGCCGACGACTTCGCCACGAAGCAGATCGCGTCCGCCTTCGCCTCCAAAAGGCCCGCGACGCCCGGATCGTTTGAGACCGAGCGGCCGGCCCGGCGCGTCATGCCGAAGGCGGTGAAGCGCGCATGATTGAGCTTGGGCTTGGTCGCGAAGAATTCGCTGTCGAGCGGGTTGGCGCCGGGATAGCCGCCCTCGACATAGTCGATGCCGAGATCATCGAGCATCGCCGCAATCACCTGCTTGTCGGCCAGCGTGAAGTCGACGCCATTGGTCTGCGCCCCGTCGCGCAGCGTGGTGTCGAACAGATAGAGACGCTCCTTGCTCATTGCCCCGCTCCGAGCGTCTTCTTCATCGTGGTATTGGCGAGCCACTCGTCATTCATCGTGACGCTGTTGCGCTGCTGGGCGGTGTAGCCGCGCTTGGCGAAGAAGCCCTCCGCGGTATCGCTGGCGTCAACCGAGAGACTCTTGGCGCCGCGGCTGCCGGCGAGCTTCTCCAGCGCGTCCACCAGCATGGTCGCGATGCCCTGCCCGGCTACGGCCGGATGCACATAGAGCATGCGGATGTGATCGTTGCCGCGCAGCGAGGCGAAGCCGACGGGCGAGCCTTCCAGCGTCGCGATCAGCGTCAGGTCGGACGCAAGGTGCTTGCCGAACTCCTCGTCCTCGGCCGCCGCCATCCAGGCTTCCTGCTGCGCCTCGCTATAATCGTCACCGGTCAATTCCTCGATGCTGGCGGCGAAGATCGCGGCGAGCACCGGCACATCCGCCGGCAGGAAAGGCCTAAGCGCGGGCTTTGGCAAAGTCTGTCCCATCGTCCTCACCACATCCCATAAAGCTTGAGCACGATCGCAACCGCGCCGGCGAGCAGCGCGATCTTCAGCGCGATGTAATAGAGCCAGTGCCGCGGAAACGGCGTGTCGGGCCGCTTCATCGCGCGATCTCCCAGGTCGTGCCTTCCTTCGAGTCCTTGATCGCAACCCCCATCGCAGCAAGCAGATCGCGGATGCGGTCGGACTCCTTGAAGTCTTTCCGGCTACGGGCGGCTGTCCGCTCCGCGAGCAGGCGCTCGACCTCCTTGGCATCGACCCCGCTCGCCTGCTGCTTGCGCCCTTCCCACTGCGCCGCGCTCTCGGACAGGAATCCGAGCAGCCGCAACGAGCCCGCAAGACCGGCGATATCGTTGCCGCGCAGGCCGTGCAGCGCCGAGATCGCCTGCGGCGTGTTGAGGTCGTCGAGCAGCGGTTCGACCACCGACACAGCCGGCTCGCCGGGCGCGATGTCGGCCGCGACGCGATACCAGTCGTCGAGCGTCTTGGCGCTCTCCTCCAACGACTTCATGGTCCAGTCGATCGGCGAGCGGTAATGCGTCTTCAGCATGTTGAGGCGCAGCACCTCACCCGGCCAATCCCCAAGCAGCTCGTGAATCGTGATGAAGTTGCCGAGGCTCTTCGACATCTTCTCGCTCTCGACCTGCAAAAAGCCGTTGTGCATCCAATAATTCGCCATGCGCTCGCGGTGGAACGCGCAGCAGGTCTGCGCGACCTCGTTCTCGTGGTGCGGAAACACGAGGTCGATGCCGCCGCCGTGGATGTCGAAGTGCTCGCCGAGATGCTTCCAGGCCATCGCCGAGCACTCGATATGCCAGCCCGGACGCCCCTCCGCCTTGATGCCGGCCGGCGACGGCCAGGAGGGTTCGCCCGGCTTGGACGGCTTCCACAGCACGAAGTCGGTCGCATCACGCTTGTAGGGCGCAACATCGACCCGCGCGCCCGCGATCATCTCGTCGAGCGAGCGCTTCGACAGCGCGCCATAGCGCGGCAGCGCGGAATTGACCGCGTTCATCGCCTGCGGCGAGAACAGCACGTGGTCCTCGGCGACATAGGCAAAGCCGCCGGCGACCAGCCGCTCGATGATCTCGCGCATCTCGCCGATATGCTCGGTGGCGCGCGGCTCGACGCTCGGCCGCAGTGCGCCGAGCGCGTCGACGTCGGCGTGAAACTGTTTTCCCGTCTGCTCGGTGACCTTGCGAATGGCCTCGTTCAGCGGCAGGCCGGGAAAGTCGCGCGCGGCGCGGTCGTTGATCTTGTCGTCGACGTCGGTGATGTTGCGGACATATTTGACATGCGCCTCGCCATAGAGGTGGCGCAGCAGGCGAAACAGCACGTCGAACACGATCACCGGCCGCGCATTGCCGATATGGGCGAAGTCATAGACCGTCGGTCCGCAGACATACATGCGGACGTTGTTCGGATCGAGCGGCACGAAGGTGCGCTTTTCCCGGCTCAGCGTATCGTAAAGACGCAATTCCATGACAACCCATCCCTCTCGGCCGGGCGTCCAAGGCTCTCAATGTGTTTGAGAAAAGACGGCTCCAGCCAGCGAATCGCTAGCTCGTAATCTCGCGGCAAATGGCGCAAATGGCGAGGAGACCGTTCATGCGGCCACATATGGGCCACCACGGGCCCCGCCGTCAAGGGCCGCGAAAATGCCGTTTTTGCCTCCGCAAAGGGCGCGGCCGGCCTTAAGGGTTCATGATCCCCTAACCATTTGAGGCCATTCTGGAACCCGCGATTCCCTGATTTGTGCCCCCGGTATTTTCATGCGCTCCCTGCTCGCGCTCATTTTCGGCGCCTCGGTCCTTGCAGCACCTCAGGCGTGCGCCGAGACCCGCGTCTTCATCATCGCCGACAAGTGCCTGGCCAAGGGCGACACATGCGGCGCCTCCGCCGCGCGCACCTATTGCCAGTCACGCGATTTTGCCCAGGCATCAAGCTATCGCCGGGTCGATCCCGACGAAATTACCGGCTCCGTCCCCAAAAGCGGCACAAACTGCTCCCATGGCCATTGCGACGAATATGTCGCAATCACCTGCCAGCGCTGAATTCACTCGGAGCTGGCGGACCTTAGGACCAATCTTCGGCCCCTGAAACGACGTGACGATGCCGCAGGAAGCGGCTATTGGGAGGGCGCGCTTCGGCCCCCAACTCATTTGGACGATCACGCTGGGCCGTGACCTCGCTAGAATGGCGGATATGCCTGAATTCTTCTCTCTCCTCCGTGCCCGCCCCCTCCTTGCCTGCACCGTGCTCCTCGGCACCGTCGTGCTCGCCAATGGCGCTTTGGCGCAGGCCGGCCCGCCGCCCCAGCCCGGCCAGAACGGGCTCGGACCGAACCCGATGTGCGTGCGCCTGGAAGCCCAGCTCGCCGCGCTCGATCGTGGCGGCGGGGGTGATGCCGCGCGCGAAGAGCAGATCCGCCGCTATCAGGATTCCCAGGCCAAGCAGCAGGCCGAGCTCGACCGCGTCACCATGCAGGCCAAGCGCATGGGCTGCGATTCCTCCGGCTTCTTCTCGCTGTTCAACGGCCAGTCGGCGCAGTGCGGTCCCGTCAATACCCAGATCCAGCAGATGCGCGTCAACCTGGACCAGATCACCGGCAATCTCGAGCGGCTGCGCGGCGGTCCCGGCGCCAGCCCGGAGCGCGACAACCAGCGCCGCTCGGTGCTGATGGCGCTGGCGCAGAACAATTGCGGCCCGCAATACGCCAACGCCGCGCAGTCCCAAGGCGGCGGCAATTTCCTGAGCAATCTGTTCGGCGGCAACAACCCGAACAATCCGCAAGCCATGCCGCCCTCCGATCTCGGCCCGCAATCCGGCACCTTCCGCACCGTCTGCGTGCGCACCTGCGACGGCGCCTATTTCCCGATCTCCTTTGCCACCGTGCCGGCGCGCTTTCCCGACGACGAGAAGACCTGCAAGGCGCTGTGCCCGGCCGCGGAAGCCGTGCTCTACACCCATCGCAATCCCGGCGAGGACATGAACGCGGCGGTCTCGATCGGCGGCCAGCCCTACACGGCGCTGCCGACCGCGTTCAAATTCCGCAGCGAGTTCAACCCGTCCTGCTCCTGCAAGGCGGCGGGGCAGACCTGGGCGGATGCGCTGAAATCCGCCGACGACAAGGCGAGCGTCGAGCAGCAGGGCGACATTATCGTCACCGAGGAAAGCGCCAGGAAGATGCAGCAGCAGCGGCTCAATAAGGGCACGCCGCCTGCCAATGCCAAGAAGGGCGCGGCCGGCGCATCGGCGACACCGACCACGGCGACGGCACCGGCTGCAACGCCGCCGGCGGATGCAGCCCCCGCGACGTCGTCGGAGAACAAGCCGATCCGCTCGGTCGGCCCGACCTTCCTGCCGCAGCAGCAGAAGTAGGCCGTCACTCTGTCATGCTCCGCGCAGGCGTCCCAGCGCGGCCGTTCCACTGTTACGGCTCGCCCTCGCGGCTCCACGGGAAGAGATTGGCCGGAAAGTCTGCCGCGTAGCGCCTGCCCTTCGGGGGCGGCGGCGGTGCGTCCGGTGGGTTCGGATTGGGCTCGACCACCCGCCGATAGAGGTGCCAGGAGGCATGGCCGAGCACCGGCAGAACGACGGCGAGGCCGACGAAGAGCGGCAGCGAGCCGATCACGAGCAGCGCCGCCACGATGAGGCCCCATCCGGCCATCGCAACCGGATTCGCCGCCACCGCTCGGAGCGACGTCCGGATCGCGTCGATCGCAGTCGCATGGCGATCGAGCATCAACGGAAATGACACGACGCTGACGCACAATGCCACAAGCGCAAACAGGAAGCCGACACCGCAACCGATGATGATGAGCGACCAGCCTTCCGGTGTCGTCAGCACGCGCGTTGCGAAGTCGGGAATGCTTGCGGCAGCCGCATGACCGAAGATCGAAACATAGATCGCGTTCGCGACACCGATCCAGGCCCCGAACAGGACCAGCAGGAGCACGCCGAGCTCGACCATGGCGCCGAACGACGGGGCGCGCAGCACCTTGATCGCATCCCACGCTTCGACCTCCTCGCCGCGCTCGCGACGACGGCTGAGTTCGTAGAGACCGATCGCGGCAAAAGGACCGATCAAGGCAAAGCCGGCGGCCAGCGGAAACAGTAGCGGCAGCACCGAATAGCCGAGCACCATCCTGAACAGGACGAGACCGAGAACGGGATAAATCAGGCACACGACGATCGCGTGACTCGGCATCGCCTGGAAATCCTCCCAACCCAGGCGCAGGACCTCGGTCAAGTCGGACAAGCTGATCTTGCGAATGGGATAGGAGGCCGCTTCGCCGAATGCGTGCCGCCTGATGTCGTGGGAGTACAGAGTGGCCATGTACGCACCCTCCCGTGCTGAAAATCGCGGTTTTCGACGACACGCGCTCTTCAGCCACGTGTGTCCGCCTGACGAGCAGGAAACGCGATGGGGTCGGGTACGGCAACCCAGGTTCAGCAACCGAGCCTGGCCGGACGGAACCCGTCGCGACCTGCTTGGCAAGCTTAGCGCGCACGGAGCACGGCGGCACTCACGGTTCGGTGAATTGCGCACCAGCATTGATTTGTGCGTTGCACACTCAAACCCAACATGCGCACCTGATGCTTTGTCGGTTTGGCCAGCACGGCGATCACACCAATTCGGGCACCCACATTGCTCTATTGACGCCGGATTGGGCTGGGATCATTTTAGACGCAGACGCCCTTAGAGTTGATGGTCGCGAGCGTTCTCGTGATTTCGCGATCAGTGGAATGGGCGAGGCAAGAGGCCGGCGATGGCAGATGCCAAGAAAGGCCAGCCATCGCGACAGACATGAGCTCCGCCCTGGATTCGTATCCGTAGCCTTCGATGGCAAGGATGGATCAGGATGGCTGTCGCACTGATACTGCTTCTGGTCGCGATCGGCTCGGTGATGTTTCACATCTACAGCCCGTGGTGGTGGACGCCGATCGCCACGAACTGGGCCTATATCGACCACACCATCAACATCACGTTCTGGATCACGGGCTTTGTTTTCGTCGCCGTGATCGCCTTCATGGCTTACTGCGTCTTCCGGTTTCACCACAGAGAGGGAAGACGGGCCGACTACAATCCGGAAAACAAAAGGCTCGAATGGTGGCTGAGCGTCGGGACCGGCGTCGGCGTCGCGGCCATGCTGGCGCCTGGCCTCGTGGTCTGGCACCAGTTCGTGACGGTGCCTGCGGATGCCACCGAGGTCGAGGTCATGGGCCAGCAATGGCAGTGGAGCTTCCGCCTTCCGGGCAAGGACGGGCAGTTGGGCACATCGGATGTCCGCAACATCGCCTCCGACAATCCGATGGGGCTCAACCGTGACGACCGGCACGCGCAGGACGATGTCGTGATCGAGAACGGCGACCTGCACCTTCAGGTCGGAAAGCCGGTCAAGGTTCTGCTCCGCTCGGTTGATGTCCTGCATGATTTCTACGTTCCCGAATTCCGGGCCAAGATGGACATGGTTCCAGGCATGGTGACCTATTTCTGGATCACGCCGATCCGAACCGGAACCTTCGATGTCCTCTGCGCGGAGCTTTGCGGCGCTGCTCACTATCAGATGCGGGCCAAGGTCATCGTCGACGAAGAGCGTGAATATCACGCTTGGCTGGAGCAACAAAAAACGTTCGCAGAATTATCGCCGGCAAAAGCCGTCGTGAAGGCGACGTACCAATCCGGCGGCAAGTAGCAAGCTGCCGCCGGAGATCGATCGGGCGCAAGAGGCCAACGCCTCCCCCCCGATGGAAACGACCGAGGAGGTTTCTAATGGTCGATATTCCATATGAAGGGATCCGCGGCATCCCGCCTGCCGAAGTACCTGATGTCGAGCTCTATCATCCGCGGAGCTGGTGGACACGGTATGTCTTCTCGCAGGACGCCAAGGTGATCGCCATTCAGTATTCGCTGACGGCCACGGCCATCGGGCTGGTGGCCCTGGTGCTGTCGTGGCTGATGCGGCTGCAACTGGGATTCCCCGGCACCTTCTCTTTCATCGATGCCAATCAGTACCTCCAATTCATCACCATGCACGGCATGATCATGGTGATTTACCTGCTCACCGCATTGTTCCTGGGCGGCTTCGGCAACTACCTGATCCCGCTGATGGTCGGCGCCCGGGACATGGTCTTCCCTTATGTGAACATGCTGAGCTACTGGGTCTACCTGCTCGCCGTCCTGGTGCTTGCCTCGACATTCTTCGTGCCCGGCGGCCCCACCGGCGCCGGTTGGACGCTGTACCCGCCGCAAGCAATCCTCTCCGGAACGCCCGGGCAGGATTGGGGCATCATTCTCATGATGGCGTCCCTGATCCTGTTCATCATCGGCTTCACCATGGGCGGGCTGAATTACGTGGTCACGGTGTTGCAGGCGCGCACGCGCGGCATGACTTTGATGCGCCTGCCCCTGACGGTGTGGGGCATCTTCACGGCGACCGTCATGGCGCTCCTGGCGTTCCCTGCACTGTTCGTTGCCTCGGTCATGCTGCTGCTCGACCGTCTCTTGGGAACCAGCTTCTTCATGCCTGCCCTCGTCGAGATGGGCACGCTTTCGAAATATGGCGGCGGCAGCCCGCTGCTCTTCCAGCACCTGTTCTGGTTCTTCGGCCATCCCGAAGTCTACATCGTCGCCCTGCCCGCCTTCGGCATCGTCTCCGATCTGATCAGCACGCATGCGCGCAAGAACATCTTTGGTTATCGCATGATGGTCTGGGCGATCGTAGCCATCGGCGCGCTCAGCTTCATCGTATGGGCGCACCACATGTATGTGAGCGGCATGTTCCCGCAATTCGGGTACTTCTTCGCCACCACGACGCTCATCATCGCAATCCCCACCGCGATCAAGGTCTACAACTGGGTGCTGACCCTGTGGCGCGGCGACATTCATCTCACGGTGCCGATGCTGTTCGCCCTCGGCTTCATCATCACCTTCGTGAACGGCGGGCTCACCGGCCTCTTCCTCGGCAACGTCGTCGTGGACGTGCCCCTCTCGGATACCATGTTCGTGGTCGCCCATTTCCACATGGTGATGGGCGTGGCACCGATCATGGTCGTGCTCGGCGCGATCTATCACTGGTACCCAAAGGTCACGGGGCGGATGCTGAACGAGGCCATGGGCAAGTTTCATTTCTGGGTCACCTTCCTCGGCGCCTACCTGATCTTCTTCCCCATGCACTATCTTGGACTGCTCGGGGTGCCGCGCCGGTATTTCGAACTCGGAGATACGACGTTCATCCCGTCCTCGGCCCATTCACTCAACGCTTTCATCTCCGTGGTGGCCTTGACCGTCGGCTTCAGCCAGATGGTGTTCCTGTTCAACCTCGCCTGGAGCTTGTTCAAAGGTGAGGCCTCGGGCGGCAATCCGTGGCGGGCGACGACGCTGGAGTGGCAGACGCCGGAGACGCCCCCAGGACACGGCAATTGGGGCAAGGAGCTCCCGGTCGTGTACCGCTGGGCCTATGACTACAGTGTGCCCGGCGCCGCGGAGGATTTCATTCCGCAGAACCAGCCGCCGCGCGCGACGCAGCCCGCTCAGGGAGCTGCTTCGTGAGCGCCGTCATCCTGTTCCTGGCTGTGCTTGCGGTGATCGCCGGATGGTGGCTGTCGCAGCAGCGCCTGACGGCCAAGCCCTGGCTGGAGGAAGGCCCGGCCGGTGACTTCCCTGGCAGCGATGCCATGACCTGGCCGGCAGCGAAGGTCGGACTTGGCGTGTTTCTCGCGGTCGCGAGCGCATTGTTCGTCCTCTTCATCAGCGCCTACTCGATGCGCATGAGCGTAGTGGACTGGCGGCCGCTGCCTGTACCGCGGCTGCTGTGGGTCAACACGGGCGTCCTTGTCCTGAGCAGTGTCGCGCTGCAATGGTCGTACGCGGCCGCGCGCCGACACGATACTGAAGGCGTCGTCATCGGTCTGCTCGCGGGCGGAGCATCTGCCGTGATCTTCCTCGCCGGACAGCTCCTGGCCTGGCAACGGCTCGGGGCTGCGGGATATTTCGTGGCGTCCAATCCGGCGAATTCCTTCTTCTACCTGTTGACCGCAGTGCACGGGCTGCATCTGACGGGCGGTCTGGTGGCCTTGGGCCGAACCTCAGCCAAGATGTGGCGCGGCGCCCAGATCGCCGACATGCGCTTGAGCGTGGAGCTGTGCGCCATCTACTGGCACTTCCTGCTGTTGGTCTGGCTTGTCCTGCTCGGTCTTCTCACCGGCTGGACCGACGATTTCGTCAACATCTGCCGCCAATTGCTGAGCTAGGGAGGCGAGACCAGATGGCTGAGACCGTGCTGACAAATCCAGGCCAATCGCCTGCGCGGCTTGAAGGCTGGCGCGGCATCGCCGCCGACTGGGCGTCCGATCAGCGCGCCTTCAAGAACGTGTCCTGGGGCAAGGCCATGATGTGGATCTTCCTCCTCAGCGACACCTTCATCTTCAGTTGCTTCCTGCTCTCCTACATGACGGCGCGCATGTCGACGACCGTACCGTGGCCGAATCCCAGCGAGGTCTTCGCCCTCAATATTGGGGGCAACCACATTCCCCTGATCCTGATCGCCATAATGACGTTTGTATTGATCAGCAGCAGCGGTACGATGGCGATGGCCGTCAATTTCGGCTACCGGCGCGACCGCGTGAGAACCGCAATCCTGATGCTGGTCACTGCAGCCTTCGGCGCAACCTTCGTCGGAATGCAGGCCTTCGAATGGACCAAGCTGATCATGGAGGGCGTTCGGCCCTGGGGCAATCCATGGGGTGCGCCGCAGTTTGGTGCGAGCTTCTTCATGATCACCGGCTTCCACGGCACCCATGTGACGATCGGTGTGATTTTCCTGATCGCCATTGCGCGGAAGGTCTTTCGCGGCGATTTCGACGTCGAGAGGCGCGGCTTCTTCACGAGCCGCAAGGGGTATTACGAGATCGTCGAGATCACGGGCCTGTACTGGCACTTCGTCGATCTCGTGTGGGTGTTCATCTTCGCATTCTTCTATCTTTGGTGAGGTCGGCGCATGACAAACGCGGCGGTACACATGGAAGGACAGCTCCACGCTCCGGCGCATGGCGCAGTCGCAACGGGAGCCGTTCACGCCAAGGAGCAACAGCACCCGATCAAGCTCTACCTCGTGGTCTGGGGCTGGTTATTCGTCCTCAGCACGTGCTCCTACCTCGTCGACTACTTTGGCCTGCACGGCTATCTGAGGTGGTCGCTGATCCTGCTGTTCATGATGTTGAAGGCCGGCCTGATCGTCGCCGTCTTCATGCACATGGCCTGGGAGCGGCTGGCGTTGGCCTATGCCATCCTGCTGCCGCCAGTCGCGGTATTGGTATTTGTGTCGATCATGGTGCTCGAATCCGAATACACGCACTTCCTGAGGGTGCTGTTTTTCGCGACCCCGTCATAGCGCCCACCGTCGCTCAAGCTGGGCTTCACCCCTCGAATGCGTCGATTGACGCCGTGCTTCCGCGTGACACCAGCGCCTCATCCGTCGCCGGCAACGGCTCGCCCTTGTCACGGAAGCGGTTGGTGATGGGATAGCGGCGGTCGCGGCCGAAATTCCTTGCCGTCACTTTCACGCCGGGCGCGGCCTGGCGGCGCTTGTATTCGGCGACGTTGAGCAGATGGTCGATGCGGGTGACGGTCTCGCGGTCGAAGCCGGCGGCGATGATCTGATCCAGCGGCTCTTCGCGCTCGACCAGGCGCTCCAGGATGGCGTCGAGCACGTCGTAAGGCGGCAATGAGTCCTGATCGGTCTGGTTCTCGCGCAGCTCCGCGGTCGGCGGGCGCGTGATGATGTCAGGCGGGATCACCTCGCCGGCAGGTCCGAGCGCGCCGTCGGGCTTCCAACTATTGCGCAACGCCGCCAGCCGAAACACCTGCGTCTTGTAGATGTCCTTGATCGGGTTGAAGCCGCCGTTCATGTCGCCATAGAGCGTGGCGTAGCCGACCGACATCTCCGACTTGTTGCCGGTCGTCACCACCATCAGCCCGGTCTTGTTGGAGATCGCCATCAGAAGCGTGCCGCGGGTGCGGGCCTGGAGGTTCTCCTCGGTGATATCTGGCGGCAGATTCTTGAAGATGCCGGACAAGATCGTCTCGAACCCGGTCACGGCTTCCGCGATCGGCAGCACCTCGTAGCGGATGCCGAGATGGCCGGCGAGCTCGCCGGCGTCGGCGATCGAGTGCGCGGCCGTGTAGCGGTAAGGCAGCATCACGCCATGCACCTGGTCGGCGCCGAGCGCGTCGACCGCGATCGCCGCGCAGAGCGCCGAATCGATGCCGCCGGAAATGCCGAGCAGCACGCCGGGAAAGCCGTTCTTGGCGACGTAATCGCGCAGGCCCAGCACGCAGGCCGCGTAGTCCGCCTTGTCGCCCTCGGCCAGCTCGGCGATCGGCCCAGTGCAGCGCCAGTCATCGCCGTTTCTGCTGAAGCGCAGCGTGACGATGCTCTCCTCGAAGGCCGGCAGCTGCGCCGCGAGCGACAGATCGCCGTTGAGCGCGAACGATGCGCCGTCGAAGACGAGCTCGTCCTGGCCGCAAACCTGGTTGAGATAGACCAGCGGCAGCCCGCTCTCGGTCACGCGCGCCACCGCGACCGACAGGCGCACGTCGTTCTTGTCACGGGCGTAAGGCGAGCCGTTCGGCACCAGGATGATCTCGGCGCCGGTCTCGGCCAGCGTCTCGACCACGTTCTCGTAGTCCTCGGACTCCTCCAGCCAGATGTCCTCGCAGATCGGCACGCCGATGCGCACACCGCGTATGGTGACGGGACCGGCGGCAGGGCCGCGCGAAAACAGCCGCTTCTCGTCGAACACGCCGTAATTCGGCAGGTTGCACTTGAAACGCAGGCTCGCGATGCGGCCGCCATCGAGCAGCGCGCAGGCATTGTAGAGCCTGCCCTCCTCGACCCAGGGGGTGCCGACCAGCATCGCGGGCCCGCCATCGGCGGTCTCGCGCGCGAGGCTTTCGATCGCGGCGCGGCAGGCGGCCTGGAAGGCGGGCTTCTGCACCAGGTCTTCCGGTGGATAGCCGGCGATGAACAATTCCGGAAACAGCACGAGATCGGCGCCGTCAGACTTCGCCTGCGCCCGCGCAGCCCGCACCTTGGCCGCATTGCCCTCCACGTCGCCCATGGTCGGATTGAGCTGGGCGAGCGTGACCGCGAATGTGTCGAGACGTTCGGTCATGGCGCTCTATCCGATCCCGAGTTACAGGAACCCCAATCGCTCGATGACGGCAATGATCCAGAACGCGCCGGTCATCAAGAGCGCAACGCCGACCGCGGCGGAGCCCATGTCCTTGACGCGGCCGATCTGCTTGTCGTGATCCATGGTCAGCCGGTCGGCGAGCTTCTCGATCGCGGTATTGAGCAGCTCGACCGTCAGCACGAACGCGACAGAGCACACCAATTCGACCGCGCGCATGGCGGTCGCGCCGATGAACCAGGCAAGCGGCACCGACAGCAGCAGCGCAAAGATCTCCTCGCGGACGGCCTGCTCCGACCGGAACGCAAAGACCAGCCCGTTGCGGGAATTGATCGTGGCCTTCCAGATCCGCAGCAAGGTCTTACAGCCCCGCTGCGGCCGGAATCGGCTGGGTCTTGCCGGCGCGCTCCTGCTTGAGCAGCTCCGCCACCAGGAATGCCATGTCGATGGATTGCTCGGCGTTGAGGCGGGGATCGCAGACCGTGTGGTAGCGGTCGTTGAGATCCTCGTCCGTGATCGCGCGCGCGCCGCCGAGACATTCGGTGACGTCCTGGCCGGTCATCTCCAGATGCACGCCGCCGGCATGGGTGCCCTCGGCGGCATGGATCGCGAAGAACGACTTCACCTCGGACAGGATGCGGTCGAACGGCCGCGTCTTGTAACCGGACGTCGAGGTGATGGTGTTGCCGTGCATGGGATCGCACGACCAGACCACCACCCGGCCCTCACGCTTCACGGCGCGAATCATGTTCGGCAGATGCTCGCCGATCTTGTCCGAGCCGAAGCGGCCGATCAGCGTCAGCCGGCCCGGCTCGTTCTCGGGATTGAGCACGTCGATCAGCTTCAACAGCTCGTCCACCTTGAGCGAGGGGCCGCACTTCAGCCCGATCGGGTTCTTGATGCCGCGGAAATATTCGACATGGCCGTGATCAAGCTGACGGGTGCGGTCGCCGATCCAGATCATGTGGCCCGAGGTCGCGTACCAGTCGCCGGTGGTGGAATCGACGCGGGTCATGGCCTGCTCGTAGCCGAGCAGCAGGGCCTCGTGGCTGGTGTAGAAATCGGTGGCACGCAGCTCCGGATGGCTCTCGAGGTCGAGGCCGCAGGCGCGCATGAAATTGAGCGCGTCCGAGATGCGGTCGGCCAGCTCCTTGTAGCGGCGGGACTGCGGGCTATCCTTGAGGAAACCGAGCATCCATTGATGCACGCTGCCGAGATTGGCGAAACCGCCGGTGGCGAAGGCGCGGAGCAGGTTCAGCGTCGCCGCGGACTGGCGATAGGCCATCAGCTGGCGCTGCGGATCGGGAATGCGTGCTTCCTTGGTGAAGGCGATGTCGTTGACGATATCGCCGCGATAGCTCGGCAGCTCGACGCCGTTCACCTTCTCGGTCGGCGACGACCGCGGCTTTGCGAATTGGCCGGCGATGCGGCCGACCTTCACCACGGGGACAGCGCCGGCATAGGTCAGCACCACCGCCATCTGCAGCAGCACGCGGAAGAAGTCGCGGATGTTGTTGGCGCCATGCTCGGCGAAGCTCTCGGCGCAGTCGCCGCCCTGGAGCAGGAAGGCCTCGCCGGCCGCAACGCGGCCCAAGGCCTTCTTCAGATTGCGCGCCTCGCCTGCGAACACCAGCGGCGGAAAGGTCGCAAGCTGCGCCTCGACGTCGGCCAAAGCCTTGGCGTCGGGATATTCGGGCACCTGTAGCACCGGCTTGCTGCGCCAGGACTCGGGCGTCCACCGCTCGGACATCGCAATCTCTCCGTGAAGCAAAAACCACAACCTGATCTAGGGGTTGCGAGGGCCGCCTTATACACAGGCCGGCCACGCCCCGCCAGTTGTAAATCCATTTCGCAGCGCAAACCCTTGCGGCCAAAGCCGAATTCGCATTTGCTTGGGCAGGCCAAGAAATCCGACGGGACACCGACCGCCATGGACGCGGCACTGGACGACGTTTTCATCGACGAGATCAGCTTCCCGGCAACCGACGGCTATGCCCTGGCCGGCACCCTGTTCCTGCCGCGCGGCGCCAAGCGCCATGCCGTCCTGATCAATTCGGCGACGGCCGTGCCCCGCAAGATCTATCGGGGCTTTGCCTCCTACCTCGCCCATCGCGGCTGCGCGGTGCTGACCTACGATTATCGCGGCATCGGCGATTCCCGCCTGCCGGCGATGGTCGGCTACAACCAGCCGAAATCGCTGGTCGGCTTCAAGGCCTCGATGTCCGACTGGGCGGCGCTCGACGTCACCGCCGCGGTCAGCTGGATGCGCGAGCGCTATCATGCCCTGCCGCTCGCCTATGTCGGCCATTCCTTCGGCGGCCAGGCGCTCGGGCTGATCACGAACAACAGCGAGATCTCGCGCGCCGCCTTGGTGGCCTCGCAGGCCGCGACGTGGCGGTTGATGACCTCGCCGGAAAAATACCGCGTCTACGCATTCATGAATTTTGTCGGCGTGCCGCTGGTCCATGCACTCGGTTACGCACCGGGCTGGGCCGGTGTCGGCGAGGACCTGCCCAAGGGCGTCTTCCTGCAATGGACCGAATGGGTCTCGAGCCCCCGCTATCTCTTCGATTCAAAGCTGCCGGCGCTCGAGAATTTCGCGAATTTCAAAGGCGAGCTACGCGCGCTGTGCTTCTCCGACGATCCCTGGGCGCCGCGCCCCGCGGTCGAGCTGCTCACGGGCGGCTTCACTGCGATCAAGCCGGAGGTGCTGACGGTCAAACCCTCCGACGTCGGCGCCAAGGGAATAGGTCATTTCGGCTTCTTCCGCCCCGAGCACCGCGACACGCTCTGGCGCGGCGTCGCGGAATGGATCCAGGGGGAATGAGGCTGCGTCAGCGGATGATCGTCGTCAGCGACGAGTAGCGCCGGTTCGGCTTGGCCTCGGCCGGCGCGAACTGCGCGAAGGCGTCGCTGACGCGGACCGCCGGCGGCGTGTCGCTCGCGAACCGAAACTCCTTCGGCCGCGGTGCGTAGAAGCTGGCGCGGTAATAAGCGTCGTCGAACCGCGCCTCGCCGACGCCGAACAATGCGTCACAGACCAGCAGGAGCGCGTAGACTCCCGCGACCGCTGCGACGATCTCCCTGAGAATTGTCATGCCGATGCCCTGCCCTTTTGCGGGCAGGATGCAGATCGGTTCCAAAGGCCTGGTTTAAGGCGCCCTGCTTCTTGTCCGCAGCGTTTGCCGGCGCTGAACCGATTGCAGACAATTTTATCGATCTCGAAGGAAGAGTCCCGCCCGACCGGACGATCAGGCGGGCTCGAGGGGCGCCCCAGGGCAACCGAATATCGATTGTAGCTGCAACCAGCGCGCACGCCTCGTCCTTCGAGACGGCGCTGACGCGCCTCCTCAGGATGAGGCTAATCCCGCGTCAGTGCCCGCAAAACTACAGCCACACCCTCCGTCCTCATCCTGAGGAGCCCGCCTAAAGCGGGCGTCTCGAAGGATGGCCGCAGGGAAAGCTCTCAAGCGCAATAGCCCGAGCATTGGCCGCTCGAGCCTGATCAGCCGTGCTCGGCCTTGTTGCCATGGCCGCTCTCGCTGAGGCGATCGACCCAGGCGATGCCGATCGCCGAGATGATGAAGGTCATGTGGATCAGGACCTGCCACATCACCCCGGTCTCGGTGAAATTGCTCCGCGTCGTGCCGAGATTGCCGGCCTCGATGAAGGTCCTGAGCAGAGAGATCGAGGAGATGCCGATGATCGCCATCGCGAGCTTGATCTTGAGCACGCTGGCATTGACGTGACTGAGCCATTCCGGCTCGTCCGGATGCCCGCTCAGGTTCAGGCGGGAGACGAAGGTTTCGTAGCCGCCGACGATCACCATCACCAGCAGGTTCGAGATCATCACGACGTCGATCAGCCCGAGCACGACCAGCATGATCTGCTGCTCGCTGGCGTCGAACGAATGCACGACCAGGTGCCAGAGCTCCTTCAGGAACAACAGCACATAGACGGCCTGCGCGACGATGAGGCCGATATAGAGCGGCAATTGCAGCCAGCGCGAGCCGAAGATCAGCTTCGGAAACAGGCCGACCGGCGGCAGCGGCGCGGCCGGCGCCGAAGGTGCTTTAAGTTCAGACGTCATTGATCACTCCGGATTGCAGACAGGCATGCGCCTCTAGAGACTCGCGATGACGGGTGCGAGCTCGAGCGAGCCCCGATAGATCATCTCGAAAGCGACGTAAATGATGATGGCTAAGCCGACATAGGCGACCCAGCGATGCTTCTGGAGCACGCGGCCGAGCAGATCGGCGGCAACGCCCATCATCGCAACCGACAGCAACAGGCCGAAGGCGAGGATGTAGGGATGCTCGCGCGCAGCACCCGCGACTGCGAGTACGTTGTCGAGCGACATCGAGACGTCGGCGGCAACGATCTGCACCGCCGCCTGGCCGAAGGTCTTTCCCTGCACCGGGGCAGCGTCCGCGCTGCCGCCATGGCTGAAGGCGAGCTGGCGCGAATGCGCTGACTGCTCGCGCAATTCGCGCCACATCTTCCAGCACACCCAGAGCAGCAGCACGCCGCCGGCGAGCAGCAGGCCGATGACCTGCAGGAGCTGGGTCGCGACGCCGGCAAAGACGATGCGCAAGCCAGTGGCCGCGGCGATGCCGACGATGATGGCCCGGCGGCGTTGCCCTGCCGGCAGGCCCGCCGCGGCAAGACCAATGACGACAGCGTTGTCGCCGGCGAGCACGAGGTCGATCAGGATGACTTGGAACAGCGCGGTCAGCGCTTCGGGGGTGATGAATTCAGTCATGTTTGATCATTCTTCGATGCCGACGGATCGATCCAATGCGGCTTGCGGCGCTCGATCCAGTCGAAGACCTTTGAACGGGAGGAGCGTAGCGCGGGCACGTCCTCGGCGAGCAGCGCGAGGCCGAGCGGCAGCATCCAGACGCCGAGCACCGGCAGGAAGGCGAGCACACCGCCGACGACCAGCAACGCGCCCGAGGGAATCCTGACCCAGCGGCTGGACGGCTTGAGCAGATAAGTCAGGGTGTTGCTCATGCGCGGCGGCAGGCGGTCGACGAGCTTGGCCAGGCGCGGGTCTCCACCGGCGATCTGGCCGGTGGTGCCCTCGATTTGCTCGGCGCGCTCGTTCGAAACCGTGCTCATGCTTACTCCTTGGCGGCGGCCTGCAGCTTGGGGCCCGCCGCACTTGCCACGACCGGCTTGGCGCGCGGCAGCACCAGCGTCAGCAAGCGCAACAATTTGATCGCCTGGACTTCGTGGGGATGCACGTCCTCGTCTGCGGCAGCAACGCGCTCCGACAGCTCCACCAGATGCGACGAGAGCGGCAGGTTCGAAACCGGCCGCAGCGTGTCGATCACGACATTGGCAAAATCCGGCTCTTCGAGCCGCTCGGCGAGTTCGTCGAACATCGCACAGAGCCGTTCGTCGGCGATGTGCGGCGCCAGCTTGCGGTCCCTGATGAAACGGATCACCTCGTCGCGTTCGACCGGCGAGACGCGCCGGTCGGCAATCGCAACGAGCGCGCCGACGATCACCAGCGCGGCCGCGGCCTGCTCATTCAGGCTGGACGGTTCCGTGATCTCGATCTCGCTCGGATTTGAGGTTTTGGCGTCGGACATCGTAGCTCCCTTAGCTTGCGCAATGGCCGCACGGAGCTGCGATGGAGACGAATGGTCGGAGAGAACGAACAGGGGCCCGACAATCGGCCGATCCATCGCATTCGCGCGGGACAGGTCATCCGACATCACGAGGTTTGCCGACGTTGTCGGCGTCCTCGCCAGAGGGGCCCGGATTCTTGTTCGCCTCAGAGATAACCGCGGGCCTGTCGGAATCAAGGCGAGGACACTGCGACTAGCCGCCGCATTGGTTCCGTGTTGCTATATTTGATTAAGCAGCTGCGCGGCGGCATCGCAGCCGTGTCACGATGGATTGCTACATCCGCGATCTCAGGAACGAGCGCTCTCGTTGGACGCAGCGCTCCCGCGTCGTCATAGCGCCCGCGCAAGCTTCGGCGACGAAACTGCCATTCCTGAATTCGACGATCGTGGAGAAGCGCATGAATCGCATCACATCCTGCACCGGCTGCGGCCATGCGCTTGTCCCGATGCTGCCGGCCAAAGACCGCGCCGAGGCGAGTTGCCTGTGGTGCGAGGGCTTCGACGCGCGCGCGATGGACATGGCAAAATGGGCTGACAGCCCGTCCGGCAAGCCCGCGCCGGTGCTCCGTCGATCATTCGAGTGAACCGCACCAGACGCTGAACCGCCGGCGTTTGCCCGTCGCGGCGGCCGGCCGGCGCGGCTGCATGCCCTTTGCAGGACCTGCCGACAAATTAGACAAGGCAAGTCGCCCCACCCGACTTGCGGCTCGCGCGGACAGCTAAGTCTCGTCAGCGGCACCTATCGTCTAACCTCAGGTGCAATCTCGATTATTTGCGCGCCACGTGCAGCCGGCGGGCCGGCGCGCCGCATTGCGTTCCGACTGGCCTGAAATTCGCAAGACAGCATCAAGCCAAGTCCCCGCCCCGCCACGATGAGGAGCGGCAAGTTACGTGCGCTCGGCTCCGGGATGAATGGCCTCAGATCGGAGAATGCCATGAACGTGCATGCTGCCGGAGATATCAAATTCACCGGTCTCACCCATCCGAACGGCGCGCGGCTGCGCCTCAACGATCAGGACTTCGTGGCGATCGATCGCGACAAGAATGCGAAATTCGAGGCGACGTACCGGCCGCAGGCGCTCTACAACCGCGCCAACGAAGGCTTCCACGCCAACAACGAAACCTTCCTCCTGCACGAGGTCGCGACCAATCTGCCGATCTATCGGCCCGACACCGGCCCCACCGATTTCCATCTGCATTTGCCGCCGGGCGGCTTTCAGCTCGTGCTGGTCACCTCGGGCGCGTTCACCTTCGACTATGACGGCCGCTGGTACAATGTCGGCCCGGGCGCGGTGATGCTGCAAAGCGCGATCGTGCATCGCCAGCTGTTCTACACTTGGTCGGGCCTGTCGACCGAAGAGAATTTGAAGACGCCGCAGACGGTGGTGCCCGATCCGATCTCGATGGGCTATTCCGGCAAATTCCTCGAAGCCTTCATCACCGATCCCACCACCTTTCCGAATCCGACCATTGTCGGTCCGGATCAGATCAATGAGGACGAAACGCCGCGCGTGGCCTGGAGCCATCCGCTGCATGACCGCCCGGCCGATGCCGGCTTCTGGCTTCAGGATCCCCTGGCGCTCGACGCGCTGTTTAAGCCGCTCACCGATGGTTCTGTCAGATCGGCGATGCCGGTCTACGTGCGCGATATCGGCATCGAGATTCCGAGCGGGCATCTCGTCACGGGCCACATCATCGCGACCGACCCGTGTGGCCACGCACTCTTGCCGAAGAGCACGTCTGCCGCAGCGGACGCGACCTGTTTTGCGAAGGGCGAGGTCGCGATCTATCGCGTCATTCGCGGCACGGCCGAATTCCAGAAAAAGTCCGGCGAGAGCTTCGAGCTCTCTGCCGGCGACGTGGTGACGGCCGGCAAGGGTTCCATCAGCCTCATCGGCGTCGGCGAAAACACCCAGGTGCTCCGCCTCGGCCTGCTCAAGGGCATGAACGAGCTGCGCAGCTGGACGGCGACGCAGCGCGACGAGATCGACGGCCTCGCCGGCCAGATCATCACGCAAAAGGACGTGCGTCCTTTGCGCACCGAAGGCAAGCCGGTCGGGTATTTGTACGGGTAGGCGCGCGTCTCGTTTGCGGCCATCCTTCGAGACGCCGCCTAGGGCGGCCCTCAGGATGAGGTCGCGACCTGCGGCGAAATCTTGGACCCTCATGGTGAGAAGCCCGCCGCAGCGGGCGTCTCGGACCATGCAGGCCGAGCTCGTCCAGCGGACGACAGCCCTACTCCGCCGCCTGCCGCACATGGCGTGCGGTCGGGGTGCGCATGGTGACGAGCTCTTCGGCCGCGGTCGGATGCAGCGCGATGGTCGCGTCGAAATCCGCCTTGGTCGCCTTCATCTTCACCGCGATCGCGACGGCTTGCGTGATCTCGGCGGCGGCATCGCCGACGATATGGCAGCCGAGCACGCGGTCGGTCGCGCCGTCGACCACGAGCTTCATCAGCACGCGGGTGTCGCGGCCGGACATCGTCGCCTTGATGGGCCGGAACGTCGTCTTGTAGATGTCGACGTGGCTGAATTGCGCGCGCGCCTCGGTTTCCGTCAGGCCGACCGTGCCGACCTCCGGCTGTGAGAACACCGCCGTCGGAATGTTGGCGTGATCGACCTGCACCTCGCGCTTGCCGAACACCGTGTCGGCGAAGGCATGGCCCTCGCGGATCGCCACCGGCGTCAGGTTGAAGCGGTGGGTGACGTCGCCGATGGCATAGATGCTGTCCACCGAGCTCTTGGAGAAATGGTCGACGGCGATGCCGCCATTCGCGGGATTGATGGCGACGCCGGCATTCTCCAGGCCGAGATTGGCGAGGTTCGGATGGCGGCCGATCGCGAACATCACCTGATCGGAGGCCAGGCTCGAGCCGTTCGACAGGTGCGTGGTGAAGTCCTCGCCGTGACGGTCGACCTTGGCCACGGTGCAGCCGGTGAGGATGGTGATGCCCTGCTTCTCCATCTCGGCGCGGACATGGGTCCGGACATCCTCGTCGAAGCCGCGCAGAATGTTGTCGCCGCGATAGATCACCGTGACGTCGGAGCCGAAGCCGGCGAAGATGCCGGCGAATTCCAGCGCGATATAGCCGCCGCCCTGGATCACGATCCGCTTCGGCAGCTTCTTCAGATGGAACGCCTCGTTCGAGGAGATCACGTGCTCGATGCCGGGGATCGCCGCGCCATGGTTGGGCGCGCCGCCGGTCGCGATCAGGATGTACTTCGCCGTGACCTTCTTGTCGTTCTCGAGCAGGCGGACGGTGTGCTTGTCCTCGATCACCGCGCGGCTCTTGACGATCTGCGCGCCTGATTTCTCGACGTTGGCGGTATAGGCCGCCTCCAGTCGCGCGATCTCCTTGTCCTTGTTGGCGATCAGCGTCGGCCAGTCGAAGCTCGCGGGCGGAACGGTCCAGCCGAAGCCGGCCGCGTCCTCGAGCTCCTGACGGACATGCGAGCCGATCACGAACAGCTTCTTCGGCACGCAGCCGCGGATCACGCAGGTGCCGCCCATGCGGTACTCTTCCGCGATCATGACGCGGGCGCCGTAACCGGCCGCGATGCGGGCGGCACGGACGCCGCCCGAGCCGCCACCAATGACGAAGAGGTCGACGTCGAATTCAGCCATTGTCCACTCCGACCCCTTTCAAGAACTGCCTTTCAAATAGTTGCGCTCAGATCTCCTTGCCACGCTTGCGCATCTCGGCACGGAAGGCGCCCATCACCGTTTCCGAGAAGCTCTGGGCCCAGGTGTTCATGAACGCCATGCTCTGCCCGATCGCGCGCGGCTCGGCATCGATCAGCTTCTTGCCCAGGGGCGACTTGTAGAAAGTGACGAGGTCCTTCAGCTCCTGCTCGGTGAACTCGCTGGCATAGATCTGCGCCATGCCTTCGCCGATCTCGTTCTGGCGGCCGTTGAGCTGCTGGGCCACGATCGGGGCGACCTCGTTGAGGTCCTTCTGGTAATTCAGGTTCTGCTGGATCAGCGCGCCCTTGGTCTTCTCGACCATGCCGGGCACGGCGCCCGCATACATCGCGGCGGCGTTCTTGATCTGCAAGATCTCCTTGGCCGCCGCAATCGCCGCGGGCGAGGCCTTTGGCTGGGCCGGCGCCGCGGGAGCCTTCTGGCCCGCCTGCTGCGCCATGGCCGGGGCGGCCGAAAGGGCCAATCCCGCAGCGAGCGTCGCGGCCGGCAAGAATTTCAACACGTTCTTCATTCCTGGTCTCCTTTCGGCTTGCGCCGTTCAATCACGCGGATTCCGCCGCCGCCCGCCAGAACGGCCGAGCTGGCCAAGCCGATGAACAGCCCGTGCTCGACCACGCCGGGAATCGCGCTCAACGCCTTGGCGAGACCGGGAGGATCCGTAATACGTCCGAGCTGGGCATCGACGATCCAGTGGCCGCCATCGGTGACAAAAACGTGGCCGTCCTTGTCCCCGCCTTTGGCCTTGCGGAGCGCCATTTGCCCGGAAACGCCGCATTCGGCAAATGCCTTTTCGATCGCGCGGCGCGTCGCACCGAGCCCGAACGGAATGACCTCGACCGGCAGCGGAAACTTGCCGAGCGTCGGCACCCATTTGCTGTCGTCGGCAATCACGATCATGCGATCCGAGGCCGCCGCCACGATTTTCTCGCGCAAGAGCGCGCCGCCGCCGCCCTTGATCAGATTGAGCTCGGGATCGATCTCGTCGGCGCCGTCGATTGTGAGGTCGAGATGGTCGACCTCATCCAGCGTCGTCAGCTTCACGCCGCAACGTTCCGCATCGGCGCGCGTCGCCTCGGAGGTCGGCACGCCGATCACCTTCAGCCCGGCGGCGACGCGCTCGCCGAGCAGCTCGACGAAATGCTTGGCGGTCGAGCCGGTCCCGAGCCCGAGCTGCATGCCGTCGCGCACCTCCTCCAGCGCACGCGCCGCAGCCTGCCGCTTCAACTGGTCCATGTTCACGTGTGCGCCTGCCTTGTGAAGTCTCGAACATGCGGCCGATTCCGGCCGCTTTCGGCGGCCTATGTAGCCTCGTTTTCCCCCGGAGAACAGGGTCTGGGAACAGGCCTATAAGGTGATCTTATGGGCCCGCCCCTTGCGCGGATATGACCGGGCCGGTAGCGCTTGGATCATGACCTCCTTCAAGACGACTTCCCCTCACACCATCGTCTTCGATCTCGACGGCACGCTGGTGGATACGGCGCCCGACCTGATCACCGCCCTCAACTACGTGCTCGACCGCGAAGGCCTGCCGCCGGTGCCGATGGCCTCGGCCCGCAACATGATCGGCGCCGGCGCCCGCAAGCTGATCGAGCGAGGGCTGGAAGCGGAGGGCCGCACCGTCACGCCCGCGGACATGGACCGGATGACCGCGGATTTTATCGCTTATTACGCCGACCATATCGCGGTGGAATCCCGCCCCTTCGAGGGGCTCGAGGCCGCGCTCGACCAGTTTTCGGCGCAAGGCCATCGCCTCGCGGTCTGCACCAACAAGTTGGAATGGCTGTCCAAGCGCTTGCTGGACCAGCTCGACCTCAGCCGCCGCTTCGCGGCGATCTGCGGCGCCGACACGTTTGGCGTCCAGAAGCCCGATCCGACCATTTTTCGCGAGACCGTGGCTCGGGCCGGAGGGGACGTGAAGGCCAGCATCATGGTCGGCGATGCCGGAACCGATGTCGGCGTCGCCCGGCGGGCCGGCGTGCCCGTGATCGGGGTCAGCTTCGGCTACACCGACGTGCCGATCGCCGAGCTGAAGCCCGACCGGCTGATCCATCACATGCGCGACCTGCCGGCGGCCGCAATCAGCCTGATGCCGGCTTAACCCCACCGCAAGCCACTGAAATATCTAGGCTATTCAGAGGATCCTTGCGTTAACCATCTATTATCTATGCGCCGCACGCCAATTGCTTGCCCCAAGCGACACTTCTAAGGTCCGGGGGATGTGGCGGTTCGCCGCAGTCGAAGTGGATGGTTCATGCGTCGTGTCATCGCGATTGCCTTAGCAGGAGCGAGCCTGGGTGGCTGCTCCTCGATGTCCTGGGACATGTTCAACTCGACGCCGCCGCCCGTCCAGGTCCGGCTCGAATCCAATCCCCCCGGTGCTGACGCCACCACATCGCTTGGCCCGGGCTGCAAGACCCCCTGCTCAGTCTCGGTTCCCGCTCCCGACGCTCCCTTCACCGTCGCTTTCGCGCTGCCCAAGTACCAGCCCACAAGCCTGCCGGTGAACCTGATCAAGAATCCCGGGGATTTCACCACGCCCGCCTCGATCACCACCGATCCGAATCCGGTGTTTGCGGAACTCCAGCCGGCCGTGCCGCCGAAGCCGGTCCGCAAGCCGCACCGGCCCAAGAAGCCGAAGCCTGCCGCGGCGCCGGCCAATGCTGCACCCGCACAGAGCTCGCCCTTCCCCGATCCGAACGCAGGCAAGCGCTGAGTTGCGTATACCAACCGATTGTCCTAGCCGCGTCCGATGCTTAGATTGCTTCGACCGCACCTTTGAAGCAAAGGTGCGCCCGTCGACGTAAGTGACAAGGCATTTGCTATGAACGGACTTCCCGCGAGCCCCCGCGCCGCGCTGTCGAGCGCGATGACCGATCCGTTCGGGCGGACCATCACCTACTTGCGCGTCTCGGTCACCGACCGCTGCGACCTGCGCTGCTTCTACTGCATGTCGGAAGACATGACGTTCCTGCCCAAGGCCGATCTCCTGACGCTGGAGGAACTCGATCGGCTTTGCACGGCCTTCATCGCCAAGGGCGTGAAGAAGCTGCGTCTCACCGGCGGCGAGCCCTTGGTCCGCCGCAACGTGATGTCGCTGGTGCGCTCGTTGTCGCGGCATCTGTCGAGCGGCGCGTTGAGCGAGCTGACGCTGACCACCAACGGCACCCAGCTGGCGAAGCACGCGCGGGAGCTCGCCGATTGCGGCGTCCGCCGCATCAACGTCTCGCTCGACACCCTCGATTCCCGGAAGTTTCGCGAGATCACCCGCTGGGGCGAAATCGACAAGGTGCTGGAAGGCATCGAGGCCGCGCGCGCCGCAGGGCTTGCCGTCAAGATCAACGCCGTCGCGCTGAAGAACCTCAACGAGGACGAGCTGCCTTCGCTGATGCGCTGGGCCCACGGCAAGGGCATGGGCCTGACGCTGATCGAGGTGATGCCGATGGGCGAGATCGGATCGGGCCGCATTGACCAATATCTGCCGCTGTCGCTGGTGCGCGCCCGCCTCGCCCAGCAATTCACGCTGACGGATCTGGCCGAGACCACCGGCGGTCCGGCCCGCTATGTCAGCGTCGCCGAGACCGGCGGCAAGCTCGGCTTCATCACGCCGATGACGCATAATTTCTGCGAATCCTGCAACCGGGTGCGCATCACCTGCACGGGAACGCTGCACACCTGCCTCGGCCACGAGGATGCCTCGGACTTGCGGAAACCTCTGCGTGCATCCAGCGACGACCTGTTGCTTGCGGATGCGATCGACCGCGCCATCGGGCTGAAGCCCAAGGGCCACGATTTCATCATCGACCGCCGCCACGACCGCCCCAGCGTCTCCAGGCACATGAGCGTGACGGGCGGCTGACGCCGTTAGGCTGCGGCTCCTATTCCCCTTAACTATCAACAAACTTCCGATTGACTGGCGGCACGCCCGCTGGTTTGGTGCGCCTGCCTCATGCCTGCGCGGCGAGATAAGCCACGCGCCCGCTCGGCGCAGTCAAGACGGCCGGGGCACAATCGGGGAGGACCTATCGTTGCAAGCGCTCCTAAAGTTGAGCAGCAGGATTGACGCGTTCACGCGCTGGACGGGCAAGCGCCTGGCGTGGCTGATCGTCGTCGCCGTCGTCATCTCGGCGGTCAATGCGATCGTTCGCAAGACGTTCGACACGTCGTCCAATTCGTGGCTGGAGCTGCAATGGGTGCTGTTCAGCATCGTCTTCCTGCTCTGCTCGCCCTGGACGCTTCTCGACAACGAGCACATCCGCATCGACATCGTGAACAACACGCTGCCGAAGACGGCGCGCAACGTCATCGACGTGGTCGGTCACCTGTTCTTCCTGATCCCGCTGTGCATCGTCATGATCATCACGGGCGTGCCGTTCTTCCTTCGCTCGTTCCAGATCAACGAGCAATCCGGCAATGCCGGCGGCCTGCCGCAATGGCCTGCCAAGGCCCTGATCATGATCGGCTTCGCCTTCCTGCTCGTCCAGGGCATTTCCGAGCTGATCAAGCGAATTGCGGTGATGCGCGGATTGATTCCCGATCCCCATGAATCGCAAGTATCGGCGCTGGAGGCTGAGGTCGAGCACCTCGTCGAAGCGATCGAGAAGAAGTAGCCGTTGGCGACGGTTTAGGGGGTAATCATGACCGCATTCCTCATCGCCAATATGGCGCCCATCATGTTCGCGTCGCTGGTCGTCATGCTGCTGCTTGGCTATCCCGCGGCATTCTCGCTCGGCGCCGTCGGCCTGTTCTACGCCATCATCGGCGTCGAGCTCGGCCAGTTCCACCCCGACTTCCTCCAGGCCTTGCCGGAGCGGGTCTACGGCGTGATGAACAACGACACGCTGCTCGCCATCCCCTTCTTCACCTTCATGGGGCTGGTGCTGGAGCGGTCGGGCATGGCCGAGGACCTGCTCGACACGATCGGCCAATTGTTCGGCACCATCCGCGGCGGCCTTGCCTATGCCGTGATTTTCGTCGGCGCGCTGCTCGCGGCGACGACGGGCGTGGTCGCGGCGTCCGTGATCTCGATGGGCTTGATCTCGCTGCCGATCATGCTGCGCTATGGCTATGACCGCCGCGTGGCCGCCGGTGTCATCGCCGCGTCCGGCACGCTCGCGCAGATCATTCCGCCTTCGCTCGTCCTGATCGTGATGGCCGACCAGCTCGGCAAGTCCGTCGGCGACATGTACGAGGGCGCCTTCGTCCCGGGCCTCGTGCTCGCGGGCCTCTATGCCGGTTACGCCTTCCTTGTGAGCATTGTTTTCCCGAAAGCCACGCCGGGCCTGCCGAAGGAGGCAATCGGCTTCCGCGAGGAGGATGGCGGCCGCGGCCTCGTTTCGCTCGGCATGCTGTTCCTCGCAAGCTGCGTGTTCGGATGGTTCATGATGCGCAATTCGAGCGTACATGGCGCCGATTACGTCGTGCTCAGCATGTTCTACGGCATCATCTTCGCGTTCGTCGTCGCCGTGCTGAACTGGGTCATCGACAAGCTCACCGGCTTCCGATTCCTGTCCAAGATGGCGCAGCAGACCACCTTCGTCATGGTGCCGCCGCTGTTCCTGATCTTCCTGGTGCTGGGCACGATCTTCATCGGCATTGCGACGCCGACCGAAGGCGGCGCCATGGGTGCCGCCGGCGCCCTCATCCTCGGCGCCGCCAAGCGGCGGCTGAGCTGGGACCTGATCCGGCAGGCCACCGAATCGACCGCCAAGCTCTCGGCCTTCGTCGTGTTCATCCTGGTCGGCGCCCGCGTGTTCTCGCTGACCTTCTACGGCGTCAACGGGCACGTCTGGGTCGAGCACCTGCTCACGTCGCTGCCCGGCGGCCAGATCGGCTTCCTGATCTTCGTCAACGCCTTTGTCTTCGTGCTGGCCTTCTTCCTCGATTTCTTCGAGCTGGCCTTCATCGTGATCCCGCTGCTCGGACCGGCGGCCGAGCACCTCGGCATCGACCTGATCTGGTTCGGCGTCATTCTCGGCGTCAACATGCAGACCTCGTTCATGCATCCTCCGTTCGGCTTCGCCCTGTTCTATCTCAGGTCCGTCGCGCCGAAGGAGCGATACACCGATCGCGTCACCGGCAAGCGGATGGACCCCGTCACCACGGGCCAGATCTATTGGGGCGCGGTGCCCTTCGTCGTCATCCAGGTCATCATGGTCGGCCTCGTGATCGCGTTCCCGTCGATGGTGATGCACTACAAGGGTGTGCAGACGAACATCGATCCCAGCACGATCAAGATCGAGGTGCCGCAGATCGAGCTGCCGCCGCTGGATCTCGGCCCGCCGCAGAAGTAGCGGGAACGAGGCTCGCCGTCATGCTCCGCTGAAGCGGCGCATGACGCGCGTCGGCGCGTGACAAGCACCGGAATCGGAGGCATACCGGCCGTCCCCCCACCCGCATGGATGTCCGCTCATGCCCCGATCGCACCCCGCTTCCACGTTCCTTGGCCCGTTGATCGCCTCACTCTGGCTGGCTTGTGCCGCAACGCTGGTGCACGCCGGGCCGGTCGCCGACGTCCATATGCTGGCGCAAAAGGAGCAGCAGCCGCTGCTCGACACGTTGCGCGATCTCGTCAACATCGAATCCGGCAGCAAGGACATCGAAGGCCTGAACCAGATCGCCGAGCGCGTTGCCGGTCAGCTCAAGCAGCTCGGCGGCACGGTGGAGATCCTGCAACCCACCGACATTTATCGCCTCGACGACACCCCTGAGAAGATCGGACCGGCCGTCCACGCCGTGTTCAAGGGCACGGGGACGAGGAAGATCATGCTGATTGCCCATATGGACACGGTGTACCTGAAGGGCATGCTGAAGGACCAGCCGTTCCGCATCGACGGCGACAAGGCTTACGGCCTCGGTATCGCCGACGACAAGCAGGGCGTCGCGCTCATTCTCCATACCGTGGCATTGCTGCAGAAGCTGAACTTCAGGGATTACGGCACTCTCACGGTGCTCACGAACGGCGACGAGGAGATCTCCTCGCCCGGCTGGCGCAGCACCATCACCAAGCTCGCATCGGATCAGGACGTGGTGTTCTCGTTCGAGGGCGGCGGCACCGACGGCACGCTGCGCCTCGCCACCAGCGGCATCGGCTCGGCCTATCTCAGCGTGCAGGGCAAGTCGTCACATGCCGGCGCACGGCCCGAGGGTGGCGTGAATGCGCTGTACGAGCTCTCGCACCAGGTGCTGCAGATGAAGGACTTGTCCAAGCCCGAGCAGGGCCTGAAGCTGAACTGGACGGTGTCCAAATCAGGCACCAACCGCAATGTTATTCCTGCCGAGGCCACGGCCCAGGCCGACGCACGCGCGCTCAAGGTGTCCGACTTCGACGAGCTGCAGAAGGCGCTGCAGGACAAGATCAAGAATCGCCTGCTGCCCGATTCCAGGGTCGACCTGAAGTTCGAGGTGCGCCGCCCGCCACTGGAAGCCAGCGAGGCCTCGCGCCGCGTGGCGGCCTATGGCAAGATGATCTATGGGGAGATCGGACTGACCCTCAAGGTCGACGAGAAGGCGACCGGCGGCGGCACCGACGCGGCTTTTGCCGCGCTGCAGTCCAAAGGAGCCGTGGTGGAAGGCATGGGCCTGTCCGGCTTCGGCGCACACTCCAACGATGCCGAATATGTGCAGGTCGACAGCATCGTGCCGCGGCTGTATCTGGCGACGCGCATGATCATGGATCTGTCCACGGGCAAGCTGAAATAGCGGCTTCTTCCTTCTCCCCTTGTGGGAGAAGGTGGCGCGAACGCAGTTCGCGCCGGATGAGGGGTCTCTCTCCGCGCATTCAATCGAGAGTGAGAATCGCGGAGAGAACCCCTCACCCGTCTCGCCGCTAACGCGGTGCGCCACCCTCTCCCACAAGGGGAGAGGGTGCAGCGTCACTGCCGCGCCAGTTCTTCTCAACAGGCTTTGGCGCATCCGCCAGCCGAAACCGCAGTGTGAACTCCGCACCGCCGCCGGGGAGGTTCTGCACCGCGACCGTGGCGGCGTGATCATCCGCCACGGCGCGCACGATCGAGAGGCCCAATCCCGCGCCGTCGCTGCGCCGGCGATCGGCGCGCCAGAAGCGCTGGAAGATCAGCTCGCGCTCGGCCTCCGCGATGCCGGGTCCGGAATCGCGCACGCGCACCGAGCCGTCCTCGCCCACCTCGACGTCGACGGTGGTGCCCTCCGCCGTGAACTTGATGGCGTTTTCGGCGAGATTGAAGACCGCGCGCTGCAGCATCTCCGAATTGCCGTGGATCAGCACCGGCGCATCAGTGCCCTTCAGCGCGATGTCCTTGCGTTGCGCGATCGCGAACGGGGCGATCGAGCCGACCACCTCGGCACAGACGGCGCGCAAATCCGCGGTCTCCCCGGGATCGAGCACAAGGGCGTCGAGCTCGGCAATCTCCAGCAGCTGGGCGACGATCCGGCTCATGGCCTCGATGTCGGCATGCAGCGCCTGCCGTTCGGCGCCGTCACCAAGCGTCTCGATCCGCGTACGCAGGATTGCGAGCGGCGTGCGCAATTGATGCGCGGCATCCGCCGTGAACTGCCGCTGCACGCGAAAGCCGGCCTCGAGGCGGTCCAGCGCCTGGTTCACGGCGGTGACGAGCGGTACGATCTCGCGGGGAATCTGCTCGGTCGGCAGGCGAATGTCGGTGCGGGCCGGGCCGATGTTGCTGGCTTCCTGAGAGGCCTTCCACAACGGCGCAATCGCGCGGCGGAAGATGATGATGTCGATGGCAAGCAGGACCAGGAGGATCGGGATGGTGATCCACCCGACCCGCCGGAAAAAGTTCGAAACGATATCATCGATGATGACGTCCCGGTGCGCGAGGTCCTCGGCGACCTGGATGCGCACCGTTTTGCCGGCAACGTCTCGCGTGACGCTGGCGCCGGAGATGGTGCCGGAGAAGCGGGAGGGCGCCGTCGCGGCGGAGCGTCGGTGGGAGGAGAACAGCAACTGCCCGTCAGCATCGCGAATATCGAACTGATAGCGTCCGTAGGCGTCCGAATAGAGTCCCTTGAGGCTGTCGGGCAGGTTGAAGGTCAACGTGCCGTCCGGCTGCGCGCCGATGCGCTCCGCAAGCACCTCGGCCTGCGCGCGCATGGCATCGCGATGCAGCTGGTCAATCTCGGAGTTGAGCAGCCAGAACAACACCAGCGGCAGGAAGATGGCAACCACCGCCACCGCGACGATGTGCAGGAACACGATGCGCGAGATCAGCGACTTGAACGTCAGCGATCCGGCACGGCCCGTGGCGGCCACGCTATTTCTCCTCTGTCATGAGATAGCCGACGCCACGGATGGTATGGATCACGACCTTGGCGCCGTGCTCGGCCAGCTGCTTGCGCAGCCGCGAGACGTAGACCTCGACCGCGTTGGAGGCGACGTCGCCTTCGAGGCCGAAGATGTGGTCCTCGACGTTCTTCTTCGGCACCACCCGCCCCTGCCGGCGCAGCAGGATCTCGAGCACCGAGGTCTCGCGCGCGGAGATGATGCGCGGCTGGTCGTCGACGAAGATCTGGCGGCTCTCGGTGTCGTAGACGAGGTTGGCGAGAGTGAGCGAGCGGCCGAGCAACTGGCCGGGGCGGCGCAGGATGGCCTCCAGCCGCGCCACCAGCTCCTCCATCGCAAACGGTTTTACGAGATAGTCGTCGGCGCCGCTGCGCAGGCCGGTGACGCGGTCCTGCAAGCCGCCGCGCGCGGTCAGCACCAGCACCGGCAGCGGCTCCATCTTGAGGCGCAGCTCGCGCAGCACCGACAGGCCGTCACCGTCGGGCAGACCGAGGTCGAGGATCATCGCGGCGTAGCTGACGCTGCTCACTGCCTCCCGCGCCTCGGCCGCGCTGCCGACGATGTCGCTCTCATAGCCGGCCGTCGACAGCCCAGCGGCAACGAGCCGCGACAGTTCTGCATTGTCCTCAACGATCAGAAGGCGCATCCTAGTCCCGACGAATACCCATGGTCACCGCACGGGCCCGCGGCATCTTCGCTCTCTTCCACCATTCCGGCCGCCTCGGCCAGCGAAAAGTGCCCGACCAGGCTGGTCGCCTGTCAGGTTCGTGTAGGACAATCGAACCGGGCCATCCGTCCTGCTCGACAGGCACCGTGAGCACCTGAGCTTTCTAGCTCCGCCCCTCGAAATAGGTGCACAGCAAGGTCGTCTCCCTTTCCCTGATGGGTTTCCGAAAGAGCCGGCACTTGAAGCTACGGTCCTTCCCCACTCCGTTCTCGATCAGGAACACGCATCGGCTGCAAACGTCGGCCCGGTGACGGCGCTTGACAGCATCGAGCCCGTCCAGGACGCGGCGGAGCGTATCGCGCAAGCGCGATTGATCGGGGAGATCGAGGGACACGAGTTGATCCCGCAGGGCGTTGATTGGGTCACGCTCCAGAAACCTCTCCCCTTCGCCCGTGATGCACAGCGCAATCGAGCGCTTGTCCTCAGCTGACGGTTTGCGGACCATCAATCCCTTGCTCTGCAGCACGGCGGCAATCTGCGATGCGACACTGCGGGTCGTGCCAAGAAAGCTCGCAAGAGCAGTCGGCGTCCGCGAGAACCTGTTTGCGCGGGCGAGAAAGCGCAACGCCATCCATTCCCGATCGCTCAGACCTGAGAAAGTCTCTTCAAAAAGCCAGGTGTCGGCCGATTGTATCAGGAGTTGAACGATTTCAATTGCCAGTCGCATTGAGAGGTCCCACGGGAAACGGCCGCCCTGGCACCTCGATCAACGATCGAACGCCGCCGTGTTCAGTGAAAGATGCATTCCCGTCGGGACTGGTTGAATCCGGTATACCGTACCGCGAAGTCGGAGGGTCTAAACACACCGCAAGCGACTTCAGCCCGATTGCCAGATTCCGATAGCCTGATCGTTCCGTAAAAGGAACACCGAAGAAATACCTACCGCGCGCTCTCCTCGAGATTAGTGGGCGCAAAGTCTCCAGCGTTCGAGAACACGAGTAGCTCTTCTCGCTGCTGAATAACACGAGTCTCCAGGAGCCCTTCCCGACAAGCTTGATGGGCAATGACCTGGACGAGCCCGCCTCTTGTCAGGTTCGCGTAAGCTAATCAGAAGAGTTCTGAGAATTTTCGACAAAAGGACGAGCTTCATGAGCAAACCCATCAAGACCGAAAGCGAGCTCATCGCCATGGCGAAGGCCGAGCTGAAGGTTCATGCCGACTGTCCCGACGGAATGACGATTTCGGTCCTCCGCGATGGCAAGTCCTGGGAATTTCGCGCCAGCGCAGATCGGGCGACCTCGGACCGGCCCGGCTATCCCGAATGCGTTGCGATGCTGGTCCAGATGGGCGATCACCTCAGCAAGCAGTACGACGTCGAGGGTTAGAGGGACCTCGACGAACTGCGCGCATGTCGATCTCGGAACATCTCCTCGATCGCCATCGTCGGAGCCGCCAATTTTAACGGCAGCTGCTGCGGATTGTCCATTTTTCGGTTGACCAGGAAGTTGCCGACGGTAAAGCTGCCTTGCTTCACGCGCGGCCGGGACATCCACATGTCCCCGCGAAAACAACGAGAATAACGAGCGGAAGCATCAGGAGGGTGAACTGGCTCCCCGCGCAGACGTGGAAGGCTGCTGATGCCGCACCGCTGTCCTGCTCGCTTGGGCTCAGCACTCAGCGAGCGGGGAAAAGTCTGCAATGCGCCCATTGTTGGCGATAAGTACGGCGATCGACTGGCTGAACGAAAAGATCGGTAGCATCTGCAATATTCTGGTGCTCGCAGCCTGCCTGGTCAGCGCTGCCAATGCGATGATCCGCTACGCCTTCAGCTACAGCTCGAACAGCTGGCTCGAAACGCAGTGGTACATGTTCGCCGTCGTCGTGATGTTCGGCGCATCCTACACCTTCAAGCGCAACGAGCACGTCCGCGTCGAGATCCTTTATCTCATGCTCTCCGAACGCGGCCAGCTCTGGCTGGACCTGATCGGGACATTGGTCTTCCTGGTCCCGGCCTGCCTGCTGCTCAGCTACCTGTCATGGTCTATGTTCTACAATTCGTTCGTCATCGGCGAAATGTCCAACAATGCCGGCGGCCTGCTGCGCTGGCCGATCAAGTTTGTCCTGCCGGCCGGATTCTTCATGGTGGCTTTGCAAGGTATCTCGGAGGTCATCAAGCGCGCCGCCGCCTTGCGCGGTGAAGTCACCATCGATGCGAAATACGAGCGGCCGACCCAATGATCACGATCGAGATGATGCCGCCGCTGATGTTCGGCGGACTTGTCCTGGCGATGCTGATCGGCTTTCCGGTCGCCTTCACGCTGGCCGCCCTCGGGCTTTCATTCGGATTTCTCGCGATTCATTTGGGGTTTTTCGGGTTCAGCTTCCTCCAGGCGATCCCGGAGCGCATCTACGGCAGCGTCCTGGCCAACGAGCTGCTACTGGCGATCCCATTCTTCACGTTCATGGGCGCGATCCTCGAACGATGCGGCCTCGCGGAGGACATGCTGGATTCGATGGGGCAGCTGTTCGGCCCCGTTCGCGGCGGTCTCGGCTATTCCGTGATCATCGTCGGCTTCATCCTCGGTGCGATCACAGGCACCGTGGCCGCGCAGGTGATCGCGATGGCGCTGATCTCGATGCCGGTCATGATCCGCTACGGCTACAACATGCGCTACATCACCGGCGTGCTCGCAGCCTCCGGCACCATAACCCAGCTGGTGCCTCCTTCGCTGGTGCTGATCGTGCTCGCGGACCAGCTCGGCAAGTCGGTGGGCGACATGTATCTGGGCGCCTGGGGGCCATCGATCCTCCAGATCGCGTTGTTCGCGGGCTACACCTTCGTTCTGAGCATCGTCAAGCCGGGCCATGTCCCGGCGGTGCCCAGGGAAGCGAGGACGCTCAAGGGCTGGGCGCTCTGGCGCAAATGCCTTCTGGGCATCATTCCGTCCGCCGTGCTGATCTTCGTGGTGCTCGGCACGATGATGCTGGGCCTCGCCACGCCGACCGAAGCGGGCGCGATGGGCGCCGTCGGCGCGATCGTCCTCGCCGTCATCCATCACAAGGATTTCAGCTCGGCCGGCCACAAGGTCTTGCTCCTCGGCGTCGCCGCTGCCGGCATCGGCACCATCATCGGCATCTATTTCGCGCCGAACCTGCCGTTCAAGATCGCCTTTGCAGTCGCCTATCTCGCGGTGGCCTGGGTCTGCATCGAGGCGATCAGGATCCCCGACCTGCGCACCCTGGTCAAGCAGGGCTATGAGACCACCATGCGCATCACCTGCATGGTGACCTTCATCCTGATCGGATCGACATGCTTCTCGATCGTCTTTCTCGGCTGCAACGGTGGTGTCTGGCTGGAGCACATGCTGACGTCCCTGCCCGGCGGCGTCTGGGGCTTCCTGATCTTCATCAACCTGTTCATCTTCTTCATCGCCTTCTTCCTCGATTTCTTCGAGATCGCCTTCATCATCATCCCGATGATCGCGCCGATCGCGCAGAAGCTGCTTACCCCCGTGGTCGGTGCAGACGCCGCCTTGATCTGGTTCGGTGTCATGCTTTGCGTCAACATGCAGACCTCTTTCCTGCATCCCCCCTTCGGCTTCGCCTTGTTCTACCTGCGCGGCGTGGCGCCGAAGGAGGTCAAGAGCTCGGACATCTACTGGGGCGCAATGCCCTGGATCGGACTGCAGGCGATCATGGTCGCGGTCGTCATCGCCTTCCCGATCACGGTGACGGCACTGCTGGATGCGCCGGTGAAAGTGGACCTGGACAAGATCAAGATCGAGATTCCGGACGTCGAGCTGCCGCCGCCACTCGATTTCGGCCAGCCGAAGAATTGATCTAAAGGAACATCTGCTTCTGAACGGAGTTCGTTCAAGGCTCAGGATTGGCGCCTGGAGCAGCCCGATGCCGTACTTCCCAACCGGCCAAGACCGAGACCTGCGCATCTGCAAGGTGCTCTCTGACGTCTTTTGCGCGAGCTTGCTGGCCACCTTCTCAATCGTCTTTTTCGGCTGGCTCGGCGGCATTGCCGCCTTCGTCGTGCTCGAAGCTGGCCTACTCGGACTCGATTGGCTCATTCCGAGCACGGATGACGCGGCCGGGGTCGTTCGCTGACGGCGTTAGACCAATCTCGGCGGCCGCTAGTCTGGCCTGATACAATGCTCCCGAAAGGCCGTTCTTAATTCCGCCAGTTGGTCGCTCGTCGCTCCCAGCTCTGCGTCGGTCTGACTTGCAGGTAGATCCATCTAAGCGATCGGACGATCGAACTGGCTCGCCGTGAAGTCGCACCTCTCGCTGCCGGCATATTGTTGAGCATTGGCTCGTCGCTGTGTTGGCGGAACAGGTTTCCCGCGACCCGTCCTCATCTTCCTGTCTGGCATCCTTTTGTTCGTTGCCGAGCTTTCCATTGCGCGCGCTCTCAAATCGCTGGACAGAGGGAGGGCCCGTGCTCGTGACCGTTCTTGCCGGCACCAGCGGCGACCCGCCGCCGCAGTAGCGTCCGAAGCGCATTATGTGACCAAACCATCGTTTACCTTGAACAGGAACCCGGTTCCTGAGATTTCACCTATGGCGCTTTCACCGTAGCGGATCGGACATTGTGGATTCCGGGACTTCGGCATGAAACTGGCATGACAACGCACTGGGAACTCCTTATCCTTTCGCTTTGAGCGTGTACAAGGGGGACAGCGGTGACTAACACTGGCGTATGCCCGATAGCGTCGCGTGGTGATCGGCACGGCCATGATGTCGTTGCCGGCCTCACGCCGGGCATTTCGTACGCTTTGGTGCGACATGCACCGCGAGAGATGTTGCGCGTTTTGCAGTGCGGCCCTACCGTCACCGTGGAAATGCATTGGCCGTCGGGAGAGCCAGGCGTCTTCCTGCGATGCCGTGTCGAGCTGAGCCCGAAAGACCAGTGGCGGTTGCGGCATCGGCGACACGCCCATCAGGCTGCGAACCATCAATCATCTCAGTTGGCTATCCTTTCAATGACGTTGCTCCTCGCCGTTTGCGGCTGGATCGTCGGCGGAGCCGAAGGAATGCAGCGGGCGCTCATGGGAAGCACGCCCCGTCCGGACGAAACGGTCATCTCGCGCGAGAACATGTATCGCTGGTTCGGCGCCCGCCTGCTGTCCCACGTCGAGGTGCCGGACTTGTTCGCCATCTTGACAAGGGTTTGCAGCCGAGCGGGCCTCGTCCGACTACCGGATCTCTATTGCCTGCCGGCACCGCGCGACATGAATGCCTATGCGCTTGGTGGACCGGAACGCAGCGCCATCGTGTTGACCGAGGGCCTGCTGCGCGGCATGACGCGCGACGAAATTGCCGGAATATTGGCCCACGAAGTCGCTCATATCCGCAACAATGACTCCTGGACGATGAGCTGGGCGACAGCATTGCGTCGCGCGATCGGTTGGACCTCGCTGGCCGGTCTCGCGCTGCTGCGAACCAGCCGTCATCACGGTGGCATGACAAGCGGCCCATTGGCGACGCTGCTGAGCGCAGCGCCAACTCTCGGTCAGCTCCTTGGACTCGCGCTGTCGCGCGTGCGCGAACTGGATGCAGATGCAACAGCGCTCGAGCTGACCGGCGACTCGCGAGCGATCATCGCCGCACTCGACAAGCTGGAGCGCCATCACACCGGCTCTGCGCCGAGGCGCTCGTCCGCATTCGTGCACGATCCGATGCGCTTGCTTCGCAGCCATCCCCCCACCTGCGAGCGCGTCGGCACATTACTCAACCTCGCCTATTAGCATTCGCGTAAGTTGACACGATGCATATCGGAAAGCTCGCTGACCAGGCAAAGAGTGCTGACAAAAATCCGCGCGGCTTGAAATTTTTGCAGAGTTTGATCGTCGCCAAAATATCGCCGCGCTTTCGCGAAACTATTTTGACGTGAGTACGTTTCTCGCGTCTCTGCTCATTTCAGAATTGGGGAGAAGTCAGCGTAATTGCAGAGCGTCTGAGCGGACGCAGGACGTAAATGACAAATGGCTGGCCACGTTGCCAGCGAGGAAAACCCGCTCCCACATCTCTCAACGGCTGTCATTTTAGCCGCTCTAAGACATCTCACCGTTGGCTTGTCGCTTGAGGGTGCAACTCGCGCCTTTCAACGGATTGACATTGCCCGCGGCGGAAATTTCCGCGCCAAGACAAGAATTGAGTTTGAAGGTCCACCGCCGTCGCACCGGCGTGACGGACCGCGATTGCCTCCGAAGGGATCGCGCACGCAAACGGCCTTCGTGGGAATTTGGGCTGAGGGCACCACACATCGCAAGGAGACAAGCGATGACCTACTATGACACCCTGCAACAGACCCTCGGGCATAGTTCGCCATTCGGACAGTTCGGTCCGCAACAATGGGGATCGGGCGCATTCGGTTCGCAAGGCGGCCAACAGCATGGCGGAGGCGGTCTTGGATTGGGCCAGGCGGCTTACGGGCAACAATACGGACAGTTCGGCGGTCAGCCGACTTTTGGTGGATATGGCCCCGGCTGGGGCGGGCAGATGGGCTCGGGTCAGCAGCCGTGGGGCGGACAACAGCGCCAGCTTTCGCCGCAGGACGTGAATGAAGTCGTGCGGCAACTGGTACCGGCACTGCCTCAAATTCTCGCGCAAGCTCAAACTCCGTTCGCAGGAATCGGCTATGCCGCCTATGGTCAGGCGCCGCGGCAGCTAAGCCCGCAGGACGTGAGCGAAGTCGTGCGGCAGATCCTGCCCATCGTGCCTCAGATCGTGGGAATGCTGCAGGGCCAGCCACAAATGCAACATTCGGCCATGCACGGCGGTCTCGGCCTGGGTCAAATGGGAGGCCTCGGCCAATTCGGTCAGGGTTATCCGGCACAGACTCATCCGGCGCAGATTTGGGGTCAGCAGTTCGGCGCGCCGCAGTTCCAGGCGGCGTTCGGCGGTCCCATGGGCCTTGGCCAACAGCGACAACTGACGCAGCAGGATGTCGCCGACATTACCCGTCAGCTGATCGGCGTCATTCCCCAGGTCATCGGCAACCTTCAAGCCTACAGCCAGCAGCGGATGATCTGACCGCACGGTGATCCGCGACCGCCGCCAAAAGCGGCGGTCGTGCCTGCCATTGCGCACGCTTCCTCCGAAGGAGACCCTCATGTCGGATTCCAATCCCTCCGCCGCATCCGCATCACAGCGCCACTCCTCAGACATTCAGCAGCTCGTGGGCTTGCTCGGCAATCTGATGCCGCTGCTCCTGCGCCTGCAGTCGCAAGCGTTCGAGCAGCCGTTCCGGACTACGTCCGGCAACTTCCCGATACCAAACCCGGTGCTCGATCATCAGGCTGCGGAAAACATGATCGGAGACATGATCACAGAATCGCTACGCGCGCTCTCTGCCTATCTCGAGGCCAACGCCGCACAGCATGCCGGCCTGGAAAGCTGCATTTCGATCGTCACCCAGGCGGCCAACAAGTTTACCGAGCGGGACTATGCTCAGGCCTTCAACCTGATCTGGTTCGCCTATCGCGCGATCGAAGCCGCCCGCGCAGCCGATCCCCGCCTTCCGTTGTTGCGACAGGCTTCGATCGATCGCACGCAATCCTCTATCCACTGAAATTACGGAGGTGACGCCATGGCAACAAGTCCAGATGATCCGCGACCGACCTCGAGCGGCCATCAACGCAAACCAGTGCGCACCACTCAATACATAATCGCGCCAGCAGGCCCCGGCGTCAGCGCTCAAACGCTGGCCGAACAACTGAACAAGTTCGGCAACATCCTGTGGACTCATGACCAGCGCGGCGTCAGTGGTCCGCCAATTGCGATCGTACGCATGCCTGACGAAGCCGCCGCCGCCTTGCGCCGCTCCGCGGGCGGCAGCTTGATCATCGAGCCGGACAACCATCTGCGAGCTGCATCCTTTGCCGGCCCGGCCTCGTCTTTAATCCCGGCGGCTGCGACGATGACCGCGCTCGGGCCGGATCTGAAGGTGACGATCCGGGTCGTGAGCCAAGCAGGTACGCCTCTGGAACAGGCAACAGTGCGGCTCGTAGGCGAGCAAGGGTCAGTTCAAGGACGGACGGATGATGATGGCAGCGTCGTTCTGACGCTGCAGGACGAAGTGCCGGAAACAATCGCCGCCATATTCGTGAGCGCGCGCTCCGGCCATTGGGGCTTGTGGCAACAGCAGCCCTATGTCGAGACCGATGCGGTGAACACCCTCACCCTGAAACCGTTGCTGCTACCTGGCGGGCTGCATTGGGGCGGCGAAGCGATGCGCTTTGATCAGATTCCGAACCAATGCCGCGGCGCCGACGTCAAGGTCGCTCTCATCGACAGTGGCGTGGCGACCAGCCACAAGCAATTGGCTGACATCAATCACGGTATCGATGCCAGGGGTGGCGAAGAACGCTCATGGTCGAATGACGCCACTGGCCACGGCACGCCTTGCGCGGGCATCATCCGTGCGGCTGCGCAGGCAGATCACGGCATCCGCGGCTACGCGCCTGACAGCGAGCTGCTTGTTTGCAAGCTTCCCCTGGATGCCCGTTGCAGCGACCTGATCGCGGCGCTCGATGATTGCCTGCAAAACGGTATCGACGTGGCGTGCGTTGGAGTCGGTTGTGAGCGCGGCTCCGTGCTGGTTGAGCAGCGCATTGCTATGGCAAAGCAGCAAGGCGTCAGCATCATCGCCGCTGCCGGCAACTCCGGAGCGGGCGTGCTGTTTCCGGCCTGTTCTCCGCATGTCTTGGCAGTCGGTGCAGTCGGACAGATGGGAAGCTTCCCGGAAGACAGTCCGCAGGCGGCGCAAGCCGCAGCAGCCAGCACGGCGGCAGGCGGGTTGTTTGTGCCGCCGTTTTCCTGCCGCGGGTCCGAGCTCGACCTGTGCGCGCCTGGTGTTGCGGTCATTGCCTGCCAGTCGCCGGATGGCTACGCGGTCTGCGACGGCACTTCGCTTGCAGCGGCTCACGTTGCCGCGCTTGCAGCCTTGATCCTTGCCGACCACAGCGACTTCAAGAGTAGTTTCATCGCAAAGGACGTTCACCGGGTCGAACGGCTGTTCCAAATTCTGAAGGAGACGGCGCAGCCCGTCGGTCATCCCTGGCAGACCGGGGCCGGCTTGCCGGATGCAGCCCGCGCGCTCGGCGTCTGGTCCGAGCGGCGCCCCCCTGCGTTGCCGCTGAATGCCGGATTGCGCGAGATGCGCAGCGCCATTCGGCGAGTCAATCGGGTTCAATTCGGCGCAAGCGAGGCAATAATATTCGAGCCGCCGCGCGGTCCGGCCAACGTGACGCGGCTTCCGCTGAACCCGGCGCCTCTGGCGTTCCAGGCTGCCGGCGGGGAAACAGCAACCGTGCATGAGCTCAGAGCAGCGATGGCGCTCGCAGGGCTTGCGGAGGGACGTTAGAATATGATCGGGACCCGGGGGCAGGCCCTTTCGGGAGTCCATGCCGTCCGGTGCGTCGGCGAACGGTCATTTTCGACCGACGCCGCGGGTTTCCCCCGCGGTTCGACGTCTGCTTTTCCTCAAAGCACCTACTCACTGGAGTGGCAACGAATGACGCGAAGGGCAGCCAAAAAGCAGACTTCGCGGACACCTCGTTCCAAGGCAGCTTTGGCCCCACGAGCGGACCGACGCTACCCTGATCGCTGCGCGAGCGAATGCTCGAGGAAAAAACGCATCATTTCCCTCGTTGCGTCCGGTCCTTTCGGATCGGTGTAGGAGCCAGCAGGGCTGCCTCCGGACCATGAGTGTCCTGCGCCGTGGATATTCCAGTGCTCCAATATTCCGCGCCCGCTCGCGTCGCTGAGGATCGTGCAGGTGTAGGCATGGCCTCCAGGTACCTGGCCGCGGTCAATTTTCTTTTGCAGCCGCATGGCTCGCACAGACTGCTCAAGAATTTGATCACCGTTGTTGGGATGAACGATTGTGTCGTGATCGCCGTGAAAAACAATGGTCGGGACAGGTGGCCCGTCACCAACACCAGCCCAGCGATTGGGTCCCCCGCCTTGTCGCATGGCGACCAACGCAGAAGGAAGGTCAGTGGCGGCGCCGCAAGCAAGTCCAGAATGTACGCCAATTGCTGCGTATAGATCTTTATAGGTGTCACCCATGACAGCAGCAGCGGCAGCTCCGGCCGATAGTCCACCGACATAGACACGATCTTTATCAATCGGAAAATCGCGCATGACCTGACGAGTGATCCCCGCAATGATCGAGGGTTCACCCCTGCCCCGCTGCTGGTCGGCTGCGCGAAACCAGTTCCAGCATTTCGCGCGGTTTGCCTCGCTACGCTGCGCCGGATAGACCACAAAGCAGGATTTTTCCTCAGCGATGAAGTTCATCCTCGTACCCGCGGCGAAATCGTCCGGGGATTGGGTGCAGCCGTGCAGCATCACGATCAAGGGAAGGGGTTGGTCCTTATGACGGCTCGGGATGAAGAGCTTGTAGGCACGGCTTCCCGCCGGATTGCTGTAGCTACCTTCGATGAATCGTGTGCCGTCAGGCACGATATCTGCCGGCGAGGGCGGCTTGCGCGCAGTAACACCCCGCAATGCAAACTCACCGCGCTGCGTTGCGCGGTCAAGCAACCCGCGGAGCATGTTGGCTTCCGCCGGCGTCACGTCCGGGCCGTTGTTCTCCTCGATAACATTGGCCCGCACGTCGATGATTGTCGGCTCTTCAAGGACGAGCTGGGCATTGCGCGAAGTCGGGCCTGGCGCACCTCCGCCGCGCAGCATGCGTTGCAGCAGCGCGGTAGCCTCGATGAGCCGACCAGCGCGCGTCAGGCGCGTGGCTTCTCCAATCATGTCCTGTCTCAGCATCGCGTTCACCGCGTTCTATCGGCGAGGGCGGCCTTGACCGCCGGACTGGCTTGCAAAGCGCCCAGGACGCAGACCGACGCAATCGCGGCGCGAGCAAGCTCGGGCGTGACATCTTGAGCGATGCTGGCAAGGCCCAAGACGTTGATGTGGAGCATTTCGCGGGCTTGCCGCGCCGCTTCGAGATCTTCGCGGCTGAAGTGCCTCAAACCCAGATCCAAACCTTTTCGGGTGGCGGACCTCTTCAGGACGTCGGCATGACGCTCTAACTGGTTGCGGATTGCCGTTCGGATGAAATCGGTGCGGTTCGAATAGAAACCCTCCTGCACCATTAGGTCGACCTGACCAAGATCGACATAGCCAAGATTGATGGTGATTTTTTCGCTGTCCGAAGGCTTCGGCCGGAGTTCTCGAACGTTGTCTGCCATGGCCAAATTCCATCCACCTACCATCTATACAGATGGAGTACGGATGGAGTGAAGATTTGTCAAGTCCTAAGGAACGTCAGGCCGTTTGCCGCCTTTCACATGCATCGGGGGCACGATGTTTCCGGCTTTCACAATCAGCGACGCCTATAGAAGGTCCGTTGGCGGCCTACTGGAGATTGCTGGTTACGGGCCGCATGAAGCGGCATGGGATCGGCTTGAGCATGCCGACTTGCGGCTACGCTGGTACGCGCCTTTGACTGCAGACGCCTTGCCGGTATTGCTCGTACCTGCCCCGATCAAGCGTCCGTACATATTCGATCTCTTGCGCAGCGTGAGCGTCGTGCGACGTCTCATCAAGGCGGAATTTGCCGTCTACCTATACGAATGGCCGGAGGAACAGGAGTGCAAATCGGACCTCGAATCCAGCATAAGCTCGCTCAGGCTTGCAGCTGAAACGATTGCGACCCGGCATCGCGGCCAATCCATCCTCGTTGGGCACTCTCTTGGTGGGACCCTCGCCGCGATCGCTGCATCTATCGGGCCGCACCTAGTCAGCAAGCTCGTGCTGGTTGAGGCTCCCCTGAAATTCGGGGAACATACCGGGGCGCTAGGCCCGCTTGTGCGGTCTGCGCCAACACTGCCGCCCGATCCTGTTCCGGGAAGCCTGCTCGACCTAAGTAGCGTTGCCGCGGCGCCGGAAGAATTCGTGATCGGGCCTTATAGCGATAGCTGCGCAAGCGTGCTGGATCCGGAAGCGTTAGCAATCCACCTTGCCGTTATTCGTTGGAGTCTGGACGAGTTCGCGCCCAGCGGCCTACTGATCCGAGATGTCATTCAGCTGCTCTATCGCGAAGACCAATTCGCCCGGAACGAGCTTCATGTGCTTGGGCGGAGTGCCCGATCGGACTCGCTGGGCAAAATACCCGTCGCGGCGATTGTCGATCATACAAGCCGGGTGGTCCCATCCTCATCTGTCTTAGAGGTTTTGAAGGATCCTTTGATTTTTTCGTATCAGCCCGAAGTCGGAGTGGCGCTTCAGCACGTGGGACCACTTGTGGGCAGACGCGCGCAACGAGAGATCTGGCCGAAGCTGATCAATTGGATGCGCGGCCGCTAACTATGATGCCGACCCAAGGGCCATTTTCCATTTCACTTGCTTTGACAATGGACGCCAATCCTCAGGTCGGCTTGAGGTCAAAACGCGAAGCGCCGACCGATACGTCGCACCCGCCTCATCGTTGCGTGCTTCTGGGACAGCGACGGAGCAATCGCCAATGGTGAACCCCGGTTGTCTGAGGCGACACGATGCGGAAATTCTCACGTGAGCGAAGAGGACAGCCAGCCTCCTGTATCAACTCTCTCAGAATGTGATCGCGGTGCGCGAGGTGCCGCGCCCGGCCGACAGACACCTGGCCCTAATATTTCGTCATTGAATTGACGGCCTCCACAATGGCAGCGGGGTCTGCGTGCGTGACCATATGTCCGGCATTCGGAACCAGATGAAGATCGGACCGAGGCAGCGCTTGATGTAAATCTCGGGCTTGTTTCTGTTCGATCACCTGGTCCTCTGCTCCATGGAATATTATCACGCGGGGGCCCATGGTCGAATAGTGAGCTCGGAACTGTGTTGCAGTTGGAATGAGAAGTGCGCTTTCCTGCGCAGCCGCCCTCAATTGTGTGGGCCTGAGAACGAGAGACGCTGGAAATTCATTCTTAAATGTCGATGGGACAGACCGGGGCGCGAAAATCTTGCGGAGGGCTCCCGGCAACATGGCCCACGAGATGATCGGCGCGACAGTGTAGCTGACCAAGTCGCCCAAGACCGGTACGGCCGGACCTGACATCAACCACACATCCAATCGGATGGTCGGGAAGTAGTAGCCGGACGCAAGCACAAGACCCCGGATCGGATAATCCTTCCGCATGCCGAGAGCGATAGCGACCAAGGCGCCCCAAGAATGGCCCAGCACCACAGGATCGCGGATTCCGAGTTGCTCGAGCCCCTTCACCAGCAGAGCTGCTTGAGCCGCTGCGCTCCATACTCGGAGCCGCGGCCGCTGACTATAGCCAAAGCCCGGGCGGTCGAAGCATATCACGCGATTGCTGCGGGCAAGAAGATCGGCCAGCCCACCGATTATAAAGTCCTGGATCATGGATCCGTTGCCATGAAGCAGCACGACGCAAGGAGCCGCGGGATCGCCCCGATCGATATAGTGGAGTACCACGCCGTCGCACTCGAGAAACTTCCCGATAGGCGGATTCCTTCGCTCGGCCAGTTTGGAGAAGCCGATGTTGCCGATGACAAGAAGCGCCAACAACAAGGTAGCGATGAGCAGTACGGTTTCAGCGGTGGTCATGACTGAACCTTGAGATAGGACCGAGAACATCTGGCCCGCAGCGCGAGCAGACGAGCCCAACCAAGGAATAATTGGAAGTTGAAGTGCTCGTTCCTGCGCGCAATCGCGGAGGATTGATTAAAAGATCGCTCGGCCGGAACGGTCCAGAATTGCTCACGTTTGCTCGCTAAGGATCGCATGTGACGAAGCGCATAAGGATCCGATCTCACCAACAAGAACGATGGAGCAACGAAATGGCCAATGCACGCCAAGAGGAAAAGCCCACCCAAAGCCCTGAGGACACAATCCGCCGCGCCGGCGAGAGGACGGCTGAGCAGACCAGACGGATCGGCTTGGCTACCGCCGAGGCCGGGGAGGAGGTGGCGCAAGCCAGCGGCCATCTCTTGCGGCAAAATACCGAGATGTTGCAAAACGCTTGGCGCTTCGGGCTCGACATGGCGGCGGCCATAATGGGTCGCTCGACTGATCAGCTAGGTCGCACGATGGGTTTGACCGGCAATGAGGCGCAGCAGGCAGCGGAACGCTCGGTCCGCAATGCCGAAGCAATCATGTACTCTACGACCGCAGTCGCCAAGGGAATGAACGGTGCATCGCGCGAGTACTTCGATTTCGTTCGACAGCAGATCGAGAGGACCATGGACCGCACGAATGAACTCTGGCGCTGCCGCACTCCTCACGATTTGGCCGCTGTGCAAACCGATCTGATGCGCGACACGATCAGGAGTGCGTTGGATACCAGCCGCCGGATGGCGGACTTGTCTCTGAAGGTGGCGGACGATGCCGGAAATCATATATCTCAGAGCATCGAACGCATGCTGCAGGCTGCCTAGGCGCGGCTGGCACAGTCATGGCGCACGGCGCGGCGGACTTTCGGCCGCGCATGTGCCTAGGTCCGCCGAGCATGAGCGCAATGCTCTTTGGACTTCATCGATCGAAGCGCACCCAGGCCGCGCATCCAATGGCACTATTTCGGATTAGGCGATGATAGAGGTCTACCACTGTTTTGCCCGACGGATCAACAATTCGAACTCGGCATTCAAGGTGACGCTGCCAAGTCATTGATAACGTTGCACCCACCTACTGTGCATGGGGTTGTTTTCGATGTTCATGTTTGACGACCGCCGAAATGCCCAAACGACAACGCCCCGGAGCCTTCGCTCCGGAGCCTCGCATGCGACAGATGACGCGGTCAGCTTTGCGAGCGCCGGGCCATGAAGATGTCGTAGCCGACCTCGGCCACCTGGAACCAGGAGTAGCCGTCGCTCGTGAACTTGGCGAGCGAGTCGTGGACCTTCTTGAAGCTCGGATTGGTCGCAGCGACTTCGGCGTGCAGCTCCTTGGCGGCCTTGTAGCAGGCATCCATGATCGACGGCGAGAAGGCGTGCAGCTTGGTGCCGCCGGCGAGCAGCTTCTTCAGCGCCAGCGGATTGGCGTTGTCGTAGCGTGCCATCATGTAGTTGTTGGCGTAGTGGCCGGCCTGCTCCAGCACGCTCTGGTAATATTTCGGCAGCGCGTTCCATTTGTCGAGGTTGACGAAGGCCATCAGCATCGGTCCGCCTTCCCACCAGCCGGGATAATAATAGTGCGGCGCGATCTTGTAGAAGCCGAGCTTCTCGTCGTCATAGGGGCCGACCCATTCGGCGGCGTCGATCGTGCCCTTCTCCAGTGCCGGATAGATGTCGCCGCCGGCGAGCTGCTGCGGCACCACGCCGAGCTTCTGGAGCACGCGGCCGGTGAACCCGCCGATGCGGAATTTCATGCCCTTGAGATCCTCGGGCGTGTTGACCTCTTTCCTGAACCAGCCGCCCATCTGGCAGCCGGTGTTGCCCGCGAGCAGCGAGACGACGTTGTAGCCCTTGTAGAACTCGTTGAGAACGTCGCGGCCGCCGCCCAGCATGTACCAGGCCTGGTTGATGCGCATGTTGGGACCGAACGGCACGGCCGAGCCGAAGGTGAAGGTCGGGTCCTTGCCGAAATAGTAATAGGACGCGGTGTGGCCGATCTCGCAGGTACCGTTCTGCACGGCGTCGAGCACCTGGAGGCCCGGCACGATTTCGCCGGCCGCGAAGATCTGGATCTGGAATTTGTTGTCTGTCGCCTCGGCGACCATCTTGCACATCATCTCGGCGCCGCCAAACAGCGTGTCGAGCGATTTCGGCCAGCTCGTCGGCATGCGCCATTTGATTTCCGGCATCGACTGCGCGATCGCGGGAGCCGCGAGCGTGGCGGCGCCGGCCGCACCAAGTCCCGTGACCTTGATGAAGTCTCTTCTCTTCATGATTTCCTGCCCTGATGGATCTGCTTGTGGAGCCTTCTTGCCGAGGCTTTCCGACAGCATGGAACATCGCCGGGCCGAATGCCATCCCGATCGCGCCGTGATCGCAAAGAAAAAGCCCGGCCTCCTGGAGAGGCCGGGCTACTGGTCTTACGACTTAAGCCGTAGATCAGCCGCGGGTGCGCGAGCGGATCATGAAGGTGTCATAGGTGTATTCGGCAACCTGCCACCACAGATATCCGTCGGAGCGGTAGGCCTGCATGGCGTCGATCGACTTCTTGAAGTCGGCGTTCTTGGCCGAGATCTCCGCCCACAATTCGTTGGTCGCCTTGAGGCAGGCTTCCAGCACCTCGTTGGTGAACGGACGGAGCTGGGTGCCGCCGGCGACCAGGCGCTTCAGCGCCGCCGGGTTCTGCATGTCGTAGCGCGCGGCCATCCAGCTGTTGGCGGTCGCCATCGCGTTGGTGAGGATCGCTTGGTAATTCTTCGGCAGCGCGTTGAACTTTTCCAGGTTGGCGAAGGCATGGACGGTCGGACCGCCTTCCCAGAAGCCCGGATAATAGTAGTACTTGGCGACCTTGGCGAAGCCGAGCTTCTCGTCATCGTAGGGGCCGACCCATTCGGCGCCGTCGATGGTGCCCTTCTCCAGCGCCGGGTAAATATCGCCGCCGGCGAGCTGCTGCGGCACCACGCCGACCTTCTGCAGCACCTGGCCGGCGATGCCGCCGATGCGCATCTTGAGGCCGGAGAGATCGGCAACGGTCTTGATCTCCTTGCGGAACCAGCCGCCCATCTGGGCGCCGGTGTTGCCGCAGGGGAAGCCGATCACATTCGACTTCTTGAAGAACTCGTTGGCGAGCTCGTTGCCGCCGCCCTGATACAGCCACGAATTCTGCTGGCGCGCATTGAGGCCGAACGGCACCGAGGCGAAGATCGCAAACGTGGGATCCTTGCCGACGTAGTAATAGGACACGGTGTGGCACATATCGACCGTGCCGTTCGAGGTCGCATCGAGCGCCTGGAGGCCGGGGACGATTTCGCCGGCGGCGAACACCTGAATCTGGAACTTGTTGTCAGTCATCTCGGCGACGTACTTCGCCACCTGCTCGGCGCCGCCATAGATGGTGTCGAGCGACTTCGGGAAGCTCGAAGTCAGGCGCCACTTCACCTCGGGCGAGGATTGTGCGATCGCCGGCGAGGCCACCGCGGTCGCCGCCGCGCCTGCTGCCGACACTTTGAGAAAATCACGACGCTTCATCTTCAGGTCTCTCCTTGCTGGGGCGTTTCCCCTTGGCTTCTCTTATGCCGCCGCGCATTCTGGCGACGCGTTGAGGTCGCGTCGAACCGAAGGGGCTTGACTGCCGTGGGCCTTTAACACGGCCAGCCCGGTTTCGGAACGCGACAATGGCATGACGGGGCTCTACGAAAGTCGCATGTCCCCGCAGCTCGCCGCGGCGACCGGTCAGGCCGCGGCAATGACGCCCTTGAGCTGGTCCCGGACCTGGCCGGCAATGGCGCGGTAGATCGCCGCATGAGGGCCGTCCGGCTCGCTGTCGACGACGGGATTGCCGGCGTCCGAGGTGGCGCGAATCGCCATGTGCAGGGGGATCTCGCCCAGGAATGGCACCCCCAGCTTCTCGGCCTCATGCCGGGCGCCGCCATGGCCGAAAATGTCCGATCGCGTGCCGCAATGCGGACATTGGAAGTAGCTCATGTTCTCCACAATCCCGAGCACGGGCACGTTGACCTTCTTGAACATGGCCAGTCCCCGCCGCGCGTCGATCAGGGACAGGTCCTGCGGGGTCGAGACGATCACGGCACCCTTGAGCGGCACGTTCTGCGCCAGCGTGAGCTGGGCATCGCCGGTGCCCGGCGGCATGTCGACGACCAGCACGTCGAGCTTGCCCCATTCGACGTCGCGCAGCATCTGCGTCACCGCCGACATCACCATCGGGCCGCGCCAGATCATCGCGGTCTCCTCCTCGACCAGGAAGCCGATCGACATGATGGCGAGGCCGAAACGCCGCAGCGGAATCATCTTGCGCGCGTCGTTCAGCTCCGGCTTGTCGCGCAGGCCCGTCAGGCGCGGCACCGAGGGGCCATAGATGTCGGCATCGAGCAGCCCGACCTTGAGGCCGAGGTCGCGCAGGCCGAGCGCCAGGTTGAGCGCGGTGGTCGACTTGCCGACGCCGCCCTTGCCGGAGGCGACCGCAATCACGGCGGCAACGCCGAGAATCTCCGATTGCCGCGCCATCGGCGACCCACCGCCCTGCGGCGGCTTGTGGGCATGGGCCGGCTGCACGCCGGGCGTGCCGCGGCTCGGCTGCGGGGGTGGCGGCGGCGCGGAGCCCGGCTTGCGCTCGGCGGTCAGGGCCACCATGACGGTGGTGACGCCTGGAATGCTGCGCACGGCGGCTTCCGCTTCGGCCCGGACGGATTCCCAGGCCCTTGCCTCGGCGGCGTCGACATTGATCGAGAAGAACACCTTGCCCTCGGAGGCGCTGATCGCGCTCAGCACATTGGCATGGGGGAGCGCGACCCCGCGGGGCGACTGGACCCCCTTGAGGCTGTCGAGAACCTGTTGCTGCGTCACGCTCAAAGCGCATCTCCTGGAGTTGAGGATGCCCCATTAGAGCGGAAACGCCCAAAAGGCTACTGCCTGCCGATATCGTCAGCCTTTTCGGCAGGCGCCGCCCCCTGCTCCCGGGCGGCCTCGTAGTTCAGCTCGATCATGACCCCGTTGGGATCGTGGACGAAGATCTGCCAGAGATCGCCGCCGGGCACCTGGCGGGACTCGAACTTCACTCCCTTTGACGCCAGCCGCTGTTTCATGCCGTCAAAGCCGCGGCTGACGAAGGCGACATGGTGGACAACGCCGGAATCCGGCTTTTGTGGCTCGGCGGTCGGAGAAATGTCGACGAGGTGCACCACCGGCCTGCCCTCGCTGTACATCCAGGCGCCCGGGAAGGCGAAATTCGGCCGTGCGCCTTTTTCCAGGCCCAGCACGTCTTCATAGAAGCGGACGGTCTCGGCCAGATTCCGGGTCCGGATGTTGAAATGATCGAGGACGCCCACGCTCACGCCGCCCATGCTCTCGCTCCCTTGTTTTGAAGTCCTTGGGCCGCCACCCTAGCACAGCAGGCCGCCAAACGAAGCCGTTGCCCTCCGGCCTCAAGGGTTTATGGTGCGCCTCCGGTCCGCCCTCACTGCGGAACCCAGGCGTCCCGCGCCTGGCAAGAACCGTAAACCCAAACTACGGACAAGGTACCACAATGGCTAAAGTCGCTTTCCTCGGTCTTGGCGTGATGGGCTTCCCCATGGCCGGACACCTCGTGAAAAAAGGGGGCCATGAGGTCACCGTGTATAACCGGACCGCGGCCAAGGCGAAGGAATGGGCGGACAAGTTCGGCGGCAAGACCGCGCCGACCCCGAAGGCCGCCGCCGAGGGGCAGGATTTCGTGATGTGCTGCGTCGGCAACGACAACGATCTGCGCGCGGTCACGATCGGCCCTGACGGCGCCTTCGCCGGCATGAAGAAGGGGGCGACCTTCGTCGACCACACCACCGCCTCTGCCGAGGTCGCACGTGAGCTGGATGCGGCCGCGACCAAGGCCGGTTTCAAATTCGTCGACGCCCCCGTCTCCGGCGGTCAGGCCGGCGCCGAGAACGGCGTTCTGACGGTGATGTGCGGCGGCTCGCAGGATGCCTATTCCGGCGCCGAGCCGATCATCACCGGCGCTTATGCGCGGATGTGCAAGCTGCTCGGGCCCGCCGGAAGCGGCCAGCTGACCAAGATGGTCAACCAGATCTGCATCGCCGGTCTGGTGCAGGGCCTGTCCGAGGGCATCCACTTCGCCAAGAAGAGCGGGCTCGACGTCGCCGCAGTGATCGAGACCATCTCGAAAGGGGCTGCGCAGTCCTGGCAGATGGAAAATCGCTACAAGACGATGAACGAGGGCAAATACGATTTCGGCTTCGCCGTCGAATGGATGCGCAAGGACCTCTCGATCTCGCTGGCAGAAGCCCGCCGCAACGGCGCCAGTCTCCCTGTCACAGCGCTGGTCGACCAGTTCTATGCCGAGGTCGAGAAAATGGGCGGCAAGCGCTGGGATACGTCGAGCCTGCTCGCACGCCTGCAACGCTGAAGCTTTGTTGCGGCCTCGTCCGGGGCCGTGCGGCATCATACTTCGTCGCGACCCCGGCCGCGACGAAGTTCAAAACGCGCAAACCGAATGAGCATAAACTTCTGGGGGAGCCTTGTTTAGCGTGATCGCCGCCATCCTCGTAGTTGCCTGCGTCGGCGTCGCGTCGGAGCTTCGACCCGGAATCGCCGGGCTTGCCGTGGGTGGCGCTTATCGAAGGGGATTCCGCCTCATTGCTCGCCTGCTCCGGGTCGCGCTCCTGATCAGCCTGGTCGCATCACCTTCGCAGGCGCTTGCCGCATCGCTCGATGGCGCCAGCATCGGCCCGCAATGGGCGCTTCCATTCGCCGGCATGCTGCTGTCGATCGCGATATTTCCGCTCGCCGCGCCTCATGTCTGGGAGCACCACCAAGGCAAGATCGCAGCGATGTGGGCGGCCCTGATCGTGCTGCCGCTTGCCGTCTGGTACGGCCCGCTTCCAACCATTCAGGCACTCATTCATACCGCGCTGCTCGAATACATCCCATTCATTCTGCTTCTCCTTGCTCTGTTCACCGTGGCCGGCGGAATCGTGGTGCGCGGCAATCTTCACGGCTCCCCGGTTCTGAATACTCTGCTGCTCGCGATAGGCACTCTGATTGCGAGCGTCATCGGCACGACCGGCGCGTCGATGGTCATGATCCGGCCGGTCCTCCGCGCCAATGACGACCGGCGGCACAACGCGCACGTCGTCATCTTCTTCATCTTTCTGGTGTCCAACATTGGCGGCTCGCTCTCACCCCTGGGAGATCCGCCGTTGTTCTTGGGGTTCCTGCGCGGCGTCGACTTCTTCTGGACGACGACGCACCTGTTTCCCCAGACCACGTTCGCCGCCTGGATTCTGCTTGTCCTGTTCTTTTGCATCGATGCTTATCTTTACCGGAAGGAAGGTCGCGTCAAACCGGACCCAACTCCGGACAATCCCTTGCGGATCAGCGGCGGCATCAACTTCGCTCTGATGGGAGTCATCATTGCTGCGATCCTCTTGAGCGCCAAGCTCGACCTCGGCGGATTTGAGGTTCTGGGCACGCATCTCCAGCTGCAGAATCTTCTGCGCGATGCCGTGATGATTGGCGTCGTGTTCGCATCTCTTGCCGTCACCTCGAAGGAAGACCACGACGCGAACGGCTTTTCCTGGGGCCCCATGATCGAAGTGGCAAAACTGTTCGCCGGCATCTTCATCACCATCATTCCCGTGCTCGCGATCCTCAACGCCGGCAAATCCGGCGCGTTTGCCTCCGTCGTGAACATGGTCACCAACGCCGACGGCACGCCCAACAATGCCGCCTATTTCTGGTTGAGCGGGTTGCTCTCATCCTTTCTCGACAATGCGCCGACCTATCTGGTCTTCTTCGAGCTTGCCGGGGGCGACGCCAAGCATCTGATGACGAATGGCGCCGTGACCCTTGCCGCGATATCCGCAGGTGCGGTGTTCATGGGCGCAAACTCTTACATCGGCAATGCCCCCAACTTCATGGTCTACGCGATTGCGCGGTCGGGTGGCGTCGCAATGCCCGGCTTCTTCGGATACATGGCCTGGACCTCCGTCCTGCTGCTTCCTGTATTCGCGCTGGTCACGCTCGTTTTCTTCAGGTGAAAGGCGGTCGGCCTTTCTGCCGACGGAGCAAGCACCGGGCTGAGGATTAACGCCCGGTTAACGTAATTCTTTAGCTCCTTAAGGCAGCTCTTAACGATTTATTGCCAGAGATAGACAATGCAGAAAGCGCGCGTCCGGCGCGGGCAGGAATCCGTGTTGCTTGATGAGTAACCCCGCTGAAAAGCCTGAGGTAGTGCAGCTTCCGGCCGAGCCGGTGAGCGCGCCATCGGCGAGCAGCCGAAGGGCTGCGGCACAGCGGGTGCGCGAGGCGCGCGACAAGTTAACGTCGACCAGTGGAACCCGGCCGGCGTTCGACGCGGAGATGCTGCGGCAATACGCCCAGACGCGGCTGTCTGCCTCTTATGTCGTGATGCTGCTGGTGGTGGCCACCGGCCTGCTGTTCGGGCTATGGATGCAGCCGATCCCGGCCGCGGCCTGGACCGTCGGCATGCTCTGCATTCACAGCGCCATGATCCGCAGTTGCCGGCGCTTCCTGAACGAGCCCACCTCGCCCGCGGCGACGCGGGCATGGCGGACGCGCTTTGTCGTGCTCGACCTGCTCTATGGCCTGTGCTGGATGGCGATCCTGATCCATCCCGTGCTCGACATGGTCACGGAAACACTGATGATGTTCCTGATGCTGCTGGTGATCGCAGTATCGAGCATGCTCGCGGCCAACCTGCCGATCGCAGCCCTTGCCGCCACGGCGCCGGTCGCGGTCGCGATGGCACTGAGCTTCGTGATGACCGGCTCGCTGGACAATTACATCCTGGCAGCGCTGGCCCTCGCCGCCGAAGGCTATTTCGTCCTGCTGGCGCATCGCCTGCACTCCTCCACCTTCGCCACGCTGGAAGCGCGCGCGGAGAAGGACGCGCTGATCGGCGAGCTGGAGCAGGCCAAGGCGATCTCAGACGAAGCGCGCCATCGCGCCGAAGCCGCCAACGTCGCCAAGTCGCGCTTCCTGGCGCAGATGAGCCACGAGCTGCGGACGCCGCTGAACGCCATCCTCGGCTTCTCCGAGGTGATGAAGAGCGAGATTTTCGGCGCGCATGCCGTGCCGGTCTACAAGGAATATTCCGCCGACATCCATAATTCCGGCGTGCACCTGCTCAACCTCATCAACGAGATCCTCGATCTGTCGCGGATCGAAGCCGGCCGCTACGAGCTCAACGAGGAAGCGGTGTCCCTGGTCGGCATCGTCGCCGACTGCCATCATCTGATGAAGCTGCGCGCCTCGAGCCGCGGCATCACCATCCACGAAGTGTTCGAGCAGGCCATGCCGCGGCTCTGGGCCGACGAGCGCGCGATCCGCCAGGTCGTGCTCAACCTGCTCTCCAACTCGATCAAGTTCACCCCGCAGGGCGGCGAGATCTGGCTCAAGGCCGGCTGGACCGCCTCCGGCGGACAATATCTCTCGGTGAGGGACTCCGGCTCCGGCATTCCCGAGGACGAGATCCCGGTCGTGCTCGCCTCGTTCGGCCAGGGCTCCAATTCGATCAAGTCGGCTGAACAGGGCGCCGGCCTCGGCCTGCCGATCGCCAAGAACCTGATCGACCTGCACGGCGGCACGTTCACGCTGAAATCGAAGCTGCGCATCGGCACCGAGGTGATCGTCACGTTCCCGCCGGAGCGCGTGATGAGCGCGCTTGCCCCGCTCTCGGACGATTCTCCACCGCTCCAGCCCGAGAGCTCCGTTCTGCCGGACGAGAAACGCCGGCCGCGCCACAAGCCGATCATGAGTGCTGGCACAGGCTCTTAACGAGATGCTTGCAGACATGCCCGACCATCCCTCACTATGTCCGTATGAGCAAAGAAACGCCGTGCGTCGCCGTCTGCATGATAGATCCCAAGACCAAGCTGTGCTTCGGCTGCGGCCGCACCTTGCCCGAGATCGCGCGCTGGCACGCCATGGAAAGCGCAGACCGGCTCGCGATCATGGCCCTCTTGCCGCAGCGCATGACGGAAGCTGGACTGGTGCCGGTCGCAGGATCGCCAAGACACATCTGATCCGTCTGCGTGCCCTTGGAGGCGCGCGATGATCCGCTTCCTGCTCGTTCTGATCATGCTCGCCGGCACGGCAGGTGCCGTCGTCGCCTATGGCGATCCCGACCAGATCGCGCGCGCCAGCCACAAGGTCTCGCACATTTTTCGCGCACAAGCCGCCTCCCCGGCGCCGGCCGTGCAGATCCCGCGCGGCCAGGGCGGCGACTTCACGCTGCGCGCGAAGATCAACGGCGTCACTGCGCCGATGGTGATCGATACCGGCGCGACGTCGGTGGTACTGACCTGGGAAACCGCAAAGGCGATCGGGCTGCCGCTCGAGATGCTTGAATATGACGTCGACCTCGAGACCGCGGGCGGCCACACCAAGGCGGCGCGGCTCACGCTCGACCGTCTCGCCGTCGGCAAGCTGGTCGAGAAGTCGGTGCCGGCCCTCGTCGTGCAGCGCGGCCAGATGAAGACCAATCTGCTCGGCATGAGCTTCCTCGACCGCCTGGAAAGCTGGGGCGTGCGCGCCGACACGCTGATGCTGACCGGCTATCCGCAGCTGCAAGGCAACCACCGCCGCGCGCGTGCGGCGGTCGACTAGCTCGCTTACGCCGCCTCAGCCGGTGCACGGCCCCCGACACGCATGATCGCTTCGCGCAGCACGTCGAGACCTGCACCCGACTTCACACCCTGCTCGGCCAGGTGACGGCGGAAGGCGCGCGCCCCCGGCACCGCGTGAAATGCGCCGACGAAATGTCGCGTGATGGCGTGCAGCCGCGTGCCGTGCGCGAGTTGCTCCTCGATGTAGGACATCATCGCCTCGAGCGCGTCCTGCATGGTCGCGTGCGGCGCCGGCCCGCCGAAGATTTCGTGATCGACCGCGAGCAGCCGCCACGGCTCCTGATAGGCGGCGCGGCCGAGCATCACGCCGTCGACATGGGCAAGATGCGCCTTTGCCTCGTCGATGCTCCGGACACCGCCATTGATGATGATGGGCACATCGGGCATCGCGCGCTTGAGCCGGTAGACGCGATCATAGTCGAGCGGCGGGATATCGCGGTTCTCCTTCGGCGACAGGCCGTTGAGCCAGGCCTTGCGGGCGTGCACGATCAACGCATCGCAGCCTGCGGCGACCACCGCACGCGCGAGCGCATCGAGCGCGACCTCCGGATCCTGATCGTCGATCCCGATGCGGCACTTCACCGTGACGGGAACGGCGACCACGTGCTTCATGGCGTCAACGCACCTCGCCACCAGCCCCGGCTCCGCCATGAGGCAGGCGCCGAAACGGCCGTCCTTCACACGATCGGACGGGCAGCCGACATTGAGATTGATCTCGTCGTAACCGAAGTCCTCGCCGATCCGTGCCGCCAGCGCCAGCTCCTGCGGATCCGATCCGCCGAGCTGAAGCGCCACGGGGTGCTCGACCGCGTCGAACCCAAGCAGCCGCTCCCGGTCGCCATGAACGATCGCGCCGGTCGTCAACATTTCCGTATAGAGCAATCCCCGACGCGTCAGGTGACGGTGGAACACCCGGCAATGCCGGTCGGTCCAATCCATCATGGGGGCCACGGAAAAGCGATAGTCTTGATATTTCAATTGGTTACAACATCCGCTTAGCAGTCGCCCGGTTATACTACTTCCGCGAAAATAGTATAGCCACCGTGTCTATGGCCAGCGGTACTGGTGTCGCGTTCTCCCCAGCCACTCGAGAAAATGAGACGCCTCTGCCGGGTCATTCGCTGCGCATTGGCGCGATTATGGTGGAACCACAACCCAAGGGGCAGTGTCGATCTGCACCGGACGGATTTCGACACCCCCAACGAGGAACTATCCGCTCACGCCGACGTCTGCTCGCAGATAGACAATCGTCTCTGGTGATGCTCCGAACGACGTCTCACATGCGTCAGGTCATCCAGCACCTCGGCGGACCATTCGTTCCGAACACGTGGACCCGCTAAAACGTCGGTATCGCGCGAACCGTCGCGAGCGTGCCTTTGACGCGCAAGCAAAGTCGACGGCGAGAACGGCAGATTCGAGCGGAGGCCCCATCTCGCATGGGCTGAGGCGCGCGCAGTTTACCGCAGCGGCTTCAACCAAGTTTGTGAAAGCATCGAGCTCCGCTCCAGTGAGACCGCCCCTGGCACGCGTCTCAAAACTGACATGCGACCAAGTGCGACAATCGATACGTATTTGGTCACAAGACAACCGCAGCCGAGTGCGTTTGCACTGACGACAAAATAGCTGTCACTCACATGGCTCCGATCCCGAAGCATTTGTTGTCCATCTCCAGCGAAATTTGGAATGGCCAGATCCGTTCGTTTCGCTTCTCCTACGCAGAAACGCCGGTCGTGCCGAAGCATCTCCATGAATGCCGCGATCGACGCCACCAATCATCAGGGGCCTTCCATGATCGCGCGCTTCTCTTCGCTCTCGCTCTCCCGGCGTCGCCTGCTAGCCGCGACCTCCGTAGTGACTGCGGTCGCCCTAACAGCAATGGCGGGACTGTCTCCGGCACGGAGTGCCGGCGCTCCGCCGACCGGCGGCGACATCACCTTCCTGATCGATTCGCTGGGCAGCACGTGGATCCCGAACAACAGTGCCATCTCCAGCTTCCAGGGCCACTTCTGGGGCCATGTGACCGACAAGCTCGTCTATGTCGACGCTGACGGCAAGGTCAGCCCGTGGATCGCCGAGCGCTGGGAGCAGAACGGTGACGCGACCCAGTTCACCCTGCACCTCAAGAAGGGCGTGACCTTCTCCGACGGCACCCCGCTCGACGCAGCGGCTGTCGTCGCCAATCTCGACATCTGGTATGCCGGCCGCAAGAACGAAGGCATCAACCCGATCGGGCTGTTTCCGAAGACTTACGAGCGCGCCGAGGCGGTCGACGCGGCCACGGTGAAGGTCTTCTTCAAGGCACCGACGCTCGGGTTCATCCCGACGCTCGGCTACCATGGCTCGATCCTCATCTCACCAAAGACGATCGCGCAGCCTGCGGCCCAGCAGGCCGACCTCTCCAAGACATCCGGCAGCGGACCGTACGTGGTCGCCTCCTGGAAGGAGGGCGATTTCGTCAAGCTGGTCAAGCGCAAGGACTACAATTGGGGTCCCGCCGCCGTCGGTCACACCGGTCCGGCCTATCTCAATTCGATCACCTACAAGCTTGTATCGGAACCGTCGCTGCGGGTCGCGGCCGTCCAGTCGGGACAGGCCGACGTCGCCTACAGCCCCTCACCGCAGGAATTGAAGTCTCTCAAGGAGGCCGGGTTCACGATCGCGACACCGCGCTATCTCGGCTTCGTCAACGGCCTCGCGATCAACACCAAGCTGGAGCCGTACAATGACGTGAAGGTGCGACAGGCCCTCCAGGCCGGCATCAACCGGAAGGAGATCATCGACACCGTCTATACGCCTGACTGGAAGCTGGCGACGTCCTTCATTCAGAGCAACGTGCCCGGTGCGACCGACCACAGCGACCTCCTGGTCTACAACCCTGGCAAGGCCGAGAAGCTTCTTGACGAAGCTGGCTGGATCAAGGGGGCCAATGGCATCCGCACCAAGGACGGCAAGCAGCTGTCGCTCACGCTTCACTCCAACCCCTACCTCGCGACGGCGAAGTCGGTCGACGAGCTCATCGCCCAGCAACTCGGCAAGATCGGATGGAAGGTCACCATCCGGTCCTACGACGTCGTGACGTTCGGCGAGAAGGTCCGGTTCGGCGGACCAGCTGTGCCGGCCTACGAGGTGACGCGCAGCTTCATCGACGCCGGCACGGTCGCCAGCATCCTCACCGATGCCAACAATGGCGAGAACTGGTTCAATCTCGGCGACAGCGACAAGAAGCTCAACGAGCTGCGCGACAAGATCGCCGGCGCTGCCTCTCTCGACATTCGCAATCCGCTGCTCGACGAGTTGCAGGCTTACGTTCTCGAGCAAGGCTACTTCATCCCGCGCACGCAGATCGTCCAGCGGATCTATGTGCAGTCTCCGAAGCTCAAGGGAGAGGTCTACAACGGCATCGCCTACGCCAGCTATTACACGGCGACAATCGGCGAGTAAGGCGCCGTGCAACGGAATAATGTAAGGAACCCACCGGCATGAGAGGCGCCTATCTGTCCTATGCCGCCAAGCGTTTCGCCCAGGCCGTCGTCGTCGTTCTGCTGGCTTACGTCTTCACCTTCGTCGTCGTCAGCATCCTGCCCGGCGATCCCATCACCAATGTGCTACGCGACCCGCAGAACGGGTTCAGTGAGGACCAGATCAGGCAGATCATCGCCGCCCAGGGCTTAGATAGGCCGATTCCAGTCCAGCTCTGGACGTCCTTGTCCAACTTCGTGACGGGCGACCTTGGCCTGTCGATGCGGTCCAGCCGGCCGGTGACAACTTTGATCGCCGAGGTTCTGCCTTCAACGTTGATCCTCGCATCAGCGGCGTTCGCCATCGCGCTGCTGCTGGCGCTCACGATAGCCTACGGCACGCAGTTTGTTCCGAAACGTTTCGGTCAGGGCTTGCTGCGCGGTTTCCCGTCGTTGTTCCTGTCAGTGCCGAATTTCGTGATCGGCCTGGCACTGATCCACATCTTCGGTTTCCAGCTCGGGCTGTTTCGGGTGATTGCGCCTGATAGCTTCTGGGCAACTTTCTTCGCCGCGATCGCGCTCGGGGTGCCCGTCTCCGCGCGGATCACCGAGGTGCTGATCGCGAACCTCGACAAGGAGACCGAGCAGGAATACGCCGCCGTTGCGCGCAGCCGTGGACTGGGACAAGCGCGTCTGTTTGCCAGGCATTTGCTCAAACCGTCTTCGCTCCCGGTCGTCACCGTCATTGCACTCGCGATCGGCGAGTTGCTAGGCGGTTCGCTGATCACCGAGACGGTGTTCGGACGCACGGGCATCGGCAGCCTGGTGCAGCGCTCGGTGAGCACGCAGGACCTGCCTGTCCTGCAGGCGGTCGTCTCGCTCGCCGCAGTCGTGTTCGTGCTGGTCAATTTGATCGCCGACCTCGTCTACCCGCTGCTCGATCCCCGCGTAAGGCTGATCGGAGGTCGCAGGGTGCGCCCGACCACCGCTGACGACAGCGCGACTTCCGCGGCGGTGACGCCATGACCCTCGCCTCTGTCTCCCCTCCCTCGCGCGACACGTCGATCGGCCGGCTGACAGCTCTTCGGGTACCGCCGACCGTCGCGCTTTCCTTTGCGGTCATCGCGATTGTGATTGCCTGGTCCGTGGCGCCAGGCTTGTTCACGGGCCATAGCCCGGTCGTCGGCGTCCCCGCTGACAAGCTGCTCAGCCCCAGCACGGCGCACTGGTTCGGCACCGATCACCTCGGCCGAGACCTCTATACCCGCGTCGTCTACGGCACCGCGTCCTCGGTGACGAGCGCGCTCATCGCCGTCAGCATTGCCGCTGTTGCAGGCGGACTCATCGGCCTCGTGGCAGGCTTCCTTGGCGGCTGGGTGGACATCGTGCTCGCCCGCCTGGTGGACGTGCTGCTGGCGATCCCGAACTTCCTGCTGGCGGTCATCGTCGTCACCGCGATTGGTTTCGACACGACGAACGCCGCCATTGCGACCGGCGTCTCGGCAGTGGCCGTGTTCGCGCGGGTGATGCGCTCTGAAGTGATCAAGACACGGCAGGCGGTTTTCGTCGAGGCGGCGTTCCTGATGGGCGGCTCGCGCTGGCACATCCTGTTGCGGCACGTGCTGCCGAACGCGTCGCGGTCGGTGCTCCCGCTCGCGGTCTTGCAATTCGGCCTGTCGATCCTGGTGATCGCGAGCCTTGCCTTCCTCGGCTACGGCGATCCGCCGCCCGCCTCCGATTGGGGCCTGCTGATCTCGATCGGCAAGGACTACCTCAAATGGCCGTGGCTGGTCTACGCGCCCGCCTTCGTGACGATCGCGACCGTCCTCTCCGTGAACAGGATCAGCCGATGGCTGCGCAAGACAGACTGACCGCCAACACACTCACACGCGCCGAGTCTGCGGCGCCAGTGCCGCTGCGCCCGCTTCCGCTGCTCCGGGTCGATGGCCTCTCGGTCTCCTACGGGCCGCACGAGGTCGTGACCAATGTCGGGTTTGAACTCGGCCGCGGCGACAGCCTCGCTCTCATCGGGGAGTCCGGCTCCGGTAAATCGACGATCGCCCGGGCGGTGCTGCGGCTGCTCCCGACCGGCGGGCGCGCCACCGGCCGCGTCGCGTTCGACGGCCAGGAGGTGCTTGATATCTCCGAGCGCGGCTTCCGGCCGCTGCGGGGACGCGCCATCGGATTCGTGCCGCAGGACCCCGCCAACTCACTCAACCCGGTCCGGACCATCGGCGCCCAGGCACAGGAGGCGGCCGCGCTGCTCGACCAGCCCGACATGGCGATCCGCAAGCAGCTCATTCTGGAGACGTTCGCCGAGGTCGGGCTCGACAACCCTCAGCGTGTCTACGCTTCCTATCCGCACCAGCTCTCCGGCGGCATGCTCCAGCGCGTGCTGATCGGCCTCGCGATCCTGCCGCGGCCGGCACTGCTGGTGGCGGATGAGCCGACTTCCGCACTCGACGTCACGATCCAGAAACGCATCCTCGACCTGCTCACGCGGCTGCAGCACGATCTCAAGATCAGCCTGATGCTCATCACCCACGATCTGGCGATCGCCGCCGAACGGGCGAACGCGCTGGTGGTGCTCAAGGACGGCGTCATTCAGGAGGCTGGCCGAACCGCCGCAGTTTTCGCCTCGCCGGCGTCGGTCTATGCGAGAAAGCTGCGCGCCGACGTTCCAGCCCTCAATCCTGACCGCTACGCCGCCCTGCGCGACGTCGGCTTTCGAACCGCAAGGACCGGCGACGCTGCGACACCAAAGATCGAAGTCAGCGCCGTCACGAAGACCTTCACCGTCGATGGTAACACGCTGACGGCCGTAAGCGACTTGTCGTTCACCGTTCCGGCCGGCACTACGCACGCACTGGTCGGCGAGTCCGGCTCGGGCAAAACGACGGCGGTCCGGCTTCTGCTGGGTCTCGAACAACCCGACAGCGGGACCATCTCAGTCGCGGGCGAGCAGATCGCCGGTCGCTCGCCTGAGGCACTGCGCTCGACGTGGCGTCACCTCCAGCTGGTCTATCAGAATCCGTTCACCTCACTCGATCCGACCTGGACGATCGAGCAGCTGGTGCGTGAACCGCTTGACCGGTTCAAGGTTGGAGCGCGCAAGGAGCGTGAGGAACGGGTTCGCGGGGCGCTGGCCGACGTCGGACTGGGCGAGCACCTGCTCTCCCGCAAGCCGGCGGCCCTGTCAGGTGGCCAGCGCCAGCGCGTTGCCATCGCCCGATCGCTGGTCCTGAAGCCTGACGTGATCGTGCTGGACGAACCCACCTCTGCACTCGATGTCAGCGTCCAAGCCGGCATCGTCGAAGTCCTGCTCACGTTACAGACCAATCTCGGCCTGACCTATGTCTTCGTCTCGCACGACTTGGCGCTGGTCCGCCAGCTCGCTCACACCGTTTCGGTGATGCACCGTGGGCGCATCGTCGAGCACGGGACCGTCGCCGAGATCTTCGACAATCCACGGCAGCCCTATACGAGGTCGTTGCTGGAATCGATCCCGTCGGGTGGCGCGGCCGTCACGCCGGCGACGCACACGCGTCCCCGCGTGTCAGCGGGTTGAAATCCGCGATCGGCCTTTATTCAACAGAATACGCTGCTCGTAACTCAATACCGCCAATGATGACTTATCTTGCCGGTGCAGACTCGACGCGCGGCAAAGAATTGTTAGGCGCGCGGGCAGTTCGAAAATGTGGTTCTCAAGAATGGGGCGCGCTTGCAGAGATCCTGCCAAACTTGATTCCGACGTGAGTATCCTGTGTTCGACACGACGCTCAGCGTGATATCTGCTGGCGCAGCGCATGTTGTCCATGCCTCGTCGGCAAGAAAGAGATACCGTGACAGTCCAGACATCGCAGCGCACGAACCGCGTCGCTGACCACCCAGCCGAGCGCATCTTCGTCGATCGCTGGTCCCCCAGGGGATTTTCCCAGGAGCAGATCCCGGAAAGCGAACTGCGGACGTTGTTCGAGGCGGCCAGATGGGCGCCCTCCGCCTACAACTCACAGCCCTGGCGTTTTCTCTACGCGCTCAGAGGCGAGACGGAATTTGACGCCTTTCTCGCTCCTCTGATCGAGTTCAATCGCGAATGGGCTCAACATGCGGCGGCCCTGATCTACCTTCTCTCCAAGAAGGAGTTTACGCCGCCCGGCAAGACCGAGGCACAATTCTCGCGAACCCACTCCTTCGATGCAGGTGCCGCATGGGCCAATTTCGCCAACCAGGCTGCAATCGGCGGCTGGGCTGCTCATGGCATGAGCGGGTTCGACGTCGAGAAGGCGCGCACGCTTCTCGGCGTCCCCCAGGGATTTGACGTCGAGATTGTGGTCGCGCTCGGTCGCAAGGCCGATGGAGCGCAGCTGGCGCCCGCCCTGCTTCAGCGCGAGCAGCCGAGTCCGCGCGCATCCGTCGACGAATTCGCCGCGCGTGGCCTGTTTCCAAAGCGGTTCGAGGCCGCACGATGACCGGCCTGCCCAAGCTCCGCACCTTTGTCGCCGAGGTCGCACGGGTCGTCGATGCGAAGCTGGATGAGCGCGCGACCCTTGCTCGGCTTGTGCCGAAGCTCAAGGAACTGGTCACCACGGACGACTGGCTGCCGGACGCCTACGCGGCAGCTGATGGCAAGGCCTATCGGCAATACCTGCTCTACGCCGATCCGCTCGACCGTTTCTCCATCGTCAGCTTCGTCTGGGGACCCGGACAGGGCACCCCGATCCACGACCATCGCGTCTGGGGCCTGGTGGGCGTATTGCGGGGAGAAGAGCTCTCGGTGAGCTACGCGCGGCAACCCGATGGCTCGTTGCGGCCCGGCGCCACCGAGCGCCTGGCGAAAGGCACCGTGGCCGCTGTCTCGCCCGATATCGGCGACATTCATGCCATCTCGAATGGCCTGGCGGACAAGTCGTCGATCAGCATTCACGTCTATGGCGGCAACATCGGCAGGATCCACCGCTCCGTCTTCGATGCTACGACCGGGGCCGAGCACGAGTTCGTCTCGGAATATTCGAACGAATTCGTGCCCAATCTCTGGGTCTGAAGCCCGCCAACAGACTCGGCAGATCTGTTCCGCCGCTCTGACGCGGTCTTCTGCGTCCGCAGGGACGCTCTCGACACGGTGCGATCGCCTCCGGATCGCCGGAGAAGAAAATACCATACTTGTCTGACTATCAACGCATTTGGCCTGTAGAATTTCGCCGTCCTGCCACGTTGACCGAGCGACCAGAACGGGGGCGACACGATGGGTCCGGAGGGGCGGCACGCGATCGTCATCGGGGGAGGCGCCAGCGGCGTTCTTCTCGCCTTTCAACTATTGAAGACCAATCCATCCGATCTCCGCGTGACCTTGATCGAGAAGAGGCCCGAGATCGGACGCGGACTTGCCTATCATGCAGGCAATCCCGAACATCTCCTCAACGTGCGCGTGACCAATATGAGCGCGCTGCCCGACGATCCCGACCATTTCTGGAACTGGCTGTGTGCGCAGCCCGAAGGACCGTTGTGTCCGGATCCCTATTGCTTCGTTCCGCGGCAGACCTACGGGAACTATCTCGCCGACCTGATCGCGCCACTGAAATCGCCTGAGGGGCCCAATGGCCTGACCATTGTGCGTGGCGAGTGCGTATCGATCCGACAAAATCCGTCCGATGTCGCAGTCACCCTTTCCGACGGAACATGCATTACCGGGAGTACGGCCATTCTCGCGACCGGCCATGACGCCGCAGCCCCGCTGCTGGCCGGCCATGCCGAACCCTGGGCCTCACCCGCCGACGCCGGCATCGACACGAAGGCCACCGTGCTCATCCTCGGCACCGGTCTCTCGATGGTCGACTATGTGCTGTCGTTGCTTCGCTACGGACATCAGGGGCGGATCGTCGCAATGTCGCGGCGCGGCCTGTTGCCGCGCGCGCATCGGCGCGTCGATCCGATGCGCTTTGCCGAGAGCGAGATTCCGTTCGGGGCCGAGATCGGCACGCTGCTCTGCTGGTTTCGCGGCCGCATCGAGATGCATGTCGCTGCGGGTGGCGACTGGCGCGGTGCCATCGACGGGATCAGGCCTTACACCCAGCGGCTCTGGCAGGAACTGCCGTTGAGCTCCAGGCGCCGTTTCCTCGAGCACGCCCGCGCCTGGTGGGATGTGCATCGCCACCGAACCGCGCCGGAGGTCGAGGCCCGCATCGCGGACGCCCTTGCGATGGGGCGGCTGACGGTCATCGCCGGCAAGCTCGCCACCGTCACGCCGAACGCTGCCGGCGCTATCGTTCGCTATCGCCGGCGCGGCCAAGCCGAGACGTCCGAGCTGCAAGTCGGAGCCATCATCGACTGCACCGGTATCGTCCGCGATCCCGGCGCCAGCACAAACCCGGCCGTGCGCAGCCTGCTCGACCAGGGCCTTGCCCGCATCGATCCCTTACGGATCGGGATCGACGTCACGCGCGACTGCGCGATCGTCAATCGTGATGGATCTCCCTCTCGCCGCCTATACGCGGTCGGACCGCTGACGCGGGCGGCGTTCTGGGAGATCATTGCCGTTCCGGACATCAGGCAGCAATGCGCGGAGCTGGCGACGCGCCTCCGGGCCGAGATCCCTAGTTGAACAGATCCGGCTCCGATGCGGTGATCCAGTCCCACAGCGGCTGGAAGCTGAAATAGCCGCCCTTGTGCGTGCCGACCTGCCGCGAGGTCAGGCTGGCGATCTCGTGCGGGATCGGCTTTGGCGTGCCGGCGGCCTCGGCAAGCAACTGGGCGCGCGCGGCATTGTCCATCGCGATGTACCACCACGCGGCCGCCTCGACGGTCGGCCCGACCGTAAGCAGGCCGTGGTTCTGCAGGATCGCGGCCTTCTTCGATCCCAGGGCTTGCGCGATCTTGCGGCCCTCTTCCGCTTCCAGCACGACGCCGGAGAAGGGATCGAACAGCACGTGGTCCTCGTAGAACGCACAGGAATCCTGCGTCAGCGGATCGAGCAGGCGGCCGAGCGCCGACCAGGCCTTGCCATACGTCGAATGGGTGTGGGCGGCCGCGATCACTTCCGGATGCGCTGCGTGGATCGCCGAGTGAATCACGAAGCCGGCCTGGTTGATCGGCTTGTCGCCGATCAGGATGTTGCCGTCGTGATCGACCAGCTGAAGGTCCGAGACCTTGATCTGGCCGAAATGCTTCGAGAGCGGGTTGATCCAGAACCGTTCGGGAAACTCTGGATCGCGCACGGTGACATGGCCCGCGAGGCCCTGATCGAAACCATAGCGCGAGAACAGCCGGAACGTCGCGGCAAGCCGCTGCTTGCGGTGCAGCCGCTCTTCCTCGAACGTGGCGGCCGGCGTGCGCTCGACCAGGGAGTATTTCTTCGGTTTCTCGACGACCTTGTTCATTGTTGCTGTTCCCTTTCTAGTATTCGAGATTCTTGTCGAAGACGTCGGCCAGCGCCACGCCATGGGCGTAGGCGTCGAGATTGACCAGCGTCTTGTCCGCCAGCCGCTTGGCATCCTCGCCACCCGTCCACGAAACGTGCGGGGTCAGGACGACCTTGGGATGGTCATAGATTGGATCGCCCTCCGGAGGCGGCTCGGGATCGGTGACATCGAGCGTCGCGCCGGCAATTCGGCCTTCATCCAGCGCTTGCAACAGGGCATTCTGATCGACGATCCGGCCGCGCGCGACATTGATGAGGTGCAGCGATGGCTTGGCGCGGGCCAGCACCTCGGCCTTGATCAGACGCGCCGTCTTCGTCGTCGCCGGCAGGGCTAGGACGAGATGATCGGAAACTTCGACCAGTTGCTCGATGCTGTCGACCGGCTGGATGCCCGGAAGGACATAGGGCCAGGCCGAGCGCCGCAAGACTCTGATGTTGACGTCGAAGGGCTTGACGCGCTCGGCGACGGCCCGGCCGATGGCACCGAAGCCCGCGATTCCGATTGTCTTGCCGCTCAGCGAGCCCAGCGGCGTGATCTTCCATTCTGCACGGCTGCGCGGCCGGACGTCGTGGATGCGCTTCTCGAAGCCGAGGATCGCCGCAACGACATACTCCGCGATCGGATCGGCCGAGATGCCGCGGCCGACCGTGACCACGGGGCCATCGAGCAACCAGGCCGGAAAGAAATCGACGCCCGTCGAAGCGGTCTGGATCCAGCGCAGGCCGAACGGCCAGCCGGCCGGCTTCTCCGCGGGCGACTTGTGCCAGCCCGCCAGCGGCCGCGTCAGCAACACGTCGGCCTCGGAGGCGATCTCCCATGGCGCGCGATCGGCAGGATGATCGATGATCAGCGGACGCGACCAGTGATCGGCCAGGACGGCACGAACCTCCGCGCCGAGCTGATTGACGATGATCGGCGATCGCACGCTGGTGGAGGTGCGCCTGCTTTCAATTCGCGGAGTGTTCATGTCCTGCAGCTTTGCGATGGCAATAAAGAGGACATGCTAGGCGCTCGGACCAAGATAGTCTTTTCAAAGATCGCCGCTGTCCTGCAACAACAGGACGACGCATCCCGGCACGACAAACGAGTTTGTCTCTCCGGACTCACTTGGTGCGGATCACGTCGGCCGACGTCACTTTCGCCTGCGCTGCGGCCTCGCCGGCGCGGCGGAAGACGGTTTCCATCAGCCATTGCTCGTTAGGAAAGCGATCCGACCATTCGTCCCAACCGGAATGCTTGCGGTATTGACCGAGGCGACCGGAGGCCACCACTTCGGTCTCGTCCACGGTGACACGGCGGTCGCAATCGGGTGCGACGTAGATGGCGTCCGCCTGGCAATAGAGCTCGCACATGAAGCAGGTCTGGCAATCCTCGACACGCGCGAGAATCGGCAAGCCACCTTGCCCGGCGTCGAGCACATTGGCTGGACAAACCTCGATGCATGTCCCGCAATCCGTGCAGCGGTCCGCGACGATGAGCTCGATCATGATGCCGCCTCGAGTTGACCGGTCTTGGCGTCCGCAGGAGCACCATCGACGGCGACCCAGACCTGGTCCAGGCCGCCACTCAGCAGACGGACCGCAAGCCCGGAATCCCGTGAAGGGAAATCCTCGCGGCGGTGAAGGCCCCTGCTCTCCTTGCGCGCTGCCGCCGTGGCGACGGACCAGCGCGCTGTTGCCAATAGAGCCGCCGTCTCGCGCGAGGCGATTGTGCCTGTGTCTGCGTGGTCGGCCAACTCGGTCCACAAGCCTTCGAGTACGCGTGCAGATGCTGCAAGTCCTTGTCCGGTGCGGAATAGATTCTTGTCGAACGGGTGCATCTGGCTACGCACGCCGTCGCGAAGCGCAGCGAGATCGACGGTCTTGGCGCCCTCGCGGGGTTCGCGCCCGACGCGACCAAGCGGCCGCAGCACGCCCACGCGCCTCTTCGCACCGCGCGCCAGGCGCGCCGCTGCACGCCCGGCGAACACGCCGGACGACAGCGCCCAGGCCGAGTTGACGTTACCGCCGCCGGAGATCGCGCCCGCAACCTTCTCGCGCGAGGCATTGTCGCCGGCCACGAACAGTCCCGGGACCGATGTCGTGCCGTCCACATCGTGCACGCGTACCCCGCCGATGCCGCGAATGGTGCCGTCATTGTGCAATGTCACCTCGAAGCGGTCGCGATAGGGATCGATACCCCAGCGGTCGAACACCAATGGTACGTTCGGCGAGATCGTGTGCAGCCGCGCCTTGATGTCGTCGGGAAGCCGGTGCAGCGAGCAATAGACCGGACCGCGCTGAAGCGCGCGGGCCAGACGCAGGGTCTGGTCGGGGCCGAACGGAAGATCGAGCTCGCGCCCGTCGGCATCGTAATAGGTCGCGAACGAATACGCCATGCTTCGCGTCATCGTCGAATGCGCGGGCGCAATGGTGTAGGCCGCGGTGAACTCCATGCCGGACATCTCCGCGCCGGCTTCGGCCGCCATGAGATAGCCATCCCCCGTATTGGTCCGCGAACCGAGAAGATGGGATAGGAAGCTGGTCCCGCCGGCTGCGAGCACCACCGCTCCCGCCTCGACCCGGTAAGCCCTCCCGCCATCCTGCCGGCGCTGGCCGCGGGCACCGCCGATCGAGCCGTCGGATCGCGCCAGAAGCTCGAGCACGGGCGAATGATCGAGGATGGTGACGCCGTGGCTCAGTACCTGCTGGCGCAGGGCGCGCATATATTCGGGCCCACGCACGGCGCGATAATTCACCCGGCCCGCGTCATCCGCCCCGAACTTGTAATAGCCCACCAGCGTCGGCAGCGTACGCCAGGTCTGGTCGAGGATGCGATACATCCAGTCCGCTTCGCCAAGCCCAAGGCCGCTCGTAACACGATTGGCAACGGCTGCATCGCGCGCCGCTGGATGATCCGGCGGGACCCACCAATGGGCCGGCCCTGCCGCGGCCGTCACGCCACTGGTGCCGCAATAGCCCTTGTCGATCAGGACCACCTTCGCCCCCGCTTCTGCGGCAGAGGTGGCAGCCCAGGCACCCGCCATCCCGCCGCCGACGATCAACACGTCGGTCGCTATCGACAGCTCTTCGAGCGCGGACGACACCATGATCTCGGCCTCTGACAAAACGGCGGCTCGGCCGGCAACACGAGGATGCCGGGCCATGCAGATAGCTCCATGTTTGGGCCGGACCATAGCCGCGTCAATGAAAGGCAAAACTCTTTTGGCGGCTTGCCGCGAACGACACGCGTCGCCCTCGGCCTCGTCGGGAAGATGTCTGTTTCAGCGTAGAACAGAATTCTCCGGCGAGAGCGGCGAATGAAACGTAACGTTCTTCTATTGTCAGCTCCTGTCGGACGACCGAGCGCGGACCGAAGCTCCTCAAGGCACAGAACAGACTTCCTTCATCAAGCGCGATGGGAGAACGGACTTCCCATCAAACGCGGAGAGCAAGTGCGATTCTTTCGAAAATGGCGCAGCGACATCAGTTCACTGGACCGGCTGATTGATTTCCTGAAGTGTGCGGCAACGGCTCACGGTGAGCCGTCGGACGAATGGGAATTCAAGAGACGTCAACATGAATAGATCGTGGCTTTTGCGGGCGGCGCTCGCGCTAATCATCACGCTGGGTGGCGCGAATGGCGTGCGCGCTGAAACAGGCCAGCTTCGCATCGCCCAGCAATTCGGCATCGCCTATCTTCCGCTCATCGTCGCATCCGAGAAGGGGCTGATCGAGGAAGAAGCCAAGGCACTTGGCATTGCGCCGCCGAAGATCGAGTGGCTCCGGCTGTCCGGCGCGGCGGCCATGAACGAGGCGCTGATTTCAGGCGGCCTCGATTTCGCGACGGCCGGCATCACGCCGATGATCCTGACCTGGGACAAGACACGGACCACGGCCAAGATCATCGGCATCGCGGCGCTCGGCTCGATGGCCAACATCCTGACCACCAACAATCCCAATATCAAGACGCTGGCGGATTTCACCGAGAAGGATCGGATCGCACTCCCCTCGGTCAAGGTCGGCTTCCAGCCGATCGTGCTCCAGATGGCGGCGGACAAGGCGTTCGGCAAATACGACAAGCTGGACGAGCTCACCGTCAGCATGCCCCACCCGGACGCGACGGCCCAGATCCTGTCGGGCCATTCCGAGATCACGGCCCACTTCACCTCGCCGCCGTTCTCGCAGCAGCAACTGGCGAGCGGCAAGGTGCATCAGGTCCTCAACAGCTACGACGTGCTCGGCGGCCCCCACACCTTCAACGTGGTGTATTCCACCACGAAGTTCGTCAACGACAACCCGAAGACGATCCAGGCTTTCGTCCGCGGTCTTGACCGCGCCAACGCATGGATCAAGGCCAATCCCAAGGAAGCGGCCGCGCTTTACATCAAGGCGGAAGGCTCGAAGCTTGCGCCTGATTTCGTCGAGAGCATCATCCGCGACAAGGACGTGAACTTCACCACCGTGCCGGAAGGAGCCCAGAAGTTCGCCGATTTCGAAGCCAAGGTCGGCCTGATCAAGCAGGCGCCGGCCTCGTGGCGGGACCTGTTCTGGTCCGGGCTCGGAGAGAAGCCGGGAAGCTGACATGAACGTCGCGCCGCGACTGACTGGCTTCGTCGGGGATACGGGTTCGCCGACGCTGCTCGAGCTCGATCACGTCAGCATCAGCTATCCGACACCGGACGGCATCCTGACCGCAGTCGAAGACGTCAGCTTCAGGATCGCGGCCGGCGAACGGCTGGTGCTGCTCGGCCCGTCAGGCTGCGGCAAGTCCACGCTACTGCGCGCCGTCGGCGGATTTCTCAAGCCAAGCGCAGGCGAGCTTCGCATGAACGGCCGGCGGATCGGAGCTCCGGGGCCCGACCGCATGACCGTGTTTCAGGAGTTCGACCAGTTGCTGCCCTGGCGCACAGTGCTCGGCAATGTGCGCTATGCCCTGGAGCGGGGAAAATCGCTGCCGCGGCGGGACGCCGAGGGCCTTGCGCGGCGCTGGCTCGAGCGCGTCGGGCTGAAGAACTTCGTCGACGCCTTCCCCCACACCTTGTCTGGCGGCATGAAGCAGCGCGTCGCAATCGCGCGGGCCTTCGCGCTGGAGCCGGCACTGCTGCTGATGGACGAACCCTTTGCCGCGCTGGACGCGCTGACGCGGCGGCAGATGCAGGACGAACTGCTCAAGCTGTGCGAGGAGACCGGCAACACCGCCCTGTTCGTGACCCACGGCATCGATGAGGCGATCCGCGTCGGAACCCGCATCCTGGCGTTGACGCCGCACCCGGGACGGCTGGCCGCCACCTTCGATGTCCCGCCGGAAGTTCGCGCGCGCGGCAGCTCGGGTTTTGGCGAGCTGGAGCGGCGGATCCAGGAGACCGTGTTCTCCGCAGCGGGAATCGACCATGTCTGACATCGCGGCCCCCAAACTCGTTCATGCACCGGCGCTAAGGCGTGCGCTTGCGGGAACGCCCTGGCGGCGCTTCATCATCCTCGCCGGCTTTGCTCTTACCTGGGAGCTCTACGCGCGCTGGCTCGACAACGCGCTTCTACTGCCGACCCTGGGCGCGACGCTGTCGGCGCTGTGGTCGGCCATCCTGTCGGGCGAGCTGCCGAACCGTGCAGCGACCTCGCTGCGGGTCCTCATCACCGGCTATGCGCTGGGCGTTGCCATCGCGGCAGTGCTGACGACCCTCGCCGCGCTGTCGCGCTGGGGCAATGAGGCTCTTGGCCTGTTGACGTCGATGTTCAATCCGCTCCCTGCCATCGCGCTGCTTCCCATTGCGCTGCTGTGGTTCGGTGTGGGAACGCCGAGCCTCATCTTCGTCATCGTGCACTCCGTTCTATGGCCGGTGGCGCTTGCGTGTTACGGCGGCTTCCTCGCGGTGCCGCCGACCCTGCGAATGGCCGGCCGCAACTTAGGCCTCTCGGGTGGCCGGTTCGTCGCGGAAATCCTGGTGCCCGCGGCCTTCCCGCAGATCCTGTCGGGCCTGCGGATCGGCTGGGCGTTCGCCTGGCGCACGCTGATCGCGGCGGAACTCGTCTTCGGCGTCAGCGCGCGGTCCGGCGGGATCGGCTGGTTCATCTACACCAGCCGCGCACAGCTGGAGACGGCGAGTGTCTTCGCGGGATTGCTCACCGTGATCCTGATCGGCCTCCTTGTGGAGGGCGTGATCTTCCGGAGCCTGACGCGGATCACGGTCCAGCGCTGGGGACAGGTGCAAACCTAAGGAGAATGCCGACGATCCCGATTGGTCCTAATGGTGAATATACGGGAATGCGTAGCGATCGGCGAGATAGCGGAGTATCCGCTCCGAGGAATCGATGAAGCGCCGGCCGTTGGCAACGCCTGCGTCTTCGGGCACTGGCCGACTCTCATCGAAGACCAGAACCGGAAGCGATTGATGCTGCTCGCCCAGGATTTCGACGAGGGCCGTTCGCGGGCGCGCGAACGGCAGGCGGTGCACCTCGATCTGTGGGGCCAGCCCGGGAAACGACGCCAGCAATCCCTCGATTGCGTTGCAGTGCGGGCAGACGAAGAAGCGGCCGGGCTGCTCGGGATCTTCAAATCCCGGCTTCAACAGAAAGAGACGATCTCCGCTCATGGCCGGCCTCCAGAGACGACATGAATCTCAATGGCCGAACAACCGATAGCTCCGATCGGCCGTCCGCAGGTGGCGACTCTCCTCGACCCAGCCCACCGCTCGCCGATAACTGCCCAGCAGGGTCGCCTCCTTCAACGCCGTCACGTCGACCGCTTGCGGCGCGTCGGCGAACGGCGAGACGAACAGCGCATCCTCGGGACAATAGAGCTCGCACAGGAAGCAGGTCTGGCAGTCGCTCTGGCGCGCGATCCTGGGAATGCCGTCGGTCTTGTCGAAGACATTGGTCGGGCACACGCTCACGCAAATGTCGCAGGCCGTGCACCGTTCGGCATCGATGACCTCGATCATTCCGCGGCCTCCGCATATTGCTTTGACGCCAACGGGCGCGCCGATGTCCAGACCTCGTCAAGCCCGCCGCTCGTCACGAAATGGAGGTAACGGTCGTCCTGTTCGGGGTAGTCGTCGCGGCGGTGCATTCCCCGGCTTTCCTGACGCGCCAGCGCGCTGCGATACATCCAACGCGCGGTCGCGAGCATGGCGGCCGCTTCGCGTGCACGTAGCAGCTCCTGCTCGTCCGGCGCATCGGCAGCCGAGGCATCAGACCACAATGCATCCAGCCGACGGAGCGTCCCACCCAGTCGCCCGGCCTCGCGGAAGTAATTCAGCTCGTACGGGAACACCTCGTCCTGAACGCTCCGCGCGAGCGCGCCGCTCTGCAATGGCCGCCCGTTGCCGGTGCGCAGACCAACAGTGCCGCGCCGGAAGGCCTGACGCCCGATGGTTACGCCCAATTGACGAGCAAACTCGGCGGCGCCTTGGCCGGCCCAATAACCTGATGACATCGCCCAAGCCGCGTTATGGCTGCCGCCGCCGGTGAAGCCGCCGCAGATCAGTTCGCGGGTCGCAGCATCGCCTGCCGCGTAGAGACCTGGCACGGTCGTCGCGCAACTGTCGTCGATGATGCGCAGGCCACCCGTGCCGCGAACGGTCCCTTCGAGGCGCAGCGTGATCGGAAAACGTTGCGTGAAGGGATCGATACCCGTGCGGTCAAACGGGAGAAAGAAGTTCGGCTGAGATGCGCGCATGTGCCGCTGCGTCTCGGCATCGGCCTGGTCAAGCTGCGCGTATACAGGGCCTTGACGGAGCGCCCGCGCAATCACGGAGCGTCCGCCTTTAGAGGATGCGCCGGGGATGACGCTGCCCTGCTCATCTGTGAAACTCGCCCAGCTGTAGAACAGGGTCTTGGTCACCGATCCGAATGCTGGCGAGATCGCGTAAGCGTTGGAGAACTCCATGCTGGTGAATTCCGCGCCCACTTCCGCGGCGAGGAGATAGCCGTCGCCGGTCAGCACGTTGGAGCCGAGCGTCTTGCTGAGGAATGCGCATCCGCCGGTGGCGATCACCACGGCCTTGGCGTCCACTACCCAGCGATCCCCCTTCTGCCGGCGCAAGCCTGCAGCTCCCGCCACCACGCCGTTGCCATCGACCAGCAGCTCGAGCGCGGGTGAATGATCGAGGATGGTCACGCCGGCCTGCTTGGTCCGCTTGCGCATCAGCCGCATGTATTCCGGGCCCTGGAGCGAATTGCGCTGCGGCTTGCCCTCGTCATCGACGGGATAAGGATAGCCCCACTCGGCGAGCTGGTTGCTCTGGACGTAGGTCCGGTCCAGCACGCGCGCCATCCAGCGGCGGTCCTGGAGGTGCCCACCGAGCTTCTCACGGCTGGCCATCGCGGCCTCGCGGCGCTCCGGAGCGGGGTCGACATACCAGACGCCGGTTCCGGCGGCCGCAGTCGCGCCTGACGTGCCGCAGAACCCCTTGTCCGCCAGCACGACACGCGCACCATGCTCGGCGGCGCTGATCGCGGCCCATGTGCCCGCCGGACCGCCACCGAGCACCAGCACATCGGCGTCGAAGACGACGGATCCTGCCGAACTCGACAGCTTCTCGGCACGACGAGGTGGGTTCAACATCACTAATCTCCGGCCCCATGTCTGAGCGGCCCTTCGGCCATCACGCGCAATCTGCTGCGGGGCGCCTCATGCCGCCTTGCGCGCGCCGGCATCGGCTTGCGCCAACGCCTGCCCAAGATCTGCCAGGATGTCATCGGGATGCTCGATGCCGACCGACAGGCGGACGTAGCCTGGCGTGACGCCGGCGGCGAGTTGCTCGGCTGCGGTCAGTTGCTGGTGCGTCGTCGACGCCGGGTGAATGGCGAGCGAGCGGGCGTCGCCGATATTGGCGACGTGATAAAACAGCTTGAGTGCGTCGATGAAGCGACGGCCGGCTTCGACGCCGCCCTTCAGCTCGAAGCCGACGAGGGCTCCGTAGCCGCCCTTCAGATAGGCATCTGCCCGGCGCCGGTTCTCTCCGGTCTGCAGGCCGGGAAAGATCACGTTCGACACCGAAGGATGTTTCGCGAGGAAGTTCGCGACTTTCACCGCGTTCTCGTTGTGCTGGCGGATGCGCAGCGGCAAGGTCTCGAGACCCTGGATGAACTGGAAAGCATTTTGTGGTGCAATGGATGCACCAAGGTCGCGCAGCAGCTTGACGCGAGCCCGCAGGATGTAGGCGATCGGGCCAAGCGGCTTCGCCGCCTCGGTCCAGATCGCGCCGTGATAGGCTTCATCCGGCTTGTTCAGCAGGGGGAAGCGCTCCGCATGCGCAGCCCAGTCGAAATTGCCGCCGTCCACGATGGCGCCGCCGATCGCGGTGCCGTGGCCGCCGATATATTTGGTGGTGGAATAGACGACCACCGCTGCGCCGTGCTCGAACGGACGCGCGATCAACGGTGAGGCCGTGTTGTCGAGAATGAGCGGCACGCCCAGCGAGCGGCCGATATCCGCGACCTCCTTGATCGGGAACACGTTGAGCTTGGGGTTCGGGAGCGTCTCGCCGAAATAGGCCCGCGTCTTTGCGTCGGTCGCGCGGCGGAAGTTTTCGGGATCGGCGGGATCGACGAACCGCACCTCGATGCCGAACTGCTTCAGGGTCTGCGAGAGCAGCGTCCAGGTTCCGCCGTAGAGATCGGTCGAGGACACGATGTTGTCGCCGGCTTGCGCGATGTTGAAGATTGCGAAGGCGGAGGCGGTTTGGCCCGAGGCGACTGCAAGCGCGGCCGCCCCACCTTCCAGAGCGGCAAGCCGCGTCTCGAACGCCTCCTGCGTCGGATTGCCGATGCGGGTATAGATCGGGCCCAGTTGCTCCAGCGCGAACAGGCGCGAGGCGTGATCGGCGTTCTCGAACTGGAATGACGTGGTCTGGTAGATCGGAACCGCCACTGCGCCGGTGGCGGGATCGGTGCGGTACGATCCACCGTGCAACGCCAGCGTCTCGAAATTCCGAGTTTCCAAGGCCATCTGCTTTTCCCTTTCGATCGCGAGAGCGCGCGTGATGCGCGGCAAGCCGTGCTTGTCGATGAAAATGATGCGGCCGGATTCCACCTCTGTCGAGCATGTCAGAAAAATAGCGATGCGCGTACTGCATCATCGCCACCTCGCAACGCGTTTGTTTCCGCGCCTTTGTCGAATTGGAAACAAACTCGCTCGGGCAAAATGCTCATAACGGTCGCGCGCAGCGGATCTGCCGCGCAATAGACAATCGTGCGCGGTCATGACGAGATCGCGCGAGCTGCGCTTCAACACCTTCAACGCGACCCCGCCGAGCCGCAATCGCGCTGGAGAAACTCCGTCTCAGATCGAAGCCGAGTGGAGAATGTTCGTGCCGCGCGGAGCGATACCTTGAAATTGCAAGGCGGCGTCGATTGCAGGCACATTGCAGGCTTACTGCCTTGCCCATATGAGCTGCTCAAAGCGGCTGAGCCCTAAGGATAGCCCTTCATGTCTCGCCCCATGTCCCACCTGCGAGCCCTTGCCGCGACCGCGCTCGGCCTCTTCGCGATTGCGTCCGTTCAGCCCGCATCGTCCGAGGAAATCCGCATCGGCTACCAGAAATCCTCGACGCTGACGGCGATCCTGAAGACGAACGGCGAGCTGGAGAAGGCGCTCGCGCCACTCGGCGTCACCATCTCCTGGCACGAGTTCACCAGCGGCCTGCCGCTGCTGGAAGCCATCAACATCGGCAGCATCGATTTCGGCGCTGATGTCGCCGACACCGTGCCGATCTTCGCGCAGGCTGCCGGCGCCAAGCTCGCTTATGTCGCCGAGGAAGCCGCTTCGCCCGCGGCGCAGGCGATCGTCGTTCCGCAGTCTACGACCATCAAGACCGTTGCAGAGCTCAAGGGCAAGAAGATCGCGGTGACCAAGGGCGCCGGCAGCCACTATCTGCTGCTTGCGGCGCTGGCGAAATCGGGGCTCAGCTTCAAGGACATCACGCCTGCCTATCTCACGCCGGCCGACGGCCGTGCGGCATTTCTCAGCAACAATGTCGATGCCTGGGTCGCCTGGGATCCGTTCCTGACCAGCGCCCTGCATCAGACCAAGGGCCGCATCCTGTCCGATGGCAGCAACGGTCTTGCGAGCTACAAGCGCTATTATCTCGCGTCGGCCGCCTATGCGGACAAGCATGCCGAGGTGCTGAATGTGATCTTCACCAAGCTTGCCGCAACCGGCAAATGGGTGAAGGCGCAGCCAAAGGACGCCGCTACATTGCTCGCCGGGCTTTGGGGTATCGACGCGGCAATCGTCGAAGAAGCGAATAGCCACCGGTCCTATCAGGTGGGCGCAGTCACCGGACCCGGCTTGTCGGAGCAGCAGCGCATTGCCGATGCATTCCACGCCGAGGGTTTGATCCCGGTGAAGCTCGACACCACGACCATCAAGATCTGGTCGCCGAAAGGGTCTTGAACTCGGCAATTCGCGGCTTCCGCTGCCGACCTTGGGAATTTTTATGTCGCCACGCCAACTACACCTGAACGTCAACCTGCTCCACTCCGGCGTCTATCCATCGGCCTGGCGCCTGCCCGACAGTGATCCGCGCGCATTCTTCGACCTCGGGCACTACGTCCGGGTGGCGCAGATTGCCGAGCGCGGCAAGCTCGACGCGATCTTTCTCGCGGATTCTCCGGCCGTGAACGATCGTATCGACTATCGGTCGTTCACGTCGCTGGAACCGACCATCATTCTGGCGACCGTCGCCGCCGCGACAACGCATATCGGCCTGATCGGGACCGTGTCGACGAGCTATAACGAGCCCTACAACATTGCGCGCCGCTTCGTGTCGCTCGATCACGCGAGTGGCGGCCGCTCCGGATGGAACGCGGTCACGACCGCAGATGCCGCGTCAAGTCGCAATTTCGGCCTCTCGGGCGCGCTGGAACACAAGGCCCGCTACGAGCGCGCCAAGGAGTTCACGGAGGTCGTCCATGCCCTGTTCGACAGTTGGGAGGACGACGCCTTTGTCGGCGACAAGGCGAGCGCCAGGTTCGTCGATACGTCGAAAGTACACCCAATCGCCCATCGCGGCCCGCATTATTCAGTCGCCGGCCCCCTGAACGTGCCGCGCTCGCCGCAGGGACGACCGGTGACGGTGCAGGCGGGCGGCTCCAGCGACGGCCGCGACTTCGCCGCCGCCTATGCGGAGGCCGTGTTCACACTGGCGCAGTCGATCGAGGAAGGCGTCGCCTATGCGCGCGATCTGCGCACGCGTGCCGCGGCTTACGGACGCTCCGGTGATTCCATTGTGATTCTGCCGGGACTTGCGACCGTCATCGGCAGCACGGAAGCCGAAGCAAAGCGGCGGCAGGATGAGCTTTGGGAACTGGTCCCGATCGAATACAGCCTGGCGCGTCTCGCCGGCACGCTTCAGATCGACCCTGCTCTGCTCGAACTCGACAAGCCGCTTCCCGATCCCTTGCCGCTTCCGGCGAATGCCAATCACACCATGTTCCAGGGCACCGTGAACCTTGCCCGCCGCGGCAATCTCACGGTCCGCCAGTTGATCCGCGCCCTCGGCGGCGGCGTTGGCCATCGCATCATAGTGGGCACGCCGGAGCAGGTCGCGGACGATATCGAGGCCTGGTTCAAGGCCGGCGCCGCGGACGGTTTCAACCTGATGCCGGATGTTCTGCCCACAGGCCTGGAGACCTTCGTCGATACCGTCGTGCCGATCCTGCAGAAGCGCGGATTGTTCCGCACCGAGTACACAGGCACAACATTGCGCGACCATTTCGGTCTGCCGCGGCCGACAAGCCGCTACGCAAAGCAACCGCCGGCAGTCGCCTCGGCCTGATCGTCGCGACCGCCTATCCTATGGGATGGGCCAGCTTCGCGGCAGGCCTGGCTGGTTGTCTGGCCCGGACACGAGGGATGATCTCCTCGGCGAAGCGCCGCATCTCTGCCTCGAACGGCTGGAATTGCAGCATGAAGACTTCGATACCGGCGGCATGGAATGCCTCGATGCGCGCCGCGATCTCATCGTAACTGCCGACCAGCCCCGCGGCCGTGCCGCCGTTGCTGCCGACCCGCGGCGTCTTCTGCATCGTCTGCATCATCACGACTTTCGGGTCGGTATTCTGCTTCTGGATCGCCTTCATCGGCGCATCCTTGGCCGCAAGGCTGAGCAGCCGCTCATAGGCGACCTGCGCCTGCTCACGGGTCTCGCGTGCCACGACAAAGGCGGACAGACCGAAGCGCAATGGCGGCGCTGAACCGCGCGGCCGCGCCGCGACATCGGCGATCAGGCCGGCGACATCATCGAGCGGCTGTCCGTTGATGAACCAGACGTCGCCATGGCCGGCGACCAGATCGCGCGCCGGCTCGGATTCCCCGCCGACATAGATGGCCGGGCGCTTGCGGTACAGGCTGGTCGGCCGCAGCGCATAGTCCGTGACGTTGAAGTGATCGCCGCTGAAATTGAGGCGCTCGCCCTCCATCAGGCGGGACACGACGGAGATCCATTCCTTGCCGTAAGCATAGCGGGCATCGTGCTCGGGAAAGCCGATCCCCGCCTTCTCCAGCTCCGGACGATTCCAGGCATTGACCAGATTGATCGCAAACCGGCCGCGGCTGATGTTCTCGATCCCCAGCGCGAGCTTGGCCAGCACGACCGGGTGATAGAGATACGGCTTGATCGCGGCGATGATCTCGATGCGCTTGGTGAGCGCCGCAATCGCTGCAGCAGCGCTCCAAGCTTCGAGCTGGTCGAGATCCTCCTGATGCGGATTGATCGTGTGCTGCGCGATCAGCGTCGAATCGTACCCGAGCTCCTCGGCTGCAAGAATGAGATCACGATTGCGCTCCCACGAGGCATCATAGGGCTCTTCCGGGTCCTGATGCGCGGCACGCGGCCCGTGCACCAGGGCCCAGATGCCGAAGCGAAGAGGTGCAGCCGTCATGATACTCTCCCGTAGCTCTCTCGACTTAGAGCGTTCTCGCCAATGGCTGGCGCAAGTTCAAGCAGACCTGCATCAAAAGATTTTCTTTGTCGTTCAGCCACGCTGCGACAACAGCAGATCACTCCGGATCTGACGACAATTGAAATACCGCTCTATTTCTGCCAGCCCGATTTCGTGGGACATTTTGTGGAGACGGCAGGTGATTGCCGTCTCGCCTTCTGCATCAGATGCAGTGCGTGAAACGAGGTCTTGCGTCTTGAGCAATATGGAACTGAGCGGCATCGACCGCAGCGTGATCGGTGCGGACCGCGCGCCGTCATCGCAAAGCGGCGGCAACGCACTCGCTCCCACCGCCGCGAAAAGCAAACCCGGCACTCGCGGCCTTCAGCTTCTGTCGTGGCTGGCACCGGTGGTGCTGGTCGTCATCTGGGAATGGCTGGCACAGGCAGGATGGCTCTCGCCGCAAGTTCTGCCCGCACCGAGCAAGGTGATCCGCACCGCCTTCAAGCTCGCAACCACGGGCACACTGCTCAACGATCTCGGCGTGAGCCTGCTGCGGGCGGCGGCAGGATTCGTGATCGGATCGGCCATTGGTGGCGGCCTCGGCATTCTCGTCGGCTTCTCCCGCATCGCCGAAGCCCTGATCGACCGCAGCGTGCAGATGATCCGGGCCATCCCGTTCCTCGCAGCGCTGCCCCTGGTCATCGTCTGGCTTGGCGTCGGTGAGACCCAGAAGATCTTCCTTGTGGCCCTCGGCGTCACCTTCCCGATCTACATCAACACGGTCCTCGGTATTCGCCAGGTCGATCCAAAACTGCTCGAGCTCGGCCGCGTCCAGGGCCTGAGCTCGTTTCAGCTGATCCGCCGGATCATCCTTCCGGGCGCTTTGCCGTCGATCCTGACCGGGGTTCGCTATGCGCTGGCGACGGCATGGCTGGCGCTGGTCGTCGCTGAAACCATCGGCGCGCAGTCGGGAATCGGCTTCCTCGCCATGGACGCGCGTGAATTCCTGCGCACCGACGTGATCGTGCTGACCATCGTGATCTATGCGCTCATCGGCGTCGCGGCCGACGGAATTGCACGCTTTCTCGAACGGCGCCTTCTCGCCTGGCATCCGAATTATGGGGCAGCACGATGAACGCTCACGTGGCTCCACTGTCGCCCGCTTCATTCGAAACCGGCCCGGCTGTCGTCGTCAGCAATCTCGTTCGCAGTTACGGCAGCCGCGTGGTCATCGAAAAGCTGAACTTGCGCATCGAACGGGGCGAGTTCGTCGCCCTGCTCGGCGAAAGCGGCTGCGGCAAGACGACATTGCTGCGGGCGCTCGCCGGCTTGGACTCGATCCAGGGCGGGCGCATCGTCGCGCCGCGCCGGCCGGCGGTGGTATTCCAGGAGCACCGGCTTCTGCCCTGGGACAGCCTCTGGCGCAACGTCTCACTTGGTTTGCAGGTGCCGGACGCACGCGAGCGCGCCGCCGAAGCGTTGACCGAGGTGGGCCTCGGCGACCGTCTCGACGATTGGCCGCGCAATTTGTCCGGCGGACAGGCCCAGCGCGTCGCGCTGGCCCGCGCGCTGGTGCAGCAGCCAGAGCTCATGCTCCTCGACGAGCCGTTTGCCGCATTGGACGCGCTCACCCGCATCCGCATGCATGAGCTCGTTCGCGAGCTCGTCGCCAACCATCAGCCGGGCGTTCTGCTCGTCACGCACGACGTCGACGAAGCGATTGCTCTGGCGGATCGCATCCTGGTGATGCGGAACGGCGCCATCGCCTACGAGCACCGCGTCGCACGCAACGGCTCGACACCCATCTCGCGTAGCGAGCTCCTTGCCGAGCTCGGCGTGAATTCGCACTCCACCCATTAATTCAACGGAAGGCCATCATGTCCGACTCTTCCATCTCCAAGCCGTCCCGCCGCAGCTTTCTCAGCACCGCGGCCTTCGGCGTGGGCGCCCTCGCCGGCCTGAACATCGGCGACTTTGCCGAGGCCGCAACTGGCCGCACCACGGATACGGTTCGCCTGACCTGGGGCATGAGCGGTCTCAATCTGATCGCCAAGGAACGCGGCGAGTTCGAGAAGGTGCTGGCCAAGGACGGCATCAAGGTCGAATGGCTCGGGCCCTTCCCGAACCACGCCCCGACATTGCAGGCCGTCACCGGAGGCAGCGCCGATTTCAGCTTCGGCGGCAGCACGACCCCTGCGCTGGCCGCGATCATCGCCAGTTCGCCGCTGGTGTTCACCCAGTTCGTGGTTTACGAGCCCCGCACTACGGCGATCATCGCCAAGGACGGCTCCGGCATCGATAAGGTCGAGGACCTCGTCGGCAAGTCGGTCGCGGTCAACCGCTCCGGCCTCGGCGAATTCCTGCTGGTGGCCGCGCTCGAGAAGCACAAGGTTGACCGTTCCAAGGTCAAGTTCGTCTATCTCAATCCGCCCGATGCGGCACCTGCGCTCGCCTCCGGCAAGGTCGACGCCTGGTCGATGTGGAGCCCCGGCGTCGATATCGCCCGGCTCGAATACAAGGCGCACGACATTTTCCTTGAGGGTCGCGATCTCGACTTCCAAATCGACTACACCTCGTACCTGACCACCCGCAAATTCGCGACCGACAACCCTGCCCTCGTGCGAGCCGTCAACGATGCGTTTCGCGCCGAAGGCAAGTGGATCTCGGAGAACGGGAAGGAGGCGGAGTACATCGCCCAGAAGGCGGGCAAGTACAGCGACGAGGTCCGCGATCAGTTCATCGCGCTGAAACGAAAGTACCGCTACTTCGCGGTTAATGACGAGCGCTTCATCAGCGAGCTGCAAAAGGCCGCCGACTGGCTGGTCGCGCGCAAGGTTCTGCCCGAGCCGGTCAAGGTCACCGACCATCTCGCCCAGCTCTAATTGACAGGTCAGACGATGAACAAGACCGTATTCGCCCCCTCCCTCGGCACATCCGAGCCGCTCAAGACCGGCTCGCCCGAGCTGGAAGCGCTGCTCAGCCAGATCGCCGAGGGTGCGAGCGCGCGAGAACGCGACCGCGTGCTGCCCTTCGAAATCATCGATCTCATCCGCCGCGCCCGTCTCGGCGCGCTGCGGCTGCCAGTGAGCGCCGGCGGCGCCGGCAGCACGATCCGCGATCTCTTCGCTTTCGTGATCCGCCTCGGCGAGGCCGACGCCAATGTCGCGCATATCCTCCGCAACCATTTCAGCGTGGTGGAACGGCTGGTGCGTACGCCCAAGGATGAGCAGAGCCGCGCGTGGCAGAAGGCGGTCGCGCAAGGCGCGACCATTGGGCTGGCCACCACCGAGCTCGAAAGCCCCCGCGTCGGCAATGTCACGCCGGGTACGACCTTCACGCCTGACGGAAACGGCGATTACCTCCTGAACGGGACCAAATATTACAGCACCGGCACGCTGTATTCGGACTACGTGCTCGTCCGCGCCGCCGATCCTGATGGCATCAGCGGCGCGACCATCGTCCCGATCAAGCGCGAGGGCATCGAGCTGGTCGACGACTGGGATGGGCTCGGACAGCGGCTCACCGCGACCGGCACGACGCATTTCCGCAACGTCAAGGTCAAGCGCCAGGAGATCGTGTTCGACACGCCCGACACCGGCTACGGCGTGCCTTACTCCAACACGTTCGCGCAGCTGTTCCTGACCGCGGTCGTTGCCGGTATCGCGCGCGCGACCTTGCGCGACGCGACCGCCCTGATCCATTCGCGCAAGCGAACCTTCTATTACGCGCCCACGGAAGTTCCGACCGATGATCCCCTGCTTCAGCAGACCGTCGGCCAGATCGCGAGCGGCGCGTTTGCGGCTGAAACGGTGGTGTTGGCGGCCGCCGAGGCGCTCGATGTCGCGACCGATGCCTTCGACGCGGGCGCATCGAACGCCGCGGAAGCCGCCCACACCGCCGCCCTGCTCTCGGCCAAAGCCAAGATCGTCGCGGACGATTTCGCCATCCGCGGCGGCAGCCTGCTGTTCGATGTCGGCGGCGCGTCGGCGACCAAGAAGGTCACCAATTTCGACCGGCACTGGCGCAATGCGCGCACGCTGTCGTCGCACAATCCGACCACCTACAAGGCGCGCTCGATCGGCCAGTACGAAATCAGCGGCACGCCGCTGCCGGCGAAAGGCTTCTTCTAGCCAAGACGGCGCCTTTGTTCGACGGTCCGACGCAAGGAGAGACAGACATGGGAAGGTCGGACATCCATCTCGTCACAGACAGCAATGAGATCGAGCACCAGTTCCGCGCCGTGATGCGCCGCCTCGCCGGTGGCGTCAGTATCATCACGGCCGGCCGCGACGACGACATCACGGGCATGACGGTCACGTCGCTGACCTCGCTGAGCGCGAGCCCGCCGCGCGTGCTGGTCAGCGTCAATCGGCAGGCGTCGTCTTTTGCCCCGATCGAGCGTCACAGGGTGTTCGGGGTCAACATTCTCGGATCCGACCAGCAGGAGCTCGCGAGCCGATTCAGCAATGGCAGGCTGAAGGGGGTCCAGCGCTATGAAGGCGTCGCCTGGATGGCTGGGCCGTCCGGCGTTCCCCTGCTTGGCAATTCACTGGCGAGGGTCGAATGCCAGGTGGAGGAGATCATCGAGCGATACTCGCATGGGATCATCGTCGGCAGCATCTTGAGCTTCGAACTGTCGCCCCAGCTGTCGGGGCTGGTATACTGGAACGGTCAATACATCGAGATAAAGCACGATTTCGATCTGGATTTGCTCGCCGAGATCAGCATCCCCCTGGCGCATGTCAGGTAGGAGCACTCCTGCGGCTTCTCGATCTCCGGCATAAACGAGGGCAGCATGAAACGCGAAATCCCGACATCGGACCTGGAGCCGACTGCCAAGCGGTGGCAGCTCGACCGGATCGTGGCCGAGCTACGCGTCTCCCGGGAGGAGACACACAGCATCCGCAGGGACGGCGAAGCACGCCAGGCCCCATCGCGCGAAGCGCTAGAGGCGGTCCTCGATGGCCTCACGGCAGCACTGTTTCCACGGCATTACGGTCGCTCCGAGCTCGACGGCGAGAATATCGACTATTTCGTCGGGAATACCCTCAGCGTCGCCCTGGACTCGTTGTGCGACCAGATCCATCGCGGCGCCCTCTTCATCGGCGACGAGCTCACCGCGGGCTTCCGCCGCGAGGACGCCGTCGAACTGACCCGGACATTCGGCTCGCGACTGCCGGTCGTGCGCGGGCTCCTCATCGATGACCTCCGGGCCGCCTTCGTCGGTGACCCCGCTGCGCGCAATTTTCCCGAGATCCTGATCGGCTATCCCGGGATGACGGCAATCATTCATCACCGCCTCGCCCATATCCTGCACGGGCTGGGCGCCCGGCTCATCGCTCGCCTGATCGCCGAGATCGCGCATACCCGCACCGGGATCGACATTCATCCCGGCGCGAGCATCGGCTCTGGCTTCTTCATCGACCACGGCACCGGCGTGGTGATCGGCGAGACCGCAATCATAGGCGACAACGTCCGCGTCTATCAGGCCGTCACGCTCGGCGCCCGTCACTTCCCGACCGACGACGATGGCAGCTTGATCAAGGGCGACGCCCGCCATCCGATCGTGGAAGACGACGTCGTCATCTATGCCGGCGCTACGATCTTGGGCCGGATCACCATCGGCCGCGGATCGACGATCGGCGGCAATGTCTGGCTGACCCACAGTGTGCCGCCGAACAGCATCGTGACGCAGGCCACGGTCCGCAATAAGCAAGGCTAGGGGCGCGGACTCACTAAGGCGCAGCCATAGCCTCAACGCGAGTTGAACGAAGGCAAGATAGTTTGCGGCGAGCCTGTGTAGCGCGTCGCCACGCGACGACGTTGTCTGATCCTGTTGAAGAACCGCTCGACTGGTTGCGAGCGCGCTAAAGATAGAGGCCGAAGCAGGTCAGTTCGCTGGAGCTTGGTCCGGATTGACCAGACGTGCTTCGGACGGAGCTTTGCGCCGCCGATCTTGCCATTGTTCCAAGGAACGTGCTTTGAGACGGCGGGGATGGTGCTTGGGGAAACGGTCATGTTGACCTCCTCAGCTAGTGAGGCTGGTCATTTTCAGCCCGGAGCCTTTCCAATACGGCGTCCGCTTCTAGAGGATTGGAGACGTACTTGCGTCCAATTCGAGGAATGGCAGGACCGATTTTGACCCAATGTATGGTCCGGCCGTGCGTTGCAAGTGGTTTTGCCGAACTGGCGGTAAGCGGTCTTGCATCAATGTATCCGGCCTTTGATTGGAGCATTTGCTCCGGGCCACCATGGATATCAGCGCGCGTGCGTTCTCGTTAGCGGACAGGCCTCGATTGGGCCATTTGGGTCACCAGTGTTCGCATGCGCCGGGAAGACCGAACCTCCATCTCGTCTCATCCTCTCGCAGACCTCGGCTGGAATGTGGGGCTACGTCATCGTTTGCTCCTCATATCGCTCAGTTCCTTTGTTCGAGCCAAGGGCCGTTCCTTCGTCCCGGCCCGCAGAACGTCGATCGCGTCGTGCGCAGGGGCGGTCAAGGCCAGCCGTCGCGCTTGGCTTGCGGCTGGCTCCGGCGTTGCCAGGCTGCGCCTTGACCGCGCCGAGCCCGGCGCGAGGGCCAAGCGGGTCGGACGCCTGCATCGTCGGTCCTCGTCAGCTCGAAGGTGCGTCCTTTGGCCAGCACCGCCCAGGCGATGCGGGCAAGCTTGTTGGCGAGCGCGATCGCGAGCACGTTGTGGTGCAACCGCCTTTTGGCGGCTTCGATCCAGGACTTGAGCCCGTAACGTTCCCAGTTCTTTATCCTGACCAGCACAACCCACGCCGCCTGCACGAACAGAACGCGCAGGTAGCGATTGCCGCGCCTCGAGATTTTGCCGAGGATCGTGCGGTCTCCCGTCGAGATCTGCTTGGGCACCAGTCCGAGCCAAGCGCCGAAGTCGCGGCCTTTGGAGAATACGTCTCCAGTGCCGATCGCGGCCACCATGGCGCTCGAAATGATCGGCCCGATGCCAGGCACCGTCATCAGGCGCGAGCATGCCTGATCTTGACGGGCCAGTGCTTCGATCTCGCCGGATAGGCCATCGATGCGCTGATCCAGCCGGCGCCAGTCGCCTGCCAACTCCTCGATGACACGCAACATGCGTGGCGACAGGGCATCGGTGCGGGTCGCAAGGATGGTGGGCAGTTCGGTGCGCAAGAAGCCGATACCCTGGCGCACGGCGATCCCGCGTTCCAGCATGAAGGCGCGAATCTGGTTGATGATGCCGGTGCGTTGCGACACCAGCCGCTCGCGCACCCGGTGCAGCGCCTGCAGATCCAGTTGCTCCGCGGTCTTGGTCGCGACGAACTTCATCGTCGGGCGCTGCACGGCTTCGGCAATCGCTTCGGCATCATTGAAGTCGTTCTTCTGCCCCTTGCTATAGGGGCGGACATATTTGGCCGGCATCAACCTGGCATCGTGACCAAGCGATGCGAGTTTGCGGCTCAGGTGATGTGCCCCGACGCAGGCTTCCATGCCGATCAGGCAAGGCGGTATATTTGCGAGCCGCTCTTCCACTTGGCCACGCGACCACTTTTGCCTCAGCAGGATGGCGCCGCGCGCATCGTGGCCCACGACGTGGAACGAGTTCTTGCCGATATCGATGCCGATCACGGCGATCGCGGTATTGGGTGTCTGTGACATGGCGTGCTCCTTGTCTTTGGCGCCCCTTGCCAGCTTCGCTTGCTGGCGGGGCAGGAGCACGGCCGGACCATCCCATTAGCAGAAGTCGCTGAACCAATCATTGCCCGCAATCGTCCATCGGCACTTCACGCGCTTGTGTCCCTAGCAAGTCGCCACCTTCATTGAATTACGCTCGTAATTTTATATTATGACCGTAATGGCATTGAGCTGGACCGCTCTTGGGCGGCGGCCGGGTGCCGCCAAACAGCTCCTGGCGAGGATTTCATGGACGACACGACCACTGCCTCATCACGACAAACCGCAGATGTCAGCTCGCTTGGGCTCGCAGCCGCTGCAGCAGCGGTTCGCAACGGCGACATCACCTCCGAGGCCTACACCGCGGCCCTTTTGCAGCGCGCCCGAGCGCTTGCCGAACTGAACGCCTTCATCACCATCGACGAGGCGGAGGTGCTGGCGGCCGCGAGGGCCGCAGACAAGTTGCGTGCGGCCGGATCGGCGGCCCCGCTCCTTGGCATGCCGCTTGGGGTGAAGGACAGTTATTTGACGAAAGGGCTACCCACTAGTCTGGGAATCGAAAGTCTGGCTCATTTTGTGCCGCGCGAAGATGCCGACGCTGTCCGGGCCATTAGGGAGGCGGGCGCGTTGATCTTCGGCAAGAACAATCTTGTCGAGATGTCTTACGGCTTGACCGGTCACAACGCGCGTTATGGTCAGGTGAAGAATCCGCACGCGCGGGATCACATGTCAGGGGGCTCCTCAAGCGGCTCCGCCGCATCCGTGGCTGCTGGACTCGTTCCCGCGTCCTTGGGCGGTGACACCGTGGGGTCCATCCGGGTGCCCGCATCGTTCTGTGGAGTTGTGGGCTTCAAGCCGACCACGGGGCGTTGGCCGCGCAACGGTGTTGCTCCGATCTCCCATACACTCGACACGACGGGCGTATTTGCCCGAAGCGTTGAGGACTGCATTCTGGTTGACGACGTCGTGACTGGCGAACAGGCTGCGGAGTCCCCAGAGGGCGACTACGGCTTGAAGGGAGCCCGGCTTGCCTTCGCCCCGCGACAGTTCCTGGATCTGGTTGACCCCGAAGTCGAGTCCCGATTCCGTGCGGTGGTGCGGCAACTGCAGGACGCCGGCGCCGAGGTGGTGGAAATTGACCTTGGCCACGACTTCAATTCCCTCGTCCAATCGGCTACATGGGGCATCTTCGCTCATGAGACGATGGGCGCGATTTCGGAGTTTCTTCGGCGCCACGCGCTTCCAACGACGTTTGAGGCCATTTACGAAAGCCTTAAGCCTCAGCTTCGGCAGGCGTGGGAGCACATCGTATTGCCAGGTGGTGCAGGTGCTACCTCCGCAGAGGCCTATCAGGTGGCGCTCAACGTGAGTCGGCCGGAAATTCAGCGTCGCCTCGACACGGCGTTCGTCGCTCATGGGGCGTTGGCCATTCTGCAACCGACCACGCCCTGCACGGCGCCTTCGATCGGGGAACAGGCGACCGTCCACATCGCGGGGCAGGACGTCAGCTACCTCGCTCTGGCGAACCACACCGTGTCGGCAAGCAGCGTGGGACTGCCCGGTATCAGCCTTCCTGTCGGCCTGTCTCGCGCCGGGCTGCCGATTGGGCTCGAACTGGATGGCCCCCTAAGAAGTGATCAGCGGCTTCTAAACCTTGCCCGCGGTATCGAAGGCATCTTGGGTGCCAAGTCCGGTTCAACCTAGTGTCGTGGTTGCTTCGCGGGGCGAAGGGGTCCTGCAGACAGCGACAAAAGATTAGAGGATCACCAGATGTCCAATGCACTGCACTCAACGCGTGCCATTCCGGTCGAGCACGTTACCATCCGCTCAACAAAGCCCTTCGAGGACGTTCGAGCCAAGCTCGCGGCCTTGGCGCCACGCATCGATGACGGGATATTCACTCTCTTGCGATACGGTGAAAGTGAGCGCGCGCTTCGAGAGTTGGAGGCATGTCCGCCGCTCACTATTTTCGGGCAGCGTGACCACGGCGCGCTCCTAGCTGTTGCTGGGCTGACACGCCGATCCATCCAGTTTGATATCGGAAATCCGCTCACCGCATCCAAGATGACCCGCCATCGATTGTCGGCGGGGCTCTATGCACCCATTCGCGTCCTTCTGCGCGAGGAAGAAGATGGCGGTGTCGCGTTTGAATATGATCGGCCGGCATCCCTGTTCAGTCAGTTTGGCAGCGAACATGTGAATGCAGTTGCCCAGCAACTTGATCGCGACCTCCAGGCCCTATTGGAAGCGGCCGCAGCTTAACGGATATTGATGGAGTGGAGAGAAGATGCGTTTCGAGAAAGGACACAAGGCAGCGACGCGACGACACATCATCGATGTAGCCTCGAAGTGCATACGCCAGGACGGTATCTCCGCCGCCGGGATCGCCGGGATCATGGGCGAGGCCGGTCTGACCAAAGGCGCATTCTCTCCGCACTTCGAGTCTAAAGACGCACTCGTTCGCGAGGCGCTGGCGAGCGCGCTCAGCGACCAACAACATCGCCTCGATGAGGATCGGCGGACGGGCCTAGCCCTTGAGGGCGCGATCCGGAGATACCTCAACCGCGCTCACCTCGAAGACCCGGCGAACGGGTGCCCTTCGGCGGCGTTGCTCCCGGAAGTCGCCCGCCAGCCCCTGTCCACTCGGCAGGACTACGAGAAAGCGCTGCGAAGCTACGTTTCGTCACTGGCTGCACTACTCCCGGGTGCCGACTCTGCAGCGAGCCGCCGTCGCGCGACCGCCATCTTCGGTCTCATGGTGGGCACCCTCCAGTTCGCGCGGGCCGTCCCCGACACCATCCAGGCAGAGCAGATCCTGGAAGGCGGCGTTGAGGCCGCGCTGCAGTTGGCGAGAGTTTGATCTTGCTAAGTTAGGAACGATGCAGCGGTGCGGGAAGATTTGTCACACCGCCGGAACGAGCCAACACTCCGGACGCCCACTAGCTGACCGCCGGCAATGTCTCGTTCTGGCCCATCTCGACATATTGCGCCGCCGCATGACCTCAGCCGCTATAGGGGCGAAGCGGACACTGCGTTCGTCGCATCACGCCCCTGCGTTTATGGGTCCGCCCTAGCCAGCCGGCGCCTTCCAGCGCATCAGGCGACGCTCCAGCGCCTCCAGGATTGCGTTGAAGGTGAGACCGATCACGGTGATGCCGAGGATCCCGAAATACATCTGCGGGATCAGGAAGCTGTATTGGCTGTTGATGATGAGATAGCCGAGCCCCGACTTCGCGCCGACCATCTCGGACGCGACCAGCACCAGCATCGCGGAGGCGCTCGCCAGGCGGATGCCGACGAAGATCGTCGGCAGCGAAGCCGGCAGGATCACTTTCCGGAACAGCTGGCTCGGCGTTGCGCCCATCGTCCGTGCCGACTTGACCAGAAGCGGATCGACCTGGCGGACCGCAGCGATCGTGTTCAGCAGTAGCGGCCAGGCGCAGCTGTAGACCACCATGGTGACCTTCGAGAGCTCGCCGATCCCGAGCAGCAGGATGAAAACCGGCAACAGCGCCAGCGGCGCCGTGTTGCGCGCGATCTCGATGACCTGACTCAGGAGATTGCCCAACCCGACATACCATCCCGTCAACACACCCAACGGCACGAACAGGGCAATGGCGATCAGGAAACCACTCAGGGCACGAAGCAGGCTTGCCCCGACGTGGTCGTAGAGCTCCCCACTCTGTGCAAGCTGCCAGCCCGCGGCGATCACCTCGGAGAACGGCGGCAGGAAGGTCACATCGATGAGACCGAGGCGCGGCGCCGTTTCCCAGAGGGCCAGGAACAGCAGCAACAGCAGGGACCGCTGTCCGATGAGGCCGAGCCATCGCACCAGGCCACCCGTCGCCGCGGCAACTACGCCGGCGCGCTGCCTGGCCCGGTCTTTCGGGCTGCCCTCGGCCAGTTCCATCAACGTCAGGATCTCTAGATTAGACATGAGCGAGCTCCTTCGCCTTGACGATCCGCTCGCCGTCCGATGCCGCGGCCGGGAAGCCTTGCGCCTTCAAGACCTCATCGCGCAGCAAGGACCACACTTCGTGCCTGACATGCCCGAACCCGGGCAGTGAACGGACATCCTCGGTCTCGCTGTGCAGCTCGTCGGGAATATCGATGACTTGCTTGATGCGACCCGGACGCGAGGTCATCACCGCCACGCGCTGACCAAGGACCACGGCTTCGTCGATGCCGTGCGTGATGAACAGGATGGTCTTTCCCGTGCGGCGCCAGATCCGCAACAGCTCGCCCTGCAGTGTCTCCCGCGTCTGCGCATCGAGCGCCGCAAACGGCTCGTCCATCAGCAGCACCTCCGGATCGTAGGCAAGGCTGCGGGCGATCGCGACGCGCTGCTTCATGCCGCCGGAGAGCTCGTGCGGATAGCGGTCGGCAAAGCCGGACAGACCGACGAGATCGAGATAGTGCAGCGCCCCCGCCCGCCGCTCCCTGGCCTTCAGGCCGGCAATGTCGAGCCCGAACTCGATATTTTGCGCAGCCGTGCGCCAAGGAAACAGCGCATATTGCTGGAACACGATGCCGCGGTCCCGCGCCGGACCCTCGATGACCTTGCCATCGAGCAGGATGCGACCGCTGCTCGGCGCGGTGAGACCGCCGAGCAGATCCAGCAGGGTCGACTTGCCGCAGCCGCTCGGCCCGACCAGCGCCAGGAATTCGCCGGTCCGAACATCCAGCGTGATGTCGTCGAGCGCGGTGAAGCGCTGCGCCGGCCCGCCATCCTTGCCGCGGACCAGGAAGTCCTTGCGCACGTGCTCGAAGCGGATCTTGGCCGTCGTCATTTGGCCTCCGCGGTCTTGCCGGGGCGGAAATAGTTGAACGCGTTGGTGTAGAGATCCGACGGCTTGAGCTGGTCCTGCTTCAGCAGGCCATCCCTGACCAGCCAGTCGATCCAGACCTGGAGCTCGGCATCGCCGATCACGCCGCCCTTGGTCGCGACGCCCGTGCTCCTCCAGTACTTGATCGGGGTGGCGTCCTCGTTGCGCTTGCGCTCAGCGATGACGCGCTCGAAGCGGGCACGGACCTCCTCCGGCGGTGTTGTCTGAGCCCAGTCGATGGCACGAGACACGCCCTCGATCAGCTTGCGGGACGTGTTCGGATTGTCCTTGATGAACTTGTCCCGCAGCACATAGGCCCCTCCGGTAAAGTTCCCGAAGACGTCCGTATCCGCAAACAGCCGCCGAATGCCGCCGCGCTCGAGTGCCTTGTCACGCAGGACGCCGCCGAGCGTGCTAAGCTCGACCTGCCCCTGCCGCAGCGCCTGCTCACCGGTGACCGGCGGGATCGCAACCAGCGTCACCTGCTTCGCCTCCGCCGGCGTCAGGCCGTTGCGAGCCAGGTACTCGCGCAGCACGAATTCATGGTGCGCTCCCAGCGTATTGACCGCGACCTTCTTGCCGATCAGGTCCCGCGCGGTCCTGATCGGACTATCCTCCTTCACGTAGTAGCCGCTGTAGGTGTTGTCGTCCGATCCGTAATAGCCGACCACGGCCTTGATCGGCGCCTTGGCGGCGATCAGCTTGATGATCGCTCCGTAGAACGCACCGCCGATGTCGATATCGCCGGTGACGACGGTCTGGATGTCCTGCGGTCCGCTGATGGTGTTACCGACCCATTTAAGCTTGAGCGGCGCGAGATAGCCGAGGTCGTCAGCCAGCTCGATGAAGGTCACCTGCCCGGCCCAACCCTGATAGCGGATCTCGTTCTTCTCGAACTGCGGGTCGGCCATGGCGCTCCCGACCAGGCCTGCCAGCGCAACGCTGGCAAGGCCGATTTGCCGGACCCTTGCCCGTGCACGCAAGCCGGCCACCAACCGGCGCAAGGCAGAAGCGACGATCTTCATTGTATTCACTCCCTTGCTTGTTTCAGGCAGCTTTTGCTTGCGGCTTGGTCGACTTGATCCGGGTGACGCTCTGGCGCCCGTCAATGCTGACCGGCACCTCGCCGTCGATAGTCGCGCGCCGCACGACGCGGTGCTGATCGCCGTAGTCGTTCACGGCGTAGTGCTGGGTCGCGCGGTTGTCCCAGACGACGACATCCCCCTGCCGCCAGCTCCAGCGAACCGTATTTTCCGGCGCCGTGATGTGCGACTGGAACAGGTCGAACAGCTTCTGGCCGTCGTATTTCGACAGTCCGACGAAGCGCTGGACGAAATTTCCGAGCACCAGCGTGCGCTCGCCGGTCTCGGGATGGACGCGGACGACGGGATGCTCGGTCTCGTAGACAGTCGCCGTGAAGACCTCCTCGAATTGCTTCCGGTCGGCTTCGCTCGCGCGGGTCTTGACCGCATAGTCATAGGCATTGCTGTGCACCGCCCAGAGCTCGTCGGCGAGCTTTCGCAACGGAGCAGGCAGGTCGAGATAGGCGGCAGCCGTGTTCGACCAGATCGTGTCGCCGCCGAACTCGGGGATCACGACGCCGCGCAGAACCGAGATCTTCGGATAAGCGTCGACGAACGTGACGTCAGTGTGCCACTGGTCGGCCCGCCCGCCTCCGCGCGCGGAGTCGAGCTCGAGGATCGAGGCCGTGCCCTTGGTGGCGCCGACCGTCGGATGCGGCACCAGCTTGCCGAGCCGATAGGCAAAACGCTCCTGCTCGGTGTCGTCGAGATGATCCTGGTCACGAAAGAAGATGACCTTGTGCTCGAGCAGCACCTGGTTGATCGCCGAAATCGTCCGATCCGGAAGATCGCCGGAGAGCTTGATGTTCCTGATCTCCGCGCCAATACGCGCCGAGCGCTTGACGATATCCGCGCGCGGAATGACGTTGTCGATGGTGATTCCGTCAGTCATGTCATCTTCCCCGATACCGCGATCCATTTGGACAAGGCTCCGCCGTGCGCCGATCGCTGCTGCGATGACGGAGTGAAGGACAGTGATGGTGCGATCGATCCTGTTGCGAGATTGCCGTCCGCTCCGACGGCAATCCCGTCTGGCAGGACCTTTCCGTGGAGGCTGCGTCAATGCAGCCTCTTGTTCAGTCACACGATGCTAGCTCAAGGACTTCGGAAATAGCTTCCAAAGTTTGACGCGGTTGAGAAACGGACGCATCCGCGGTCATGGCGTCTCCAGTGGCAACTTATGCTTTTGCTCTATTCCGCAGCGATGATGTTGGGCGAACGCCAGACGGCCGACGCATAGAGCGAGGGCTCGAAGTCGTCGGCGATCGGCCCGTTGATCCGAGCCTCATGTGCCGGAAGGTCGTCAAGGAACAGATCCCTGCTGATCCGCGCGACGACGCCCGGAATATCGCGCTTGAAGCTCGGCACATCCCCAATCGGCAGGCCGAAGCTGACGAACGCTGCGGGATTGAACACGTGGATGTTCCGCAAGTAAGGCGCGCGGCCGGGCTCCTTCTCCAGGAATTCGTGGCCCGCACCGAGGTAGGGATGTGCGCCAAGGGTTTCGTCCTGCTCATCCGCATTCGGCGTATAGCGGTCGCGCCACAGCAGGATCTCGTCCGCGAAGCCGGCGAGCTCGGCGCGCTTTGCGAGATCGACCTGATAGCCCGTACCGGCGATGACGAAATCGAATGCGATGTCGCCTTGCGGCGTGGTTGCAAGCAGCCGCCGCCCGAACGGCTTGGCTGAGATCCACGGCGCCCCCAGATGGAGGTGGAAGTTGGGGAACTTGACAGCGCGCGCGATCGCATCGGGCGGCGGCGTCGACCCCGCGCGACGGAAGCGGATGGCCTGATGCCAGCGGACCGCGTCCGGGAGCGCCCCATAATTGTCATATGCCCCCGGATATCCGCGCGTCCTGATCACGGGCTCCGAGGCAATCTTGCCGCGGCGTGCGAACAGGTGCACCTCCCTCGCCCCAGCTTCGAGCGCAACCGCCGCTGCATCGAACGCGGAGGCCGCGCTGCCCAGCACCGCGACCGATTTGTCGCGCAGCTTGCCGAAATCGATCGCTTCCAATGTATGCGCGTAAAGCTCCTTTGGCAGATTGCGCGAGAGCGCGTCGGGGATGGACGGACCGCCGTTGCCGGGGAAGCCGCTGGCGAGAATGATCTTGCGAGCGGTTTCGGTTCTTGCCTCGCCGGCGACGTCGAGATGAAGCCGCAAATGATCCGCCACCGGCTCGATACGGACTAGCTTCGTCCGATAGCGCACCTCGATGCCGAGCGTCTTGCGGTACCAGTCGAGATAGGCCGCCCAATCGATGCGGGAAATACGATCGATCGCTTCATATGCGGCCGCGCCATTCCGCGCTTCATACCAGCCCTGAAAGCTCAATCCGGGCAAGCCAAGCTCGGGTCCGGGCAGGCTTTTCGGCGTCCGCAGCTTGTGCATGCGCGCGCTGCTGAGCCAAGGGCCGGACGACGCCGCGTCGCGCGCTGCATCGATCACCGTGACCCTGCCGATGCCGGCACGGCGCAGTGCAAAGGCGAAAGCGCTTCCGGATTGCCCGCCGCCGATGATTGCGACGTTGTGGTCGACCCCGTGACGATCAGGAACCCAGTTCTGCGGGTCGGGACCAATCAGACGCAAGGTGTCGCGCGCTGCGGCGTCGATATCGGACTGAAACATGTTGCACCCGGATTTCTCTGCATCAGATGCGACCAAATCGTAGAAGCCAGCGACATTCAGTCAATGAAATGGAATGGGTTTTGTTTTGCGGCACGAACAACGAACCCACCGCGGGGTCACGGCGCGTTGAAAGATTTGCTTCGACTGCGCGAAGTGAGCCAGGACGGGCGACGGGACACCCGATCGCCACGCCGGCTTCAGTTGAGATTATCGGTTCGCGACATCATCTCCTCAACGCGCTCCCGCCGTTAGATTCATGCTTGCGTGGCACCGAACAACGCAAATCCATTTCATCGACTTTTCTCATTCCGACAACATAGAGTTCTTCTCGATCAAGCCGCCTCGGCGGCGCGTTGGAGATTTTGGAAAGCACGATGTCGACCGCCGGCGTCATCAGCCTCGAACGGGACACGCCCGAGCTTGCACGCAGCTACGAGCAGGCTGGCATCCTCCAGTTTCACCATGGCAAATTCCTCATCGGACCGCTGGCTTTGAAGTCCGGGGATCACGTGCTCGATATCGGCGCCGGCACCGGCCGCCTGACCGAATTCGTCGCGGGACTCGTCGGTCCGGCCGGCCGCGTGATCGGCATCGATCCGCTTGAGAACCGGATCGCCATCGCGCGCCTGCGCGCCTCGGAGACACTGACCTTCGATGTCGGCCGTGCCGAAGACCTTTCGCGCTTTGGACCTGCGCAATTCGATGCCGTCTACCTCAACAGCGTCTTCCACTGGATCGCCGACAAGCGGCAGGCGCTGCGCGAGATCGAGCGGGTTCTCAAGCCGGGCGGCCGGATCGGCCTGAATGCGCAGGATCCGACCAAACCTCACGAGTCACGCACCCTGCTCCGCCAGGCCATTGAGCAGGCCGGGTTCAGCGAGAGAAGCGGCGAGTCAAACCGCGTGCTCGGAGCCACCGACACGGAGCTCAGGGCGCTGTTCGCCGAGACCGGCTTCGCCGAATACCGGAGCGACCTGCGCTCGCTCGTCGATCTCCACGGTGACGTTAATTCGGTGCTCGGATGGTCCGAAGCCAGCGCATTCGGCAACTTTCTTGGCAGCTTTACATCGACCGAACGGGCAGCGATCGACGCGGCCTTTGCCGCGCTGGTCGAGACGAGGCGCACGCCGGAGGGTCTGCGTCTCGAACGATATCTGCGTTTCGCTTTCGCGCGCAAGCCGGGATCGCGAGCCGCCCCTTCCATCTCGTAGCCGCCGGCCTCCTCCCCGGCCATCGCATCTGGACATCGAACCATGAGCAACCCACGGCAGCTTGTTCTCAATCTCTTCATCTATCCCGGCGGCCATCACGAAGCTGCCTGGCGCTACAAGGGGTCGTCGGCAGAGCGCATTCTCGACATCACCTATTATCAGGAGCTGGCGCAGCGCGCCGAGGCCAGCAAGTTCGATGCGATCTTCTTTGCCGACGGGCCGGCGCTGGCCGACAACGTCCGCTACGCCCAGCGTTTTCGCTTCGAGCCGATCACCTGGCTGGCGGCGATCGCCGCAGTGACGAAGCGCATTGGCCTGATCGCGACGGCATCGACCACCTATACCGAGCCCTACAATCTCGCGCGCATGTTCGCCTCGCTCGACCACCTGAGCAAGGGCCGCGCCGGCTGGAATATCGTGACGACCAGCGCCCCACAGGCCGCGCAGAACTTTGGATTGCCCGAGCACCCGCCCCACCACGAGCGCTACGAGCGCGCCCGCGAATATCTCGACGTGATCTCGCGGCTCTGGGACAGCTGGGAGGACGACGCGCTCGTCAACGATCCTGCCTCGGGCATCTTCGCCGATACCAGCAAGATCCATACGCTCGACCATGTCGGCAAGCATTTTCGCGTTCGCGGCCCGCTGAACATCTCGCGCACGCCGCAGGGCCGGCCGGTCTATGTGCAGGCCGGCTCCTCCGACGACGGCCGCGCTTTCGCCGCGCGCTTTGCGGAAGCCATCTTCACCGCGCACCAGACGCTGGACTCCGCCAAGTCCTTCTATGCGGACATCAAGCGGCAGGCCCGCACCTTCGATCGCGGCCCCGACGAGATCAAGATCCTGCCCGGCATCAGCCCCTTCATCGGCAGCACGCAAGCCGAGGCGGACCGCCTCCAGGACGAGTTCAATGAGCTGATCCAGCCGGAATATTCCCTGACGCAGCTGCGCCACATGATCGGAATCGATCTCACAGGCTACGATCTCGACGGTCCCGTGCCGCGCCATCTGATCGACACCGCCAGTGCGCGTGGCGTCGCCAGCCGCTTCAAGCTGGTGGTCGACATCGTCGACCGCGAGAAACCGACGATCCGCCAACTGGTCCAGCGCCTCGCTGGCGCGCGCGGCCATTGGGTCATCGCCGGCACGCCGGAAAAGATCGCCGACAACATCCAGGCCTGGTTCGAGGGCGGTGCGGCCGATGGTTTCAACGTGATGCCGCCCTGGCTGCCGGGCGGCTTCGATGTCTTTGCCGAGCAGGTCGTCCCGATCCTGCGCAAGCGCGGCTTGTTCCGCGAGGACTATACCGGCACGACGCTGCGCGAGCATTACGGCCTCGCCCGCCCTGCCAGCATCTACTCCAACCAGGTCAAGGCGATCGCCTGACACCGCTCCCCCTCCAAACTGGAAACCGTAAGAAGACATGAAGACCGCATTGTTCCTACTCTCCGGCCTTTTGGCTCTCTCCCCGCTCGCCGCCGGAAACTCGCTGGCGCAGCAGCCCTCGAAGCCCGAGTTGCGGGTCGGTTTCGTGCCAGGTCCGTACATCGACGAGTTCAAGATCGGCGTCGAGCCCGAGCTCAAGAAAAAGAGCTACAAGATCCGCTATGTCGAGTTCTCGACCGGCCTTGAAGCCAACAACGCAGTGTTCAAGTCCGAGATCGATGCCAATGTGATGCAGCACACGGTCTTCCTCGAGTCCTACAACGAGCGCCAGAAGACCGATCTTGTCGGCATCGTCCACGTTCCGACGCCCCCGATGGGCCTCTATTCGAAGAAGCACCCGCTTGGCACGTCAATCAAGCCGGGCTCCAGCGTCGCGGTGCCGAACGATCCCGTCAACCTCCAGCGCGCGCTGTGGGTGCTGCGCGATCTCGGCCTGATCGAGATTCGCGACAGCAAGCCGGTCGATGTCACCGAGCTCGATGTCATCAAGAATCCAGGCGGCATCAAGATCGTGCCGCTCGAGGCCGCGCAGGCGCCGCGGGCGCTCGACGATGTCGACTTCGCCGCTGTCCAGGGCAATTTTGCAATCTTCAGCGGTCTGAAGCTGACCAATGCTTTTGCGCTGGAGAAGATGACCACGCCCTACATCAACGTGCTCGCAGTGAAGAAGGCCAACGCCAATGCCGAATGGGCCCAAGACATCGTCGCCGCTTACAAATCGCCGACGTTCAAGACGGCGATCCTGGCTGACCGCTTCTATGACGGGTTCACCCTGCCCGACTACATGAAGTGAGGGGATCGCAGAACAGCAGTGAGACGGGGCGTCAGCATGTTCGAGTTCACACTGGAATGGACGGGCCTTCGTTCGCCCGCCGAGCGGGCGGCCGACGCGCGAGCGGTGACCGATCGCATCGGCTGGCATCAGGCATTGATCCTCCCGCTGGTGCTGCTGATCGCGTTCCTGTTCGTGCTTGGCCTGATGACGAGATCGCACCTGCATGAGCGCGCCGACCGCAGCCTTCTGTATGCATCGTTCGGCAGCACGGGCCTGCCCATGCTGCTGCTGGCGCCGGACTCCTGCCGTAGACCTGTGAACGCCGGCTCCACCCCGCGTCTGCAGCACGCCGACGTGCTCGCGCTACTCGCGAACGAATGATCTGACGCCTCCGCACTCCCCACACCGCATGAAAAATGTTCCTTGCGAAACGGCACCATGGAATTTTGTGCTCGAACAGATGACACTCTCAGTACGATCCAACCAAACTGAACGTGGCCAACGGCTGGCGATGTTCAACATGTTACCGCTCGTGTTAGCTTTGTCGTGTTCTCGCCCTACGATGTTGTCCGGAGTGAACATGAGCTATGTCATATCGCTGCATTCAAGCTTCACCAGCTGGTTCGAGCAGGCATGCGAATGGTTCCGGCGCTCACTGCGGCCGCAGACGGGCGGCCCGAACGATGACCGCAGCGGCCGCCAGGACGATCTTTACGAAATCTTCCTGTTCGGGCCTCACGGCTGACAACCCCGCCCAAGCGCCGGCCCCCAGCTTCCACTGACACAAAGGTAATCAGACAATGTCCGACGCTGCGCTGCAGCTCGCCGAGACTGGCCGCCGCCTCGACGCGATCGACCGCAAGATCCTGACGGTGCTTCAGGAGGACGCCTCACTCTCGGTGGCCGAAATCGGCGACCGGGTCGGCCTGTCCTCCACGCCCTGCTGGAAGCGCATCCAGCGCCTGGAGGCCGACGGCGTAATCATGAAGCGCGTTGCGTTGGTCGACCAGAACAAGATCGGCCTCGGCCTTTCGGTGTTCGTCTCGGTGGAAAGCTCCGATCATTCCGACGCCTGGCTGAAGCGCTTCGCCGCGGCGGTCAGCGCCATGCCCGAGGTGATGGAATTCTACCGGATGGCCGGCGACGTCGACTACATGCTACGCGTCGTCATTCCGGACATGTCTAGCTACGACGTGTTCTACAAGAAGCTGATTCATGCCGTTCCGCTAAAGAACGTCACCTCGCGTTTCGCGATGGAGAAGATCAAGTCGATCACGGCGCTGCCGGTGCCGGCCGTGACTGTGGAGTAATTTCGACAAGCGGTGAGACTGTATCACGCGAGAAACTCCCCATAGCGCACCAAAGCACCCTCAACCGAGATGCTATAACTCCTCTCGCTTCTAGGTGGATAGAGCGCTCGGTGAGGTTTTGGCGCTGTTTTGTGGCCGGCTGCCATTGCCCGCCGCCACGCCAAATATGCTCTTCTCTCGGACATTCGTATTGCGCGGCTTGTCGCTGCGTCCACCTTTGAACGTCTGCTTACACTGGTCTTGATGGGACTTTTCTTGATCTCCCGGTGCACACGCCGCCCTCTAACCCATTGAGAATTCAGAACTCTCGCTCCAATCCATCATGGGGGCCGTAGAGAATTTGCGATCTAAGCGGTTCATTTTACTGATGTATTTCGCATCGGGTCGGTCCTATCTGCGATTGGACCGATTGAGAAATCCAGTTTGACGAGGCTTCTGCCACCGGGCTCTTCTAGGGCCATATATCCCTGAATTGGAAGCGGAAATCACATATTCGGATTTTCAGTGCACACGTCGCGGAGCAAGGCGTGCACAGGTTCGAGCCCAGAATTTCCCGGCCTCGGATTCTGGGCGGCTCGCTTATACTCACTTTGCGATGTGAGTATAAGTTCCGCCCTTGCTACGGCCTTTTCAAGCCGGCGACACGCAAAGAAAGTTGACGAGTTCGAGGGGATCGCTTCGACGTCGGACTCGAATTGACATGCGACCAGGAGCGGCAATTGAGGCGTATTTGGTCGCGAGACACCCTTGGTCGAGTGCGTTCGCGCCGATGGCAAAATAGCTGTCACTCACATCGCCTCGATCCCGAAGCATTTGTTGCCGATCTTCAGCGAAATTTGGAATGGCCAGGTCCGTTCGTTTCGCCTCTCCTGGGCAGAAATGTCGACGCGCCGAAGCATCTTTACGAATGGGTGCCCCGACCGACATTGCTAATCATTCCGCTCGTGAAGAGGAGGCATCCGCACGTCATCCAAATGCGCTCAAAACTCTGCCCCGATGCGTTGGTCTTTACCGCAACAAGATCAATGCTTTCAGTCTTGGATACCCGGCACAAGGTTGGTCATAATTGCATTGGACCGGACTCGCTGCGGCCGAGCCGGCGCTGGGTCGAGAACGGCTGCAATTGCCAGCGTCGCGCTGCCGCGCCCCACACGCCGTTGGGCATGAACAGCATGATCAGGATGGCGAGCGTGCCGAGCACGACCAGATAGAGACTGCCATATTGGGCGAGATAGGTGACGAGTCCCCACAGCAGGAGCACGCCGACCATCGGACCTTCGATGGTGCGCACCCCGCCTATCACGACGATGAAGATGACATAGGCGGTCCAGTCGGTGACGCTGAAGGCCGCATCGGGCGAAATACGCGCCTTCTGCAAGTAAACCACGGCGCCGACCATGCCGGTGGCGAACGCGACCGCGATCCACAGCACGTGGCGAGTCCGCGCGGTGCGGACGCCGACGCTGCGCGCCGCCGCTGCGTTGTCACGGCTTGCGGCCAGCGCAAGGCCGTGGTGCGAGCGCATGAAGGCGTAGATGCCGAGCGTGACCAGCACGGCGAGCAGCAGTGCCAGCCAGTAAACCAGCACGTCACGCGCGGCCGCAGGGCGCAGGCCAAGCAGTGCCTGCACCGTCTTCAGCCCGATCATCTGCGACAGTTCGCTCGGCGAGATCGACATGCCGGTGCCGCCGCCGAGCGACTTGAACTGGGCGCAGATCAGCCGCAGCGCTTCGGCTGCGACCCAGCTGCCGATCGCGAAATACGGCCCTTCCAGCCGAAACAGCAGCGGCCCGAGCACCGCCGCGACCAGCGCCGCGAACAGTCCGGCCAGCGGGATCGCCGCAACCGGATCGAGCCCGGCCATCACGATGCCGGCAAACAGCGCATAGGCACCGAGCCCGACAAACGCCTGCTGCCCGACCGATACCAGCCCGCCCCACCCGGCCAGCACGTTCCAGAGCTGTGCCAAGGTCAGCATGGTGAAGACGAAGATCAAATCCTGGATCAGGTTGCGCGAGGCGAACGCGGGCAGCGCGGCCAGCGCCACGATCAGCGCGATGCCGGCCACGGCCGCGACGCGCGATAGCCGCGTGCCGACCCGAACCTGCCACACCGGCGCGTCCGCCCTGCGCTGCTCGCGGCTTGCCGGGATATGGAGGCTTTCGACGCTCATGTCCGCCTCGCCGGGAACAGCCCGCGCGGCCGCACCATCAGCACGGCAAGGAAGGCGAGATGGCCGGCCAGGATCTGCCATTCCGGATTGATCCGCCCTCCGATCGCCTGCGCCAGCCCGAGCACGATGCCGCCCGCCAGCGTCCCCCACAGGCTGCCGAGCCCGCCGATGATCACCGCCTCGAATGCATAGAGCAGCCGCGCCGGGCCGATCGACGGATCGAAGCTGGCGCGGATACCGAGCACAACAGCGGCGATCACCGACACTGCGAGCGACAGTCCGACCGCGATGGCGTAGACATTGCGCTCGTTGACGCCCATCAACTGTGCGATCGCGGGATTATCCGCGGTGGCGCGGAAGGCGCGGCCGAGCGAGGTGCGATAGAAGATGAGCTGGAGCAGCGCGACGGCGGCAACCGCCGTCACCAGCGCGGTCAGCGGCGCCAGCCCGACGCTCAGGCCGGGGGCGAGCGCCACCGACGAGGATTCGAAGGCGCCTGCCTGCAGCCGGCGGCTGTCGGCGCCGTAGCCGAGCAGCAGTCCGTTCTGGATCACGACCGACAGGCCGAAGGTGACGAGCAGCGGCGGCAGGATGTCGTCGCCGAGCACCCGCTCCAGCACCAGCCGCTGCAGCACGAAGCCGAGCACGAACATCGTGATGACGACCAGCAGGGATGCGGCCGCAAGCGGCAGACCGAGCGCGGTGGTGCCGCTGAGCACCAGATAGGCGGCAAGCAGGATCAGATCGCCATGCGCCAGATTGACCAGGCGCATGATGCCGAAGATCAGCGACAGGCCGAGCGCGAACAGCGCATAGACGCCGCCGAGCAGCACGCCTTCGATGATGGTGTCGAACCCGCTCATCGCTCCCTCATGCTCCGAAATAGGCCGCGCGGATCGTGTCCTTGTCGACATCCCCAGGCCGTCCGCTCAGCGTCACCCGTCCCTCCTGCAAACAGTAGAAGCGATCCGAAGCCCGCAATGCGCGGGCGATGTCCTGCTCGACCAGCACGACGGCGGTACCGCCAGAGCGGATCTGCGGCAGCATGCGGTAGATGTCTTCCACCACGATCGGCGCGAGGCCGAGGCTGATCTCGTCGCACAGCAGGACCTGTGGGTTGGACATCAGCGCGCGGCCGATCGCAACCATCTGCTGCTGCCCGCCCGACAGCGCGGTGACGGCGCCACGCCGCCGCTCCTTCAGCACCGGAAACATGCGGTAGACCGCGGCGAGATCCCACGGCGCGGTGCGTTCGCCGCCATAGGCGCCGATCAACAGGTTCTCCTCGACGCTGAGCGAGGGAAACAGCTGCCGGCCCTCCGGCACCAGCGCGAGGCCGAGCCGGACGATGCTGGCGGCGGACGCATCGCCGATCGCCCGTCCCTCGAGGCGGATCGCATCGGGACGGCTCTTCACCAGCCCCGCCAGCGATTTCAGCATGGTCGACTTGCCGGCGCCGTTGGCGCCGATCACTGCGACCGCCTCACCCTCGTTCAGCTCGAAGTCGATGCCGAACAGCGCCTGGAAGTCGCCGTAGAACGCATCGAGCGCCGTGACATTGAGCAGCGCGGTCATGCCGGCACGCCCATATAGATGGTCTCGACCTCGCGCGAGCGCATCACCTCGACCGGCGCGCCCTGGGCGACGACCTTGCCAAAGTTCAAGACGACCAGCCGCTGCACCACCGCGAGCAGCGCATGCACCACGTGCTCGATCCAGATGATGCCGACGCCTTCGGCATGGATGGTGCGGATCGTCTCGACCAGTTCGTGGCATTCCGCATCGGTGAGGCCGCCCGCGATCTCATCGAGCAACAGCGTGCGCGGCCGGGTGGCGAGCGCCCGCGCCAGTTCGAGCCGCTTGCGATCGAGCAGCGGCAGGCTGCCCGCGAGCCGATTGGCCTTGGCTTCGAGGCCGGTCAGATCGAGCATGCGGCCGCAATGCTGGATCGCATCCGCCTCCGACAGGCCGCCGCCGAACAGCGCGGCGACCGCAAGGTTCTCGAACACCGAGAGATGGTCGAACGGCTGCGGGATCTGGAACGAGCGCCCGATGCCGGCGCGACAGCGTGCCTCGGGCGAGAGACCCGTGACGTCGGCGCCATCGAGAACGATGCGGCCGGCATCAGGCCGCAGCAGCCCGGTGATCAGGTTGAACAGGGTCGATTTGCCGGCGCCGTTCGGTCCGATCACGCCCAGCGCCTCGCCCGAGGACAGCGTCAGGTCGATCGCGTCGGCAACGACGATGGCGCCGAACCGTTTCGAGATGGTATGGAGTTCGAGCATGGTTGCCCACATCTGGTTCCGGCGGAGGGGAGATGCGCAGCAACGCCGCGCATCTTCTGCCTTCGATGAAGCAGCTGGCTTGCGCTAGCTCAGCGCCTGCATGTCGCCGCCAAGCGGAATCTGCGGCGCCAGCTTGTTGTCCGTGATCACCATGTTGTACTTGTCGCCGCTGAGCCGCCACTGGCCGCCGACCAGCGGCGTCTTTGCGATGTTCTTCGCTGCAAACGGCGGCACCGCGCTGGAGCCGAAGGCGACCTGGCCCACGATGGTGTCGAGCTTGGTGGCGCCGATCGCTTTGGCGAGCGCCGCGCCATCCGCTGGGTCGCCGGAGCGCTTGATGGCGTCGATCGCGACCTCGAACAGCGAATGCACGAAGCCGATCGGCTGGGTCCATTGCTTGCCGGAGGCCTGCTCGTAGCCCTTGGCCAGATCGGCGGCGCTGACGCCGCTGAGGCTCGATTTGTAGGGATACGTCGGCGTCCACCACACCTCGGTCGAGATGTTGTTGCCGCCCTTGCCGAGCGCCTGCACCGACGCCGGGAACAGCAGCGCCTTGGCGACCGATACGACCTTCGGCTTCAGCCCCTTCTGCCGCGCCTGGTTCCAGAACGTGGTGAAGTCGGGCGGGATGATCACGCCGGTGACGATCTCGGCATCGGCACCACGAAACGCTGCGATCTGCGAGCTGAAATCGTCGGTGAGGTTCTGGAAGCGGCCGGGATCGGTGAGCTTGAAACCCTGCTTGGCCAAGACGGGCGGGAAGCCGATGGTGGTGTCGCCCCAGGCGTTGCCGTCGGCATCGTTGGGGAACAGCGCACCGACCGACTTGTTGGTCGCGACCTGGCTCCACATGCTGGTGAAGACGCCGATCACGTCCTCCAGGCCCCAGAAATAATGGAAGGTGTATTCGAACGGCTTCCAGCTCTTGGGATCGCCCGGATTGGCCTGCCGGCCGATGAAGTTGGTCTGCCACGGCGCCACGCTCGAGATGCACGGCACCTGCTCGAGCTCGCACTGCGTCGCCACCGGATTGTTGGTTTCGGGCGTGGCGCCGACCACGATCAGCCCGACATTGTCACGGGTAATCAGCTCCTTGGCGACCTCGGCGGCGCGGTTTGGATTCGACTGACTGTCTTTTGTCACCACCTCGACCGAGTAGGTCTGTGATCCGATCTTGACGCCATCCTTGATGAACTTCCTGAACTCGCCGAGCACGAAATCGTCAGCTTCGGCAAAGGCCGCCAGCGGACCGCTCTTCGGCGAGACATAGCCGATCTTGATCGGCTTGCTCGCCGCCCGCGCCGCCGGCGCGAACAAAGTCGTCGAGCCCGCGGCTGTGAGCCCACCGGCGATGCCCTGCAGCACACGGCGGCGATCGAAAGACTTTATGTTCAATAGGTCGTTGGTCATTTTCCCCTCCCTTGAGGCAAGCCGGTCTTCAAGCCGGCTGCCGTTCATTCCGTTCTGGAAAATCATCCATCGCAGCGTCGCATCACGCGGCGGCGACGGACTTCGCCTGCTCCTTAGCACGGCCGAGGATCTGGCCGAACACGTCGAGCAGCACGTCGGGGGCATTCACGGCCGCCTCCCTGGCGCGCCAGGCGACATACATGTCGGGACGCACCAGCACGCAGCCGTCCTCGTCGACTTCGCTCTGGCGATACCAGTCAGCATAGATGTCGAGCGCATCGCAGCCTTGCGGGCCGATGGTGACGACATCCACCGGCAGGCCGTAGGCCTTCTCGATTGCGGCAGTCGCCGCCTTCCAGCCATCGCCCCCGATCCCGGTGAGCAGCGTGAAACGGCCCTTGCCGACAAGATCGAGCGTCGATTTGCGCTGGCCCTGATGCTCGACCCAGACATGAGGCAAGTGCGCGCCGGGCCAGGTGGTGGCCTGATAATAAAGTTCGTGATCGCGGCTGAAGGCCGGCATCGGCGTGCCGTCGGACACCACGGCGCTCGAGCCATAGCGCTGGTTCATCTCGACGCCGTGGCAGTTGAACTCGTAGCTCTTGATGGCGATGGCCTCATTGAGCTTCTTGCGGCGCGCCTTGCCCTCGGCGGTCGGCGCCTTACGCGCGGCGATCGCCTTGCGCGCCTCAATCGGGTCGGTCGAGGCGACAAGTCCCACCGCCTCGAAGATCGGCGGGAACTCACCGATGCTCTTGTTGGCGCGGGTCACGATCTGCTTGCCGACCGGCTGGCGCTCGGCCGAATAGGTCTCGAGCAGCGACGGCGCCGCATGGCCCTCGAGCACCAGCTTCAGCTTCCAGCACAAATTAAAAGAGTCCTGGATCGAGGTGTTGGAGCCGAGGCCGTTGCTCGGCGGATGGCGGTGCACGGCATCGCCGGCGCAGAACACGCGGCCAGACGCGTAGTGGCCGGCATACATCTCGTTCACGGTCCAGGTCGAGGTCGAGCGAACCTTGACCTCCAGCGTCTCGTCGCCGACGAGATTGCGCACGATCGAGATCGCTTCGTCATTGCTGAGCTTGCGCTCGCCCTGCTCGATGTCGTAGCCCCAGATGATCAGCCATTCGTTCCAGGGCCGCACCATGCGGATCAGGCCGGCGCCGATGCCGCCGATCTGCGCGCCAGGCTGCAGCACCCAATAGAGTACACTCGGCCTGTGCGCGACGTATTTGCTCAAGTCCGCCTGCACGATGATGTTCATGCTGCCGGCGCGGCCCATCTGACCCTCCATCGGCAGCCCGATCACCTCGGCAACCCGGCTGCGGCCGCCATCGGCGCCGATCAGATACTTTGCGCGGATCTGGTAGGTCTCGCCGGACAGCCGATCCTTCACCGTTGCCGTGACGCCGTCGGCATCCTGCACCAGGTCGAGGAACTCGGTGTTGAAGCACAGCGAAGTGCCGCGCTGGCCGGCGGCCTCGATCAGGATCGGCTCGAGCAAATTCTGCGGCAGGTCGCAGATCCGGGTCGGGCTGGCGAGATCGTAGTCCGCCTTGCGCGAGGGATGATTGCCCCAGGAATAGAGTCGGCCGAACTCCTCGCCGGCCAGGCTTTCGCAGAACACGTTGTTGGCCATCAGGTGCTGCGGTACCGCCTGCGCCACCGCCTTGTCCTCGAGGCCGAGATCGCGCAGCACCTCCATCGCACGCTGGTTGGTGATGTGGGCGCGCGGCGTGTCAGCCAGCCAGCCATATTTCGTCACCAAGATGTGCTTGACGCCGTACGTGCCGAGCAGCGCCGCAGCCGTCGCGCCGGCCGGGCCGCTGCCGACGACAAGCACGTCGGTCTCGATCGGTTTGCTGGTCATCATCCTCTCCTTCGTCGTGTTGTTGGTTGCAATCGTCATTCCGCCGCCATCATCGGCCGGGGCACCAGCCCTGCGCCGGGCTTCATCTGGAAGTCGTAGGTCATCAGGTGCCACGGGCCGGAAACCCGCTCGCCGTTCGGCAGCGCTGCTTCGTTGCGCGGCTCGACGCGCGCGATGAGCTCATCCTTGACGCCGAACACCACGTCGCTGCGCAGATATTGGTCGCCATCGAGGAAGACGTGGGTGATCAGCGGCTCGTAGCCTTCGGCCTTGACCAGGAAGTGCACATGCGCGGGGCGCATCGGATGACGCTGCGTGGCGGTGATGAGATCGCCGAACGGGCCGTCGGTCGGGATCGGATAGCTGCACGGCAAGATCGTGCGGAACGAGAAGCGGCCGTCGGCATCGGTGACGAAGCGCGCGCGCAGCGACGGACCGTGGGTTGCGTAATCGGCCTTCTGCGAATCGTAGAAGCCGTCGTCGTCGGCATGCCAGACGTCGATCTCGGCACCGGCGAGCGGTTTGCCGGCGAGGTCGGTGACGCGGCTCTGCACGAACATCACTTCACCGTCGATGCCCTCGGAGATATTGCCACCGTGCGGCGTAACGCGGTGCTCGCCGACATAGAACGGGCCGAGCACCGTGGTCTCGGTCGCGCCCTCGCGCTCGCGGTGATTGACGGCGTCGACCAGCATGGAGACGCCGAGCACGTCGGAGAGCAGGATGAACTCCTGGCGCAGCGGCGTGCAGGTCTGGCCGGTGCGGGTCAGGAACTCGATCGCCTGATTCCACTCCTCGAAGGTGAGTTCGGTGCGGCGCACCAGATCGTGTAGCGATTTCACCGTCTCCTCGATGAGGAATTTCAGCCGCTTGTTCGGCGTGTTGGCGAAGCTGCGAACTACCTCGCCAGTGAGGTTATGCTCGTTGAAATTGGCCATCGTGTTGTCCTTGATCCCTGAGGTTCAGCCCTGCGCGGGCGCATCGCCGCGCCAAGCTGCCGCGATCAATTGCTCGATCGGGGCGCGATCAATGGGTCTGGGGTTGGCATATGGGTTGCGCACCGCCATCTCCGCGGCGCGTGCGATGCCGTCCTCGGGCATTCCGATGTCGGCGAGCGCGCGCGGCAGCGCGAGCTGTCGGGCAAGGTCAAACAGGCCCTGCGGAGCATTGGCGCTGTGCAGCGCCCGCGCGACGCGAGTCATGGCCTCAGGCGCGGCGGCGGCGTTGTAGGCGGCGGCGTGCGGCAGCACGATCGCGTGAGTTTCGGCATGCGTCAGGTTGAACATGCCGCCCAGCACGTGGCAGAGCTTGTGGTGCAGCGACATGCGGACCGCGCCGAGGCAGACGCCGCACAGCCAGGCGCCATAGAGCGCATCGCGACGGGCGCCGGGATCGGCGGGCGCCACCATGATGCGCGGCAGCGCGCGGGCAAGCGCGGCGATGCCATCCTCCGCCATCAGCGAGGTCAGCGGATTGGCGTCGGGCGCGTAAAGCGCCTCGACGGCGTGGGCGATCGCGTTCAGGCCGCTGGCGGCGGAGATGTGCGGCGGCAGGCTGATGGTGAGATCAACATCGTAGATGACGGTGTCAGGCACCAGATCCTGCGATTGCTGCGTGGTCTTGATACCGTTGCTGGTCTCGCCAAGAATCGGCGTCATCTCGGAGCCCGCATAGGTGGTCGGCATCGCGATATGCGGCAACCCCGTGCGCAGCGAGAGCGCCTTGCCGAGCCCAACCGTAGAGCCGCCGCCGATCGCGACCAGCCCGTCGACGTCGCGGGACTCCACAATCCGAAGCGCTTCGTTGGTGACTTCAACCGGCGTATGCATGCGTGCGCCGGTAAACAGTCCGGCGAGCCTGTCACCGAGGCCTGCGCCGAGCCGTTGCCCGAGGTCGTGCTGCTCGCTTGTGGTCAGCACAAATGCCCGCTTGATGCCGAGGCGCGCTGCCTCCTCGCCGAGTCGCGCCGAGGTGCCGGTACCGAACAGGACGCGATATTGCTGCGAGCAATAGGCAAACGCGCCCTTGCCGGCATCACCGGCCGTCGCAACGGACGCGCCTCTCGCATCGGCCAACGCGATGCTCATGGCAATCCTCCCAAGCCGGCGAACCGGCCATCTCATGTCGTTGGGAGGAAGCTAGCGGCGGGCTGGCGCGGCGGGCCTGCACGAAACCGAAGAAAATCTGCACAAAACCGGAAAAATAATGCAGGGCTGGATCGGGCCTGGCCTAGACGCAACACTTCCGAGGAGGCCCCGGTTGAACGCTTACGGGGTAGAAGCGGACATCAGCGAGCCGACTATCTCCGCAGAAACCGCCGAAAATGATCCAAAGCGGGACGCAGCGTTGAGCTAAGTCGGATCTGGCAAGCGGAAGCCCCTCTCGCACCTTGCTCATCTCTCGAACCCCGGGAAGAACGTCACTGGTTCGAGGGGGGCGCGTCCATCTCAGGAATCGATTGCACCGGGTCGATATCAATTGCGATCGACACCGGGCTAGTAGGTCGCTCGCCCGCCTGAAAGGTCGAACACGGCGCCAGTACTGAACGAGCACTCCTCGCTCGCGAGCCAGCAGACCAGCGATGTCGCCTCCTCGATCGTTCCGAACCGTCCGAGCGGAATCTTCGACAGCATGAACTCGATGTGCTAGGGCATCATCTGATGAAACAGCGGCGTTCTGATCGCCGCCGGCGTAATGCAGTTGACGCGGATGCCGGTCGCAGCCGTTTCCTTGCCCAGCGATTTGGTGAGCGCAATCACTGCGGCCTTCGATGCACTGTAGGCTGAAGCGTTCGGGTTGCCTTCTTTTCCTGCGACCGAGGCGACGTTGACGATGCGACCGTAGCCGCCCTTCTCCATCGCGCGGACAGCGGCGCGGTTGCAGTAGAAGGCTCCGTTGACGTTGACGTCGAAAACCTTGCGCCAATCGCTGCCGGCATAGTCTTTCACGGCTCCGTTCGGCCCGGTGATGCCGGCGCTCGCAACCAGAATGTCGAGCCGGCCGCCCAGATCATCGACGCTCCGTAGCATGGCCGCGTCGACTGCGTCTTCCTGCGCGACATCGACCAGTTGCGTGTGCGCCGCGCCGGCCTCCACCGCTGCGGCCGCGAGGATAGAGGCATTCAAGTCCCACATGGAGACCCGGGCGCCCTCGGCCGCCAGGCGACGAGCCACGTCGCGACCGATGCCGGACGCCGCACCGGTAACGATGGCCGTTTGTCCTTCAAATCTTCCGCTATAGACGGTCACGACTGCCCTCCCGCCGCGGCGACCATTCGCGGGTTTGCTGGCGCTGGGTTCCGAGACCTTGGATGCCGAGCGTCATGACGTCGCCTGGCTTGAGATAGATCGCAGCAGGCTTCTTGCCCATGGAAGGTTCGCCTCCGCCGCATGATCGGCATAGTTCAGACCGATCGCGATGAACTTTCCGACGCCAGCAACCGGCACGCCAAGACGCGGCTCGCCGGCGACGAGCGGCAGTGTGGATGGAGCGATCGCAGCGATCTTTTGGAGCGCTGAACGCGACAGATTGGCGGGGATGAGATCGGTGATGACATTCGACAGGTCGCGCAGGCGCCCCTGATCGTCGACGAGCCCCGGCTTTTCGGCGCCGGGATTGCCGAATCGGACGAGCTTCATTGGTGCTCCTGTGCTTAGGCGAACCGAGCCGAGACAGTGCCAAGACCGGCGATATTGGCCTCAAAAGCATCGCCCGGGTTCACGGGAACCATCGGACCCAGCGCTCCGGAGAGCACGACGTCGCCGGCGCGGAGCGGCCGCTTGCGACGGGCCAGCTCGCCGGCGAGCCAGGCCATCGCGTTGAGCGGATTGCCGAGACAGGCCGCGCCGGTCCCTTTCGAGACGACCTCGTCCTTCCTCGTCATCTGCATCTGGAGAGCACGGAGATCCAAGCCATCCAGCCGGCGCACGGGCCCTCCGAGGACGAAGAGACCCGACGACGCGTTGTCCGCGACGGTATCGACGATTCCGATATCCCAATTGGTGATGCGGCTGCCGACGATCTCGAGGGCCGGCATCGCGTAGGCCACGGCCCTGAGAACGTCGGCCACCGTGGGCACCTCGACCTCGACGTCCCGATCAAGCAGGAAAGCCACCTCCGCCTCGATCTTCGGCTGAAGCACACGCCCCGAAGCGACAGGCTCGTCCTCGCTCACGATCATATCGGCGAAGAGAACTCCGAAATCCGGCCTGTCCACGCCGAGTTGCTTCTGCACCGCGCGCGATGTCAGCCCGATCTTGCTTCCGACCACGCGGCGGCCTTCCTTCTCCCAACATGCGGTGTTCTCCTGCTGGATGGCGTAGGCCCCATCGACGTCGAGGTCCGCCAGCTGCGGCCTGATGGGCGCGATTGGGGTGCCCGCATAAGCGGCGCGGATCTGAGCGGCGAGTTCGCTGTGCTTGGCTTGCTGGTTCATCTGAACGATCCTTATTTGCCGGTCCGCAGGAATTCGATGTGGAGCCGATTGAACTGCTCGGCGTCCTCGAATTGGGGCCAGTGGCCGCAGCGGTTCATGACCACGAATTTCGAGCCCGGGATCATGTCCGCGATCTGCTTCCCCTCCTCGGGCGTCGCAGTCGGATCGTGCGAGGTCCACACGACCATGGTCGGCGCCTTGATCGAGCGATATTGGCCGGCGGTGATCATGTTGGGCCGACGGATTTCCATCTCCTGCAGGCACATGATCTGCTTCATCGTGTCGGCAAATCCCGGCTGAGCGTAGATGGCGCGGCGGGTCTCGATCAGATCGTCCGAGACCATGCTCTTGTCGCACATGAGGAATTCGAGGCGCGTCTTGATCCGCTCCCAAGAGGGATCGGACGCGGCCTCGTTTGACAGCTTCTTCAGCCGCTCCATCACCTGGGGGTGCGCTGTCCAGCCGCCGGCGGTGTTGAGGACAAGCTTCTCGACCGCCGCGGGACGATGCACGGCGAGATAAGTCGCGACCCAACCGCCCAAGGATTCACCGCTGATCATCGCCTTGTCCCTGCCGAGCGTGTTGAGGACGGCGAGCACATGGTCAGCGTAGTCCTTGACCTGGTAGTCGATGGCCGGCTTGTCGGTCCAACCGTGGCCCAACATGTCGATGGCCACGAACCAGAAGTGATCGGCGTGCGGGCCGAAGTTTCGCGAGTACGCCTCCGCATGGCCGCCAACGCCGTGCAGCGCCAAGACGAGCGGCTTGGATGGGTCGCCCGACTCGATGCAGCGGGTCCGAATTCCGCCGGCGTCGATGAAGTGCTGTTTGAAGGAAACACCCCTCAGATCTGCCCAGACGCTGGAAAAGTTCTCTGGTCTTGTGTCGCTCATAGCTGGATCTCGTGAGTGATGTCAGGCGAAAAGCGGCGTGCTGCTGGGCTTCGACGGGGAGGACGGTTTCTCGCGCGGGATGGCCGAGAGGTCCGCGAGATCGAGAACCGTCCGGATGGCAGCGCTCAGCCGATCGAAGGCCGCGCTCGCGTCGGACGTTCCCATCGCGTCGCGCCAGGCGACCACGCCATCCGGGCGGACCAGCAGAGCTCCGGCTTCCTCGATCTCGCGAATGCGCTGCCACTCGCAATAGAGGTCCTGCGTCTCCGGCGAGCCCGTCACCACGACCCGAAGGAATGGCAGATCGAGGCGCAGCGCCGCTTGCTTCCATGCCCCGCCGGCGAGGCCGGTCACGACGGTGAAGAGGCCCTTTCCGGTCACGTCGAGCGTCGACACGCGCAAGCCCTCACGATCGACGAGCCACGCATGCGGGATCTTCGCACCAGGGCGCGACGTCGGTTGATTGTAGAGGCCGCGATCTCGCCGCCACTCCTCCGGCTTGGCATCGACGTCGGGAATCACGGCCGAGGATTCGTACCGCTGGTTCATCTCGGTGCCCTGGGCATTGAACTCCGTCTGCTTGAGGTCCAGCGCTGCTTGGGCCGCCTTCCGGGCGGCCACGCCTTCCGGCCCCGGATCGCGGAAGCGCGCGATGCCTGCAGCGACCGGGTTTTCCGCGCCCTGCACCCTGAAGCATGCGTTCAGCGGGGCGTAGTCGAGCCGGGACTGGTTCGCCCGCAGCACGATCTGCTTTCCGACCGGCGCCCGCTCTTGCGAATAGCTTTCCAGCAGCTTCGGACCGGCCCAGCCCTTCACCGAGTAGGCGAGCTTCCAACCGAGGTTATGGGCGTCTTGGACGCAGGTGTTGTTGCCCAATCCGCTCGACGGCGGGTGCCGGTGGACCGCATCGCCGCCGCAGTGCACCCTGCCCTTCGAATACTGGGTCACGTAGGCCTGGTTCACGTACCAGATCGATGTGCGCACGATGTCGATGTCGACGGACGGGTCGCCGATCAGAACCTTTATCTTCGGAATGATCGCTTCGGGAGATAAGTCCGGCTCGCCCTTGCTGATGTCGAAACCCCAACCGGCGATCCACTGCGTCCAGGGATGCACGGCCCGCAGCAGGCCCATGCCGATTTCGCCGAAGCTCGCGTCCGGCGTCACGATCCAGTTCAGGATGCTCGGCCGATGTTTGCTGTATTTGGTCAGGTCACAGTTGAAAACGGTGTAGACGGTGCCTGCGCGCGCCATCTGTCCTTCGATCGGCAAGCCCAGATGGTCCACCACCATCGAGCGCGCGCCGTCAGCGCCGACCATATAACGCGCGCGGACGGTGTACTCTCGCCCGTCGAGGCGATCGCGCAGCGTGGCCGTCACCCCGTCCGCATCCTGCTCATGCCGGACGTACTCGGTGTTGAACGCGAAGGTCGCGCCCTTCTCGGCCGCCTTCTGGAACAGAATTGGCTCGAGCAATGGCTGGATGATGTCGACCATACCGCAGGGGCTTGCGCGCAGATAATCGCCGCGGCGATCGTCGCCGGTTCCCCACGTCCGCATCCGGATCAGCTCGGAGCCCGCCAGGCTGGTCGTGAAGGTCGTGTCGCCCATGAGCTCCCAGGGGCTCGCGTACCGGGCCACGTCCTCCGCGATTCCGAGATCGCGGAAGACCTCGTTGGCGCGCTGGTTCGTGATGTGGGCACGCGGGCTGTCGGCCATCCAGTTGCCGCGCGATACGATGTGACTGCGAACGCCGCAATTGGCGAGCGCCAGGGCGGTCGTCGAACCCGTGGGGCCGGCGCCGATGATGAGCACGTCCGTTTCGTATGCCATTTGCCTGCTCCGCGATGCCCGCGTTCGCGCGGGCTCTAGTCGATCAATGTGCGCCGTCGGCCTGCCTCGCCGCCATCATCGCCATACCGGCGATCCACCCCGGAATCGCTTCGTAGAATTCCTGCTCCATCTTGAAGTGGCCGCCCGTGGAAAAGGCCCCGAAGGCGGCGACCCATGCGAGCACCTCGTTGGCGCCGCGCCCCGCGACTTCTCTGACCTTGCCGGTGTCGAGAGCGTCCGCGCGCCAGATCTGGCCGCTGCGAAGGATGTCCATGAACTCCGCGTCCCACTCGGGATTGAGCGGTTGGCACGGCCCCTTGCCCGCCTCGGCGAGAACACCTGCCTCGAGCACGCGCTTCTCGCGGGCTTCCTTGGCCTCGGCTGTCGGATTCCGGCCGTTGATCAGCCGCTCGCGGATTTCGGGCGGTGCATCCTTGATCGACGGGAGCGGCGGATCGTGCGACAGTCCACCGGACGCGGCAAACAGCACACGCTTGCCGGACCGCATCGCGAAGCGACCAACGGATTCACCGAGTTGGCGGGCCCGGCGATAGGTCGGCACCGGCGGCGCGGCGGCGTTCACGAAGATCGGCAAGATCGGGATGGACTTGAAGTTCCCGAGCATCGCTTCCCACAATTGGACAAAGCCGTGATCGACCGGCATGCGGTAGGAAACCGCGACGTCGAAATCCTCGGCCCGCAAATGGTCGATGAGTTCGAGCGCCGTCTTCTCCGGAACGTCCAGCGGGCCCGTTCCGCCTCCCCAGTCGCCTAGCGAGACGGCTCCGGCTCCGACGCAGAACGAGGGCATCAGGTCATAAAAGAAGCCGTTGAAGTGATCTGGCGCGAACTGGACGATGTAGTCCGGCGCGAACTCCTTCGCGAAGTTTCCGAGACGTCCGAACGCGGCTCTGACGCGTTGCTCGGTCTCATTGCTGGCAGGTCCCTTGTACATCAAGGGAGTATGGGAAGCGCAGACGATGGCGACTGACATGGTCGAATTCCTTCGAACGCCGAGTTGATCTGTCGAGCGATGGCCGCGGCGGCCTACTTCTTCACCAGCGGGCATGGGCTTTCGGAAAGCGGGCGGTTGACGGATTCACCAGGTAACGTCTGCACGACGTTGTAGAGGTCCCAATCGCCCTTGTTCTCTCCGGGCTTCTTCACCTGGAGCAGGTACATGTCGTGGATCATCTTGCGATCTTCACGGATGTAGCCGTCAGCCGCGAAGAAATCGTGCACCCGCTCCTTTTCCATCTGCTTCATCACCGTCGGAGCGTCGTCGGTGCCCGTCGCCTTGACCGCCTTCAGGTAGTGCGCGACGGACGAGTAGACGCCGGCATGGAAGCCGGTCGGCATTTGCTTCGCCTTCGCGAAGAATTTCTCGGCCCAAGCGCGCGTTTCGGGCGTCCGGTCCCAGTAGAACGGGGACACTTCGTAGGCGTCATGCGCGATCTTCAGGCCCACCGCATGCACGTCCGTCAGCACCGATTGCAGCGGCACGATCTTGGCTTTTGCGCTCAGCCCGAATTCATCGGCCTGCTTCAGCGCCGTCACGGTATCGCCGCTGGAAGCCGCGATAGCGATGACGTTGGCGCCAGCGCTGGAGGCGGTCAGCAGAAAGGACGCAAAGTCGGACGTGTTCGGCGGAAACACGGAGTTGCCCACTACCTGGCCGCCGTTGAGCTTGACCTGCTCCGACGTATCGCGCGTCAGGGCATTGCCGTACGCCTGATCGACAGTCAGGAAGTACCACTTGGTTCCACCTGCATCGATCACGGACTTGGCTGCGCCCTTTGCGAGATTGTAGGTATCGACCGTCCACTGGACCGTGAGCGGCGAACAGGCCTTGCCGTTGAAGTCCGACGAGGTCGATCCCGAGAGCAGCATGATCTTGCTCTTCTGAGCGGCCAGGTTCTGGACGGCGAAGCCGATCGGCGAGCCCTGCATGTCGGCAACGGCATCGACGCCCTCCACATCGAACCAACGGCCAGCGATCTGAGATCCGATGTCGGGCTTGCCGGAATGGTCGGCCGAGATCACTTCGACATTCAGGCCGGCGCCGAAGTCTTCGGCGGCCATCCGGGCGGCGACGACGGAGCCCTTGCCGTTCGCCATGGATGTCGGACCGGCGATGTCGGTCAGAACGCCGATCTTGACCTTGCCGTCGCTGAGGGTCTGAGTGCCTCCGGCGGTCTGCGCCGCCGCTGGCACCGCCAAGGCGAGACACACGGCCGCGGACAAACAAAAGCTTGAATGAACCATCGTTTCCTCCCGTCGCCGCCTGTTTGGGCGTGCGAGGGATGGATTGCCGCCGATTGAACTATCATTCCATCTGAGTCTGTGAAATGTTCGCACTGCGAACACGGCCGGAGGCGATCATGCACCGCAACGTCAGGGCACTTTCCCGAGGGTTGGCCCTGATCAATGAGCTCAATGCGAGCGGACCCTCGAACGTCGTACGGCTCGCGAAAAGGACCGGCCTCAACCGGACGACCTGCTATCGCTTGCTCGATACGCTACGGGAAGACGGTTACGTGACCTTGGACGAGACGAACGCCCTCTTCGCATTGACGCCGCAGGTGCGCACCTTGAGCGAAGGGGTGTCTTCGCGCGACCTGTCGAGCCAGGCGGCGCTGCCCGCGATGTTCGGCCTTCTGGATGAGGTCTCATGGCCCAGTGACTTCGGCGTCTTCGAGCTCGGCTCGGTGCTCATCCGCGAGAGCACGCATCCGTTCAGTCCGTTCTCCGTTCATCGCTCCATGGTCGGAAGGAGGAGATCCTTGGTGCGCAGTGCGCTTGGGAAGGCCATCCTGGCCGCCTCCGCGCCGACGCTACGGCGTGAAATGCTGGACCTGACCGCATCGCTGGTCGAGGAAGACGCGGCGTTGGCGAAGGACCACCGCTTTATCAACGATATTCTCGCGCAAACAAAGAAGGACGGCTACGCATCGTCGGTTGGTGGATCGGAGGCGGGCATCAGTGCGATCGCACTAGCCATTCCAGGCGGGGGGCCCGTTCTCGGCAGTCTCAATTTGATCTTCTTCTCATCCTCGATGACTCCTGAAATGGCAGCCAAGAAGTATCTGGCGAGCATGAAAAGGGCTGTAAAAGAGATCGAGCGGCGGTGGTCTGCCGCAAACAAGGCGCGCGGAAAGATCGCCTGACAACTTGTCGCGCGCTGCCGCACGAACTTGGTCGCTATTGGAGCGAAGCGGACCTAGTCACCAGTCACATGGCGCCGCCAAGTTTATAGGTACACGGCCTAGTGACTGTGTCGGTACCGGCCGGGTGTTATGCCGGTAAAGCGACGGAACATCCGCGTGAAATGCTCTTGATGGGAGAAGCCGCAAGCCAGCGCGATCTCGGCCAGACTTAGGGTCTCGTCGGCAAGCAGCGCCCGGGCGCGCTCGATGCGCAAATTAAGCACGTATTGATAAGGCGAGACGCCGCTGGTCGCCTTGAAAAGCCGCACGAAATACTCGGTGCTGCGGCCGCACAACTCCGCCAGCTGGTCGAGGCGGATATCGCCATCGAGATTGGCATCAACGAATTCGCGAATGCGGGCCATCTGCCTGCCGCTGAGCAGGTTCGGATGCTTGCCGGCGTCCGTGCTCGGCTTGTGGAAGTTGATCGCCACGAAACGGTTGGCGATCGCTTGCGCGATCGGATCGACGAAGAGCGACGAGGCCGGCAGACCACCGGTGATGGTATCACCGATCGCCGAGGCAAGATGCTCTAGCACAGCGTCCTGATCACCGAGCATCGGCGCGAGGCCGCCGATCACGCCCGATGACCCGTCAGGGCGGGCGAAAAGGTCGGAGCGCAGATAGATATGGGTGGATTCCAGCGGTTCGCGCAGGCGTACGTTGCATGCCTGGCCCGCCGGCAGGAAGAAAACGCCGCCGCGCGGGATGTGCCGGGCAACCGCCTTGCCGTCCATCACATACGTGATGTCGACCGGGCCGCCTCGATGCAGCACCATCAGATTGTCGGATAGTGCGTGGAAGTGCCCCTCAAACGGCCGTTCGCGCTGAACCGAGGCAAAGGCGGACGACCAGCCGAGCCCTTCGCTCGAGCCGCGGAATTCGGCCTGGAAGCGGTTCAGGATCCCGTGCGTCTCCTGCACCCCAAAATTCGACGTCGCCTGCATCCGACAGACCAAGGGCTCGAGGCTTTGGTGCCGCTGAGTAAAACCCAGCGGCCCCCAATTTTCAATACAATCGCTCCCATCGTTGCTGCAGTGCAACGGCAGCACCCGCGGGCCAACCTGCCTCGATATGCGGTTCGATATCGACGCTACTTGGTCGAGAGCACCTCGCCGAACCGCTCCCATTGCTTGCCGGTGAAGCGCATGAACTGCAGCTGCTCGACCGGCAGATGGTCACTCTCGCCGGTATTGACCTTGATGCCGGGCAGCAGCATCGGCAACTCCAGATCTTTGATCGACAGCGCCTGCCGCAGGATGTTCTCGCGACTGAGGTCGTTGCCCGCCGCCTTGAGCACGTGCTCGAGCGCCATGCCGTTGTTATAACTGTTGACATAGTTGGCATCGCGGATGTCGCCGTCAGGCACGTATTTGGCCATGAAGTCGCGCCACCCCTTCACGCCGGGATCGTCCGCCCATGCCGGATCGAGCGGATCCTTGACATAGGCGCTCGAGATGATGCCCGTGCCGGCGTCGAGCCCGGCCGGCTCCATCACCGAGGACATCCATACCGACACATTGGTCAGGAACGTCATCGGACGCCAGTTGATCTCGTAAGTCTTGCGGATCGCCTGCGCAGCGAATTTCGGGGCCGCGGCGATCACGAGCGCATCCGCACCGGTCGATTTGAGCTTCACGATCTGGGAATCGATCGTCGGTTCGGTCGTCTCGTAGGCCGCCGCCGTGACTGCCGCCTCGTAGCGACTGCCGAGCACATCCTTGAGCCCGGCCAGGTAGTCGCGTCCGAAATCGTCGTTCTGCGCCAGCACCGCGAAGGTCGCGTCCGGTTTCTTCTGCAGGGCATAGCGCGCATACAGGCGGGCCTCGTTCCGGAACGGCGCCATCACGCCCATCAGCGCCAGAGGAAACTGCGCCGGGTCGCCGAACTTCGAGGCGCCCGTGGCGACGAACAACTGGGGCACCTTTTTGCCCTGCAGATATTTGGCGATCGCCGTGTTGTGCGCGGTCCCCATCGTCGAGAAGATGAACGAAACCTCGTCGCTCTCGATCAGCCGGCGCGTCTGCTCCACGGTCTTGGGGGGCACGTAGCTGTCGTCGAGCGAGAGCAGGTTGACCTTGCGGCCGTTGATGCCGCCGCGGTCGTTGACCATCTTGAAATATGCGACCTCGCCCTTGCCGAGGATGCCGAAGGCGGACACTGGCCCGCTATAGGGCATAGTCTGTCCGATGCGGATCTCGGTGGCGGTGATACCGGGCTGGTCTTCGGCTACGGCCGGCGCCGCGAGAACGGACCAGACCACGCACAGCCCTGCAGCTGCGATAACGCTTCGCATCGACACCTCCCTGATGGGCCGCCCTGAGAGCGGCTGTTTGTCCGGAGGATTGCTTCCCCCGATTCTTGCGACGTCTTCGAATTACTCGGCTGCGAGCGGGCGTCAAATGGAGGCCGGCGCGCTCCTCGATCGCCCTAGAAGCCTGTCGAACACCGTGATGAGCGATGCCTCTGGCGTCGCTTCACGCATGCGCCATGCCACCAACCTGTTAGGCCGCACCAAGACACGGCCGCCCCCTCAATTTCGCATTGTCGATAACCAGTCGGCGTCAATGTCAAGTGCATCGCATCCAACTGGGCCGACTGACTACCGCGACCGAGATGCCATGTTTGGCCCGCGGCCGCCTTCCAGCATTCGCCTCCGATTCAAGCGGGCCTCTTTGTAAGACTCACGCCGCCATCAATCGGAATTTGCGCACCGGTAATGTAGCTCGACGCGGGGGATGCCAGGAAAAGAGCTAGTCCCTTCAGGTCGTCAGCTTCTCCAATGCGGCCGATCGGGACCGTGGCTCCTATCGAAGTCTGGACCTCGGGTTGCTTTAGCCACCCACCTCCTATGTTCGAGACGATGAACCCGGGCGCGACTGCGTTCACGCGGATCTTGTATGGGGCCAGTTCGAGCGCAGCGTTGCGCGCCAGATGAGCTGCTCCCGCCTTCGCGGCCATGTAGGCCGCCCCTATCATCCCCTCATTCAAGTATGCGGCGATCGACGTCGTGACCACGATGCTCCCGCCTCCTCCGCCTCGTTTCATGTGGCGCGCGGCAGCGCGAATGGTGGCAAAGATGCCATTGAGATTAACCTCAATGTTTCTGTTCCACCGCTCGTCCTCGTAGTTTTCGATAGCACCTGCCTCGGACGGGCTGCCGTCCGGGTTGGAAAAGCCGATTCCCGGGTCGATGCCCGCGTTGGCAAACACGACGTCGAGGCGTCCGTATTCTACTGCGACTTCTGCGAAGACCTGATCGACCGCCTTGCGATCAGTCACATCAAGTTTGTGACCTCGAACGTCCAAACCTCTCGCGGAGAGCCGGTCCACCTGTTTGCCCAGGGAGATCGAGTCCACATCAAGGATCGCCACCCGTGCACCGCTCTCGGCCAGTGCTTCGACAAAAGCGAGACCGATGCCACTGGCGCCGCCCGTGACAATCGCGCCATATCCCTCGACAGAGAACCTCTCGGACATCATCAGCGACCGTCCTCATCGAACAGCCTCGGCCATCCCCGGGATGTCTAGCTGTTCGCAAGCCAATGCGAGGTCGCCTCGCCAGCATTGGACAATGCCATGCGCGTCTCCCCCAAGAATTCCACGTCGCTGTTGCGAAGCGGTTGTTGAAGCAATTTAGGAGAAGCAGGATACCGCCGCCTGCACAAATCGATCCGGCTTGCAAAAAACTGACACAAACTGCATGTCGCAATGCAACAATCATCGTCTCTCAGTTCATCCGGGTCGATGGCGTCGGACCGGGCTTGCGGCACGGCGACAGTGCCATTCCCGCCCTACACCCGCTGCGGCAGGTTCAGCTGCTCCGCGAACCTGATGAAGTATTCGAAGCTCGCCGGGTTCGCCATGGAATCCGGGCTCGCCACCCTTTCGGCAGGAGTGCCAAGCAACAGCTTGCGCACCGGAAGCTCCATCTTCTTGCCGGTCAGGGTGCGTGGGATCTCCTCGACCTGGAAGATCTCGCTCGGCACGTGGCGAGCGGAGCCGTAAGTGCGGATCTGTGTGGCGATCCTCGCCTTTAGTTCGTCGGTGAGCACGAGCCCCGGCTGCAGCACGACGAAGAGCGGCATGTAGGATTCTCGCCCGAGATACTCGAGGTCGACAACCAGACTGTCGCGGATTTCTGCAATGTCCTCGACAACGCGGTAGATCTCCGCGGTTCCGATACGGATGCCGAACCGGTTGATTGTGGTGTCGGAGCGACCGTAGATCTGGCTGGTCCCGGCGACTGAAAAACGGATCCAGTCGCCTTGTCGCCAGCGGCCGGGAAACTGCTCGAAGTAGCTCTCCCGGTAGCGTCGGCCGCCCTCATCATTCCAGAAGAATACCGGCATTGACGGCATCGGCTTGACGATGACGAGTTCGCCGACCTCGTCGATGACCGGTTCACCCGCCTCGTTGAAGGCGAATGCTGCGACGCCCAGTTCACGGCACTGGATTTCTCCGGCATGGACCGGCAGCATAGGACTGCAGCTCACGAAGCCCGAAGCTATGTCGGTGCCGCCGCTGATCGACGCAAGCCAAAGATCTGATTTGATCGCGTCGTAGACCCACCTATAGGTCTCGGCCGGCAGCGGTGACCCGGTCGAGCTGATTGACCGCAGCTTCTCCAGCGCGACGAATTCCTCAGGGCCAAGCCGTCCTTCATGCAGTTGGTGAGAAACGCGGCGCCGCAGCCGAAATGCGTGACGCCGTATGCATCCAGCAATTTCCAGATCGCCCGATTATCCGGCCAGACCGGATTGCCGTCGTACAGCACGATCGAAGCACCCGTCAACAGCGCGCCGACCTGCAGGTTCCACACGATCCATCCAGTGCTTGCCAGGAACATCAGGCGGTCGCCGGGGCGCAAGTCGTGCTGGAGCGACATGGTTTTGAGATGGGTAACGACGATACCGCCGTGGCCGTGCACTATTCCCTTCGGCAAGCCCGTCGTTCCCGAGGAATAGACGATCCAGAGCGGGTGCGAGAACGGCACGCGATCGAACTGCAATTCGGCGTCGCCGCTGACGGCATCTCCCCAGCTCATCACGTTGCGCCATCGGATCGGCCGCTCCGCCGCGAGCGGGCCGGGCACATGGATGATGTGACCGACGCTCGGAAGCCCTTCGCGCAACTCTTCGACGATAGGCGCGCGATCGTGGGTCTTGCCGTTATAGGTGTAACTGTCGGCGGCAAACAGAACTTTCGGTTCGATCTGGCCGAAACGGTCGAGCACCATGGTTCGTCCCATCTCGGGAGAGCAGCTGGACCAGATCGCGCCGATGCTGGCGCACGCCAGAAGCGCAACGACCGTCTCGGAGCGATTCGGCAGGTAGGACGCGACGCGGTCACCCCGCTTGATGCCGAGACGACGCAGTGTTGCCGCCAGTGCGGCCGTCTGTTGCCGCAGAGCTTCCCAACTAACCTCACGGGCCTCGCCCGCTTCACTGAGCACGACAAGCGCGGGCGATTCGGGCCTGGCGGCGCGGAAGATGTGCTCGGCATAGTTCAGGCGGGTATTCGGAAACCAATCGGCGCCGGGCATCGCGTCCGATCGCAGCACGGGGGTCGGGTCGCCGTCTGCCCGCACGTCGAAATAGTCCCAGATCGATCCCCAGAAGGTGTTCAAGTCGCTCGTCGACCAGCGCCAGAGGTCCTCATAGTCCTCGAACTTGAGACCGTGGCGCTCATCAAGCCAACTCATGTAGTCCCACAAGCGAGACCCGACGATCTTGTCCTCGGACGGCGTCCACAGCAGCTCCAAAGTCGCAGTTGCCTTCATCACTTCGATCTCTTTCAGCGCGAGCTTTAGAAGCCAAAAATTGGATCACGATGGTTCTTCAGGTCTGTCGGCGGCGCCCCTCCGGTGAGCTATCGCCGAAAGTTGGTGACGGCGGGAACCTAACGAATACCCGCCGCCGCCTTTTTTGCTTCTATCGTTGCCTGACGCCGCCCCGCTTCGACGGCGGCTCGTTTCGGATCGACGGCCTGATCGGCCGGAAAGGCCTCGACGATCTCCGCGAACGCTTCGCGGACTTCATCTTTGAATTCGCCGTGCGGAAGAATGTACGCCTCATTGTGAATGATTCCGGCAACCACGCGCTCGCCGATGTCGAGCGGATCCATTCCGAAGTCCAGTGGCGACTCGATATCCTTGAATGGGCTGAGCTCCCGACGCTTGCCGGAGGGATCGAGATGCTCAGTGGTCTCTGCGAGGTTGGTGCGCACAAGACCCGGGCAGAGCAGCGAAACCCCGATCCCGTGCGGCGCCAGGGCCATGCGCAGTGACTCCGTCAGACCGCGCACCGCGAATTTGGACGCCGTGTAGATGCCGCCCGGACCGGGCAACGGGAGAATCCCTCCAATGGACGACGTATTGACGACGTGCCCCCCCTCCCGATGGGCCTTGATGCGCGGCAGGAAGCTGGTCGTGCCATTGATGACGCCGCCCAGATTGATATTCATCACAAAGTCCCAATCCGCGAAGCTCGCCTCGTCCATCGGAACGGTGCTGGCGACGCCGGCGTTGTTGCACAGGACGTGGACCTTGCCGAAGACGCGCTCGGCCTCGTCAGCGGCGCGCTCCATTGCGGCGCGATCCGTAACATCGAGCCGGATCAGATGATAGTCGCCGTTCGAGCGATCGAGAGCCGCCGCCACCATGTCGAGATGCTCCTGGCGGATATCGGCAACGATCACCTTCATTCCATGACGGAGAAAGGCGCGCGCCATGCCGAATCCGATTCCGCTGGCGCCCCCGGTAATGAACGCAATCCTGCCTTCCAGAGCCTGCATGATGTTGCCTCCAAGACGCTTTACGCGAATATGCCCGACTTGCCGGGCGCAATGACGCCGTTCGGATCGAGAGCCCGTTTCAAGGTTTGATTGAACTTCTTTTGTGCCGGTCCATAAATATCGGCAACTTTGTTCATGAAGGCAGTATTCGTCCGGTAGACCGCGTACCCGGCCTCTGCATTGACCTTCAGCAGTTTGTCGTAACAACGATAGGCGCGCTGCATCTCCTCGCCGTCGGTCCGGTCGAAGGCAATCTCGCAGACATGCTCCATATGCCGTCCCCCGACGAGAAAACCGGCCAGGTAATCGAATCCGAACTCGGCCAGCGTTGTCTTGACGAGGCCGACCTGCTTCTTGAAATCTTCCGCGCGGGCGGGCGCCAGCGGCGAGAACCAGACGGACCCGCCGCCGCCGCGGTAATTGTAGAGGCCGAATTCAACCAGATCCGGTCGGCCCGTCATGGCGCCTTGCCAATGCCGGAAGAACCGATTTGGTCCGACCTGATCTTCGGTGAGCAGGATCGCACCGGTTGGTTCGAAGGCCTCCTTCACGATCTTGAAATTGACGGCGATCTGCTCCTGGGTGCCATAGAGCGTCGCAATGGCATTCCAGATGGGGGCGCCGGCTTTGCGTGCAATCTCCGCGATTACTTCGTCCGGAATCGCGCCCGCACCGTTGTAGAGGGCCGTCCGAGGCACCTCACACGCGACGCCATAGAGCACATGGCCCAACAGCGAATTCTCGAGGACGTTGTTCAGGCGCAGATTGCGCAATGCCTCGACGCCCTTCGCCGCGCCCTCGATATGGTTCCAAACGGCCGTGAACGTCATCGACGCGGGCGGCTTGCGCATGAGCCACAGCCCCATCTTGGTGACGATGCCTAAATTGGACTGAGAGAACAGGCCGTCGACCCACGGCCCATAACCCCAGCGATAGGCTTGCCAGGCTGCGCCGCCTTTGACGCCGCCCATGGCGGTCCTGACGAGATCGCCGTTCGGCAGGACGACTTCGAGGCCGCAGAAATGCGCCATATGCTCGCCGTAGCGATTATAGCCTATTCCCCGGTCGAGCGTATTCCCAACCGGCCCGGCGATCGGCCCGGATGACGGAAAGCTGAGCCAGAGGGGCAGATTCCGTTCCTCGATATAGTTGCGCAATTGCTCGTATGTAACGCCCGGCTCGACCAAGGCCGTACACATCTCAGCGTCTACTTCGATAATCCTGTTCATACGCCGCAGATCGATGACGATCTGCCCAGCAGTAGCTGGCGCGGCCGACCCATATCCAAAATTGCGTCCTGTTGAGATGGGCCACAACGGAGTCTTGTACTGATTGGCGAGGCCGACGACCTTTTGGACATGATCAACAGTCAGAGGAATGATCACCGCCGAGGGCTGGTGAAGTCTTTCGTCCTCCGGGATCATAATCTTCGTATAGGGAACGAGACGATCGAGGTCGACGATCACATTGTCCACGCCAACGACGGCGCGGAACGCCTCTATGGCCTTCGTGAATTCGGCCTTCGTCAGGCCTTCAGGCAGAATGACACTGTCGTTCATGGCAACGCTCTTTAGATTTTGCTGACGATAGAGACGAGGTCGATATCGAAGGGAGACTGATTGCGACTATTCCGCAGCATGCTTGCTGGAAAAGCCGTATCGCTCCCAGCCATGATGCTGGATAGGACGTAACCCAACCGGTAGGGCCATTCTGACCCGTCGCTCACCGTTGGAGACGGCGCGACAGAGGAGTTACCGAGGCAGATTTCATCAATCGTGCAGTTGCCGACTCTGGACCCCAGACTTGAGGCGAAGGCATTGCCGATCCCACCACTCGATCCGGTTATAAACCGATGAGCTGTCGTGCTGTGATTGCCATGCGAGACGATTTTGGCTCCAATCTCGCGCAAGCCCTCGTTCACTAGAACAGCATCCTGAGCGGACAGAAGCGCCAATATCGTCTTTCCTCGCGCATTTACGAGATCAACCATCACTTCGGTGAAGGTCGAGCCGGAGATGGCTTGCTCGGGTGCGAACAAGGGCAACGAGGGGCTCGCATTTCGCAAGCCGGCCACGACACCTTCGGTGAAAGATGTCGAGACGGGTAAGCCAGCGATGCGACGGCTGATCAACAAGCGGATTGAGAACGTCGGCTCTCTGCCCTCGAAAGAAGACGCCAGGGAGAGGATTGGATGACAAACCGCGCCGGCTGTCGCCGCGAGAGACGCGCTTATAAGGGATCGCCGTGACATCTTCATCGCTTCACCTCGGCCGGTTGAGCCGGAGGGGGGCTGTCTTTCAGCCATTTTGTGAGTGCCATCAGCTCTTGATTTGAAAAGTCGGTTGGGCGAAAGGCCGGCATTTGCCGCAGTCCTTTGGTGACGACGCTTACGATTATATCTTCGCTAAGCTGACGTCCTTGGATAACGGGTCCGACCCGCGTATCGTGGCAGTAGCCGCAAACCGATCCATACATTTGCTCGGGCGATTTCCACTGACCCGCGGACTGTGCGGCAGCCCCCGTGGCGGCGCCCACAGTCGCCAATGCGGCGACGGTAGCCAGCACATGTCTGCTGTCGCGAGCTAGACGCAAGTGTGCCCCAAGCAAACCCATCATGTGAGACGACTGATCGAAAAGAAGCACCCATCACCTCCTGCGGACCGGAATCCGCTGATCAATTCTGCTTGTGATATCCAGGACGGCTGACGCTGTGGTTTGACCAAAAGATGCGACGGCACAGCCGTTAAGGGGGCACTACGTCGTTCGTGCCGCCACGTTTTCCGAGATCCACCTTTCCAGGAAAGCGGATCGCTGTTAGTCCTCGTGGCCCTCGATCATGATGAAATCGGAGGTGCTGGCTTCGTCGCGAATCTTGGCCGCCGCCTGATACTCGGGTGAGTCGTAGCAGGCCTTGGCTATTGCGTAGCTTTCGAACTCGATGACGACGTGGCGACGCCCTTGAAGTGCGTCGCCGTGCACTTCGCATGCACCGTTTCGGACAAGGAACCGCGCCCGGTACTTCTTCAATGGTCCGGCGTTGGCCGCGATGTAGTCCTTGTAGCGCTCCGGGCTCGTGACGTTGACGTGACCGACCCAATATCCCTTCTTCGCCATCTCACCCTCCTCTTGCGCTAACGGTCTGCTGACAAACCTGACCACCTCACTCGCACCTTCCAGCCGCTGCTTCACCACAAGTGCGGCGGCGCGAAAAATCGAATCTATGTTGGTCGTGACCCTACATATTCCGAGATCCACCTTTCCAGGAAAGCAGAGATGTCATCGCTGTTCCTTTCTTGCATCATCAGATGGCCATTGCCGCGCAGGCCATGGTCTTCGAGCCGCAGATGGACCGCTCGCACGCCCGCCTGAACGAGATAATCGACGGTGCCGTGGTCGTGCATGGACCAGGCCGACGTCTCCGATGTCACGACAGCAACGGGTATCGATGCGAGATTGGGAAGACGCCTCGCCGGCTCTTTCTGAACGAAGCAGTCCGCCAGCCCCGGCTTCGGAGCCTTGCGGATTTCACGCCGCAATTCAGTTGGGCCCTTGATGGGCGGATCGAACGTCATCGGGATCGCAGTGAGTCCGTAAGAGAGGTCGCCCAGCCCCATTGGCAATTGGGCGAAAGGCGGCCCCATCGGCTCAACCGCGACAATGCCTTTCACCAGGTTCGGTCGACTATCTGCCACGAGCCAGCCGAAGGGCGCTCCCATGGAATGGGTGAGCAGGATCGCCGGACCGATACGATCCAGCAATTCGGCACCGGCCCGCTGCATCAACTGTTGCGTCTGTGCCAAGAACACAAGGAACGGACCTTGGGTTGCGATGAATTGGTCCAGAGCTGGATCGCCGACGACGCCGGAGCCAGGCCACTGATTGTGCTTTTGCGCGTTCGGCCAGCTGTTCGGCTGCTTGCCGGGTGCGCTGAACAGCGTCATGGCAAATTCGTAGGTCAGCGGAGGCGCCATGGGACCCAGAGCCTCCGGATGCAGGGGTGATCGACCGTGCCCTGGGCGGTCCACGACATAGACCGCGTAACCCTGCTTCAGAAAGTAAGTGGCCCATCCAGGCCGCCCATCGGCAGTACCGAGAAAATCCGTTCCCTGCCCCCCACCTCCATGCACCATCACGATGGGATATGGATGCCGGATGTGCTCCGGGATCTGATACTGTACGAACATCTGGCCCGCAGCGATGGTGCCATTCGGTGTCTGCTGGCGGACCAAGCCGGTCCAAAAGAATCCCTGATCTGCCAGCACCAACGGAGCAGGTTTTGCTTTAGTTTGGGTCACGTCCCCCTCCGACTTTCTTCAGAGATCCAGAAAACCGGTCGGCAGCCCGAGATTGCTGCGACCAATGTACTTCGCGAAGGTCATGTATTGGGAGGACATGTGTCCTCGATACATCTGGGCGTCGCCAAAGTATCGAAGCATCCTCGAGCCCTTCCGCGCCGCGGTCGACCCGGCGGTCTGGAACAAGAGTTCGATGGCTTCACAGGCAAGACGTGCGCCGGTCTGCAGCATTCCCCAGAGTCGCAAGTTTTCTTCCGCGGAGGCTTGCACTCGCGTCGTCGCCCACCGCTGGCAGTAGTCCATGTGCTTGCGCAAACCCTGGAGCAGCACGCCTTCCGCCGCATCGGTCAACGCTATGGCGCGGCCATAATTGACCTGGAAATCAGTCTCGAAGGCACGCTTGATGAAAGGTGGAACAAACGTGTTTTGCGAGAACAGGATATCGCGATATTCATCGATCGCTGCGCGCGCGGCTCCGATGATCGGCGATGTCAGGGACGCGTGATAAGGACCCATGAGAACGCCGAGATACATCGGATTGCCATGCAATCGCGTTCCGGGCGTGCCATCGGAGAGATCCTGCTTCACACCCAGCGCGTCGAAGAACGCGGTCATGTGCTCGGGCACGAAGACGTTGTCCAGCTTGACGCTGTTCGAGCCGGAGCCGCGCATGCCCAAGGTGCGGTCTCCACCCCAATCGCCCAGAATTGTGTATTGCCCCCACGGCACAACGAAGTGCAACATGCGTGGCGGGAACGACGTTTGAAGCAACGTTGCGCCCAGGAAGTGCGTGCTGTGCGGTATTCCCGACGAATATGGCCACACACCATTGATGATATAGCCGCCCTCGACCGGCAGGCACGTGCCACCGGGGGCAGCCCGGTGCGGTGACGCGAAATGTCCGGATAAGCCGAAGATTTCGATCTGCGCAGCTTCCGACCAGTGCGAGGCTATGACCGGCGCATGAGAAGCGGCCAACGTCAAGCACCACCCTGCGGCCGGATGACCACGCGATATCTCCACCATGACGCGAAAAAATGTTTCGTAATCGAACTCGTAGCCACCAAACATTTTGGGCTGCAGGATCCGATAGAATCCAGCATCGATGAACTTCTGCTGGATTTCGTCCGAAAAATGTCCCCGCTCATCGGTCTCGTCTTGCGACTCCCTCAGCAGCGCCCTCATCGAGGCCGCACGATCGATCAGATCCTGCGGAGCGAGGTGAGGTTCCGGTACCGGCAGGCTCTTCCGTATGGCCTGAACGTTCATTTCGATCTCCTGACGTTTCCGTTGAGCGCGGTTGCGGCTAACCGGCGATAAGGATCTATGCCGGCGAACTCACAATCATTCTTTTGTGGCGCTCGAGCACGCGCGGCGCAGTTTCGTCCAGCATCAGGCAAAGCAAGCCTGCACAGATACACAGCGTAGCGGCGATCCACATCGAGCTGGACGGACCGAACACGTCGGAAGCGATCCCGGCGAGGGCCGGGCCCGCGAAGCCGCCCGCAAGCTCGCCCACCCCCATGATGAAGCCAAGCGCGGTAGCAACATGGGTCGGCGGGATCGTCTCGGACGGCACGGTGGCCATGAACAACGAGAAGCCGCCAATGGCGAGATAGCCGACACCCATGAACAACACCATCAAGGGCAAAGGTCCGTCGAACATGACGGTTGTCACCGGGGCAAGCACGCCAACGAAGCCTGACAAGACGAGGATCGGACGGCGGCCAAATCGATCCGACAGCGCCGGTACGATGATCGAAGACGCGGCCGTCGCGATACCGGTCGCGGCCACGGCAACGCTCATCGCGCTGGGCGACAGACCGCGGACCTGCACCAGGTAGATCGGAAGGAACGTTATCTGGATCAGGAGCCAAGACACCATCAGGCAGCTCACGATCGCGCAAACCCAGATGTTGCGATGTTTCAGCATCGTCGAAAGCGGGATCGTGTTGCGCGCCGACGCAGTCGATACCGGAGCGGCACCCGACGAAGGTTCACGGATAAACAGGATGATCAGGGCGGCCACCATGAAGCCAGGCACCGCCGCAATGTAGAAAGCGCTTCTCCAGCCGTAAATCTGCGCAATTGCGACGAGCAGCAGAGGAGCGGCAAAATTACTGAGGAGCGCGCTGAAGAAATTCTGCAGAACGCCCATGTTGAAGCCGCGGCGGTGCTCCGAGGATTCCGCAGCCATGATCGACTGCGCGATCGGAAGTACAGGTCCTTCCGCAAATCCCATCACGAGGCGCGCGGCAAGCAACGTCAGAAACGTATTGGCGAGACCGGATCCTACCGAGCACATCGAGAAGATCACTATCGCGCAGACCAGCAGCGTCTTACGATTCTGAAAATAGTCCGAGAGCGTGCCGACGGCATAGCCGGCAATCGCCCAGGTCAGCGCCAGGCCAGCCGAGAGGAGACCGAGCTGAGTGTTGTTCAGATGGAGCTCAGGCACTAGAAATGGAGCTAGAAAATTCAGCGCAAGACGGTCGAAAAATACGAAGCCAAACGCGGCTCCCATCAAGACGACAACGAGATTTTCATAACTAAGGATGCGATTCTTGCTCATGCCCCCTCCCTATTGTTTCTCGTTTCGGTTGTTTGCGGCCGCGTTCTATGCGCACTGCGCCGGCGCGGCTTCTGATATTTCTTGAGGCGCCAGCCCGTTGCGCCGGCTCTCATACAGCCGCCGCATTCTCGCGAACTCGACGACCTGCTCGGCCACGAATCCAAGCTGTTGCGCTATGATCGGATCACTGCACGTACCATCTGCGGAAAATGGCCTCTGCGCGGTGTTGATCACCGCTGAGAATGGCGTCGGCCAACCACGCAGCGCGTGAACGATTGTCCGCAGAGTTCCCAGCGTCGCTCCCATGGCTTGGGCTCCGCCCGCGCATACGATGGCGCCGACGGCACGTCCGCCAAGATAGCTGCGCGCGTCCGCGCGGAGATCCTCGGTGTAGTCTATTGCGTTCTTGACCAGGCCCGAGATCGAGCCGTGATAGCTTGGGGTGGCAATGATGACGCCGTCTGCGGCGCGCAGCGCTTCGACTAACGTCGTCGCACGCTCCGTACGTTCAATGGCGTCGTAGTGAGGGAGATTCAACGATTGCCCGGCGAAAATCTGCGTTTTCGCACCGAGCCGCGCGGCTTCCGTCAGGGCCAGGCGGAGCGCCCTCTCCGAGGTTGATCCGTCGCGCAGCGTGCCGCCGATGCCGACGACGAGCGGAGACCAGTCTTTCATCGCCGCAGCCCGCTTTCCGGCGCAGCACGATCAGCCGAGGTGCAAGGCTCCTCGCGCGAATGCTGGCCAATTCGGATATGCGAGCACCCTCGCCCGGCATCGAACAATGCCATGCGCGTCTCTCCCTACCATCTGCGCCTTGATTGCGTCTGGCGCCTCTTCGTGAGGGAAAGTAAGACAAGCTGGGAGGCCAAGCCTGCACAAACCGGACCGGTTTGCAGGAAACTGACACAAACTGCCGGCTTCGTTTCCAGGAAACGAGCCGGCGTTCAGATCGGAAAGGCAGATCGTGGAGTTCTTAATTCATTGCCCGTCGATAAGCGCCCGGCGATAAGCCGGTCATCCGACGGAACGTATTGGTGAAATGTTGCTGGTGCGCAAACCCGCATTGCCTTGCGACTTCCGCGAGGCCAATGTTTGGATCCGTCAGGAGCAGCTTCGCATGATGAATTCGCACCCCCACAACGTAGCGGTGAGGAGACACGCCCAGCGAAGACTTGAACAAGCGTATGAAATATTCGGGGCTTACGCCGCAGATCGCAGCCAAATCGCCCAGCTTGATGCAATCCGCGATATTGGCTTCGACGAAATCACGAATCGAGCGCACGCTACGCGTACTCAGTCCGCGTTCCACACCACCCGACGTTTTCGGCTTCCGTCCATTGAGCACGACAAATCGATTGGCTATGGCATGCGCAATTGAATCGGCCAGGAGGGAACACGAGACATCACCCTCCCGCACCATTTCCTCCACCACGGCCAGGAGATTGTGGGTTAAGGGCTCCGGCTCACCCAACAAAGGCGAGAGGCCGAAATCGGAGTTCTGCGCTTGACCTTCAGAGCCGGTAAACAGTTCAGGACGCAGGTACACATGGATCGAATCCACTGGCGTGTCTAGCGTCACCTCGCAGTCGCGGCGCGGCGGCAGGAAAAATATCCCCTTCTCCTGCAAGTGCCTGGATATGACACGCCCGTCGATCCGATAGGTGACATCGACTGGTCCACTCGCCGCAGTCACCAGCAGGGCGTTGGCATTGGCTTCGAAGCGGCCCCTGAACGGCTCTTCCCGCTGAACCGATGCGAACATAGTCGACCAGCCGAGCCCCGCACTCGACGCTTGGCCTTTCACGTCGCGCTGTCGCAGGACGGAATGGACCTCGCCTCCGTCGAACGGCCGCACGGTGCGCTCATTTTGCACTGCGGCTGGCGATAGTGGATCGGAGTGTTTCTGCATCGGCCTGACTGCCTATCAGTTGACGCCGCGACGGTACCGACCGGGCGTTTGGCCCGTCAGCCTGCGGAAGGCACGCGTCAAGTGTTCCTGATGGGAGAAGCCACAGCGCAGTGCTATCTCGGCGAGACCTTGCTGGTTTTGCTCGATCAAGCGCTTGGCTCGTTCGACACGTGCCGCGATCACATATTGGTATGGTGATTTGCCGGTGGTTGTTGCAAATGCTCGAGCGAAAGACTTTGTACCGGTGCCGCACGCGCTGGCCATCGCAGCAAGGGTGATCTCACCCTCAAGATTGGCTTCGATGAAATCCTGAAGGCGCCGAAGTTGGTATTCAGGCAGCCCAGCGGTCTGAACCTGCCACGGTTCGCTACTCCTGCTGATCGCGGAGATCCTGTTCGCAAGTGCGCGCGCTATCGGATCGATGAAGAGATCTGAATTCGAGACGTTCTCGCAAAGCGCCTGCTCAACCGCGTGCGCCAGATGCTGTAGAACCACATCCCGTTCAACCAGCAGCGGCGTGACCTCATTAACGCGTTCGCGTCCAACCAAGGTTGCGCGCAGATAAATATGCAGCGTATCCAGCGTCCCGTGGAGCCCAACCTTGCACGCATGACCTGCCGGTAGAAAGAAGGCGCTTCCCTTTGGAATGCAGCGCGACGTGACGTGCCCGCCGGATTCAAAGGTTGTCTGCACCGGGCCGCTGCGGTGCAACACAATGAGGTCGTCAGCGATCGCCTCGAACCGGCCCTCGAAGGGATTCTCCCTTTGGATCGATGCGTAAATCGAAGACCATCCATACCCCTCACTTGAGGCATGAATGTCGGCGCCAAACCGCTGCAGAACGCGGTGGGTATCAGAGCCTCTAAACTCGCGCTTGGCTTCCATCTCGTGCTCGGCGTGTAATCAGCTGACGGGCCCGCTGCAGCGCAATATGCGCGGCGTGATGATGAAGAATAGTGCACTATAACAACGATGCTCTGAGCACGCCAGCGCCTTCGTTTGTGACCAAGCCCCTGTGAGGGAGAGGTAAGGGACTGCAGCTGATCAGTTCTCGCGCCAAGATATTCGGCAGGTCGTCGATAAGGATGATGCGCTTCTGCCGTTCGTTGCTCCTTCTGCACTGGATCGTTCGCAGCCAGGTCCATGCGACGCATCTGACGACAGATCTTGATGATACCGCCTTCTTCGACAAGGCTAGCTTCCAGCACTCATCAGACCACCGAACATTGTTCCAACACGAATCGCTCTTCCGGCACTCGTAATGCATCAACGACGAAATGCAGCTGGTCCGTGGGACGTTGCCGGGTCCGCCTTAAACGCGTGCTTTCCCCTTGCGGCCCAAAGCGCCCGCGCCTGTTCACCCCGGTCGCTTTGGAGCTTGTCGGGCATCCAGAGTAGCGAGCCGAAGATCGTTGCGCGGTCTTCGCCGGTTAAGTCCACGATACCGGCTTTGATGACTGCGCCGCCCAGTTCGATAAGATGCCGCGTGCGCTTGCGGCGATCGACTTGCCACGCGCGCATGTCATGTCGCTGTTGCGGCTTGATGCCGGTGCGTGCTGCTCGGTTGCGCAGGAGCGCCGTCCGCGTTGCGGTCAGTTGCCGGCACATTTCGCCGCGACCGTCCCTGAGAGAACGCAGCCGCGCGCCTGGCCCATGCCTCCCTCACCAGCTTCTTTTGTCTCGGCTAGGAGGAGCAGCGCGCCGGCCGGTTCGTAGGCGCTAAGCGCATCTGCACCGGTGGCGAAGACCAGCTCACCAAACTGCTGCACCTTGCGCGTCTTGAAGTCGCCCGCTTTGTCCCCAAGTGCCTTCAGCATAAGAGTTCCGTGGGGTTGCGCATCGTCGTCTCCGCGAGTGTTGATGGAGAAAATGCTGCCGCCCATCGAGAGCGGTGACCTGGACGTTGCGTCCGACGCTTTTCCGTCGAGAAGACAAAAATTGGCTCTAACGCGGGACCAAGTCACGGCCGGCGCCGATCGCTTCCATCTAGGGTCCGGCCAATGTCGAGGGCTGTCAAAACTCCTGGCCCCTGCAACACGAGCTGGGTGCTCGGCCGCTGGAAAACCAACGCTTTGCGCAGGTTCGTCCAGGCGCTGGATGCCCCGGAAGAAGGCATCGACCGATACTCAAGGGAGTACTGCGTCGCGCAAGATCGGCCATCTAGCCTCAAGCATTGAGAGCATGCAGTCGATCGAGCGCGGTGTGATGCGCGAAAAGCGAGCTACGATGGCATGTCCGACTTCATTCAGGTCCTATTGAGCACAGTTATGTCTGCGGTGACACCCCCCGGGTCGCTCAGGTAGCGGCTTCACGCATCATCGCCTTCAGCATTTCCGCGAGCACACTGGCGATCGCGCTCGTCCCGCGCTCGTGGCCGATCAGCATGAGCGTCTGCGTCTCGTGCGCCAACTCGCGCACCGGCACATAGACCAAGCGGCCGACGCGCCGCTCGAACTCGATGTCAAACGGCGTAAGAAAGGTGATGCCATTATCAAGAATTGCGGCGTGACGCATGATCTCGATGGCGTTGGTTTCGATGATCGGCAGCGGTTCCAGCGAAGCTTTCGCAAATGCCGAATCAAGGTAAGGCCGGATCACGGTCGACCCGTCGGCGATCACCAGCGGATAGTCGACACAGTCGCTGAGCCGGATCTGGTTGCGCTTGGCGAGTGGATGGCTGGGCGCCATCACCGCGCCGAGCTTGCCGGCGGCGCGGGCGAGCACCTTCAGATGACTGCCACGGGTAAAATCGAAGCCAATGCCGAGGTCGGCCTCGCCGCTGACGACCGCGGATTGAATGTCCTCGCCGGTGGTCAGCAGCGTCAGGCAGAGTCGCACCCGGGGATTGGAAGCACGGAACTGCTTGACGGTGCCGGGCACGAGGTTCGAGGCGAGACCGCTCATCATCGCCACCGTGATCTCGCCCCGCCGCAAACCTTTCAGCTCCTCGATCTTGCCCTGGGCACGGGTCAATTCCTTCAGGGTCTGACGGATGTGGCCGACCAGCACTTCACCCGCCGCAGTTAAAATCAGCTTGCGCGGCAGCCGTTGGAAAATGGGCGTACCGAGCTCGGTCTCCAGCGCAAGAATCTGGCGACTGATGGCGGAGGCCGCGACGTTAAGATGGCTCGCAGCCTTGCGGATCGATCCGGTGCGCGCCACCTCGTCCACATAGGTCAACAGGCGGCTATGCAGCATCCCCTTGCTCCTGCTCGAAAAAAGGTCTCGCAGGGAAGGATGCTGTCACGTTGCCTGAAAGGCAACGGTGTTTGCGAAATAAAGCGCTTTTATGCAAGCCTTCCGGCGTGCTGAATCCATCGTCGCTCGTCACGCGCACGGTCGAGCCGACCGCAATCAGGAGTTCTCCTTCATGGCGTTCAGCGTCGAAAACCTCGCTCAGTCCAAGGCCTTCCGCATCTCGCCGACTGACACCAACTATTTCGTGATGTTGTTCGATCAGGAGAGCGACCGGATCGACAACATCTTCGTCATCGAGATCTTCCGGCCGGGCGGTGCGACGCCGCCCAATGAACATGCGGCCGCGTACGAATTCTTCCACGTGCTGCAGGGCGAAGGCCTCGCGCGCTGCGACGGCAAGACACTGCCGATCAGAAAGGGCGACTCGCTGCTGCTGCATCCCGGCTCGGAGCACCTGATCGAGAACACCGGGGCCGGCAAGCTGTATTGCCTGACGGTGATGACACCGAACGAAGGCTTTGCCGAGCTGATCCGCGGCGGCGAACCGGTCGAGATCGAGGCCGACGACATCGCGGTGCTGCGGGGGCGCGACCAGGCGGTTCAACGATGACCAACACTCGCCTCCAACCGGTCGATGGTCTCGTGCCACTCGGCGCCAGCGCGCGCAACCGCTGGTCGGTCTCCGCGACCCAGGCAAATCTTGTCCGGCCGCCATTCGCGCCGCAGCCGGTGACGTTCGATGCCGGCACCAAGCTCGTGACCTTCGACCTCGCGCGCACCGCCATCATCGTCATCGACATGCAGAACGACTTCTGCCATCCGGACGGCTGGCTCGGCCATATCGGTGTCGACGTGACGCCCGCTCGCGCGCCGATCGCGCCCCTGCAACAGCTGCTGCCGGTGCTGCGCGGTCTCGACGTGCCGGTGATCTGGCTCAATTGGGGCAACCGCCCCGATCGGCTCAACCTCAGCCCGGCTCTGCTGCATGTCTACAAACCGTCCGGTACCGGCGTCGGCCTGGGTGACCGGCTGCCGGGCTCCGGCGCGCGCGTGCTGGAACGCGGCAGCTGGTCGGCCTCTATCGTCGAGGAGCTAACCGTCGAGCCCACCGACATTCATGTCGCCAAGTATCGCATGTCGGGATTCCAGGACACCGAGCTCGATAGCATCCTGCGCAACCTCAATGTCACGACGCTCTTGTTCGCGGGCGTCAATGCCGACCAGTGCGTGCTCTGCACGCTGCAGGACGCCAACTTCCATGGCTACGACTGCATGCTGCTGCGCGACTGCGCAGCCACCACCTCACCGGATTACTGCATGGCTGCGACCGTCTACAACGTAAACCAGTGCTTCGGCTTCGTGCTGGAGTCTTCCGTCCTGACCGCTGCCCTCGCCGGCAAGCGGGCCGCGATTGCCGAGGTCAACGCGCAATGAACGATCTTACACCCTTCGACGGATCCAACCGTCATCCATCGACGGACAGACTGGCACCGCTGCTCGCCGAGCTCGGCGATATCCCGGTCGTGACTGACCCTACGATCGTGCGCCGACGCTCGCGCGATTTCTTCTGGTACAGCCCAGTCCTCAACGATCAGCTCAACGACAAATCGGCCGATCTGATCGTCGCGCCGCGCAACGAGACCGATATTGTTCGCGTCGCCGCGGCCTGCGTACGCCACCGCGTGCCACTGACGGTGCGGGCCGGCGGCACCGGCAATTATGGCCAAGCCGTGCCGCTCGCCGGCGGCGTGCTGCTCGACGTCACCGCGCTCGACACGATCGAATGGATCAGACCCGGACAGATCCGTGTCGGCGCCGGCGCCAAAATGAATGCGATCGACGCCGCTACGCGGCCCTCTGGCTATGAACTGCGGATGCATCCCTCGACCAAGCGTACCGCGACCATTGGCGGTTTCGTCGCTGGCGGATCCGGCGGCGTCGGCTCGATCACCTATGGCGGCTTGCGCGAACCCGGCAACATCCTCGCCGCGCGCATCGTCACCATGGAGCCGGAGCCACGCATCATCGAACTGCGCGACGACGCCGCACAGAAGATCAACCGCGCCTACGGCACCACGGGTATCATTACCGCGCTCGAAATGCCGCTGGCGCCGGCGCAGCCATGGATCGACGTGGTCGTCGCCTTCGACGATTTCCTGGCCGCGGTCGAATTCGGCCATGCCGCGGCTCTTTCCGACGGCATCGTCAAGAAGCTTCTGTCGCCGATCACGTGGCCGCTGCCGTCCTATTTTGGCGCGCTGAAGTCCTGCTGTCCCGACGACAAGAGTATCCTGATCGCGATGATCGCGGAGGGCTCGCTGCAGAACTTCAGGAATCTGCTCGGCGATCGCGGCACCATCACCCTGGAGACGCCGACCGACGAAGGCCCCGGCAAGGTGCCGCTGTACGAATACACCTGGAATCATACCACCCTGCAGGTGCTCAAGAGCGATCGCACGGTGACCTATCTGCAATGCCTGTATCCTCATGACCGGCTGCTGCAGAAAGTCGAGGAGATACGCACGATGTTTCCGGACGAGGTGCTGCAGCATCTCGAGTTTATCCGTTTCAACGGCCAGTTGACTTGCAGCGCACTGCCAGTGGTCCGGTACAGCGACGCGGAGCGGCTGAACGAGATCATCCGCCTGCACGAGGCGCACGAGGTCTATATCGCCAATCCACACGTGTACACGGTCGAGGACGGTAGCCGCTACAAGCGCGTCGATGTGGATCAGCTCGGCTTCAAGCATGAAGTCGATCCCTACGGCCTGCTCAATCCAGGCAAGATGCGCAGCTTCGTGGCGGAGCGGTGACGTGCGCGTGCTGTACGTTTATTGCCATCCGCTGGACGACAGCTTCCACGCCGCGATCCGCCGCGAAGCGCTGGCCGGTCTCACGCAAGCCGGGCATGCGGTCGACCTGCTCGACCTCTACGCGGAGGGATTCGATCCCGTGTTGACAGCCGAGCGGCGGCGCGACTATCACGATGCCGCGCGCAACCGTGCCAACAACCAGGCCCATGTCGACCGGCTGATGGCTGTGGAGGCGCTGGTGGTGCAGTTTCCGACCTGGTCATTCGGTCCGCCGGCCATGCTGAAGGGCTGGTTCGATCGCATGTTCGGGCCCGGCATCGCGATGGACCTGTCCGACCCGGCGCACGCGAAACCGCTGCTACAGCACATCAGGCGCATTAGCGGCATTTCGACCTACGGCCGACCCCGCTGGAAAGCCATCGCCATGGCCGACCCGCCGCGCAAGATCGTGACGCGCTACCTGCCCTGGTTCACTGGCTTCGAGGCCAAGGTACGCTATCACGCGCTGTACCATATGAACATTGCGACCGCAGTCAGGCGCCGCCGCTTTCTCGCGGAGGTCCGCCGAGCGATGGAGCGGCTATGAGTTGCTCGCTGCAATAGTGGATTCGCGACCAACGGCATTCAAGGACACCTCATGGCGACGATATTCGGCGAGACGAACTGGCGCTCGATGAGCCAGGAGCAGCGCGACCTCGGGCTCAACAACAGCGCCGCCGTCCCGGGGAGCGCCGAGCTTGTCGCGAGCTGGGAGCAGCGCTCGGCCGCTGTGCGGGACAAGCATTCCGCGTATCTCGACCTGAGATACGGTCCACGCGACCGTAATCGAACCGATTTCCTCAAAGCCGCCGACGGCGGCCCGACGCTGGTGCTGATCCACGGCGGCTACTGGCAGATGCGCTCGAAGGAGACCGTCACCTGGTTTGCCGAAGGACCGATGGCTCACGGTATCAATGTTGCGCTGATCGGCTACACCCTGGCGCCGGAGGCGACCATGGACGAGATCGTTGCCGAAATCCATCGGGCTCTCGACGCCCTCGTCGACCAGCTTGCCGCGCTCGGCGGCGACCCTGGCCGTATCGTCGTGTCGGGCTGGTCGGCAGGCGGACATTTGGCGACGATCGCGCTGTCGCATCCGCGCGTAAAGGGGGGCATTGCGATCAGCGGCATCTTCGATCTCGAACCAATCCGCCACAGCTTTCTCAACGTCAAGCTGAAGCTCGACGAAGCGATGTCGCGGCGCAATTCACCGCTGCTGCATGCAGGCGGCCCTGCGACACCGCTGGCGCTGGTGGTCGGCGATGCCGAATTGCCGATGTTGCGCCAGCAGACCGCCGACATGGCTGCCCACCGCGCCGTCAATGGATTGCCGGTGAGCTATGAAGAAATTCCCGGCGCCGACCACTTCTCGATCATGCTCGGACTGGGCTCGCCGACCGGGCGGATCACGACCCTGATCCGGCAGCTGTTCGAGCGCGGTTGATCAGCGCGGCAGCTTCGCCGCCTTCACGTCGTACAGGAGCTTGATGAACTCCCCCGCGGCGTGCTCGGCGGTGAGACGGCCCTTGTCGGCGGTGGCCTTGTGCGCTTCGCCGACCGCGCCGTCGGGATTGAGGTCATCGGCGATCCAGGCGTAGGCAACGAACCCGGTCGGCCTGAGATGGTCGAAGACCGCTTCGTCGTCTTCGGCAACGGACCGGAAGTCCTGCGCGCGCGCCACATCGACCAGCTCCGGGCGGAAATGCAGCATCAGCGAAGTCTCGAAGTCACCGCCGTGAATGCCGAATTTCAGCTCGCGCTCGCTGTAAAGGCCGGCTGGCTTGCCGAGCCGCGACCAGGCTGACTTGACCACCAGCATATCGGCGCGCACCCGCAATTCGCGCGCGACGATGCCCATCACCTCGTCGTTGCCGCCATGCGAGTTGACGATCACGAGCTTCCGTACGCCGGCGCGCGCGACCGACAATCCCAGCTCGGTCCAGGCCTCGATCAGCGTCGCCGCCGGCAAGGTCAAGGTGCCGGGCATCCGCAGATGCTCGTTGGATTTTCCGACCTGCTGGATCGGCAGGATCCGGATGTCGAGATCGACGGGCAGACAATCGATCAACGTCTCGAGCATGCCGCGGTTGATCGCCGCATCGACGCCAACCGGCAGATGCGGCCCGTGCTGCTCGATAGCGGCGATCGGCAGGATGGCGATGGTGCTCTCCGGATCGAGGCTTTCGAATTCACGCGAAGCATATTCGTCCCACCAGACCCGGCGGCGCGGCTTGTCCATGCTCGGTCCCCTTTCACGCCGCACCGCGCGGTTGCGGCGCGCACGACCATGATGTCCGACTAGGACATCACGGGGCGGTTGACAATGGTGCGCGAAGAAGCGTGACGCGAGCCTTTTGCGTTGCCTAAAAGGCAACGTATGCCTCGAATCAAAATGCTTCCGGATGACACACGGCGCGTGCATCTTTTCAGCGCCGGGAACGCTATCGCCGGAATTCTGCCGCCACTGGAATTCCATTCGATCGAAATCACACCGAGGTTGCCATGAACGCCATCATGACCATCGTGTCCCGCGCCCTGCTCGCCGCTGCGGCTTGCCTTGCCTTGGTCGCCCCGTCGGCCGCCGCCGACAAGGTGACATTTATGACCAGCTGGTTCGCCCAGGCCGAGCATGGCGGCTTCTACCAGGCCAAGGCGACCGGGCTTTACGAAAAGGCCGGGCTCGACGTCACCATCAGGATGGGTGGACCGCAGGTGAACGGATCGCAACTTCTGCTGGCCGGCGAGACCGACTTCGTGATGGGCTACGACATCCAGGTGCTGAAAGGCCGCGAACAGGGACTGCCACTGGTGACGGTGGCGTCCTCATTCCAGTTCGATCTGCAAGGCATCATGGCCCATGACGATGTGGCCGATCTCCCCGCCTTGAAAGGCAAGCCGATCCTGATCTCCGGTTCGTCGCGGACCACGTTCTGGCCGTGGCTGCGTGCCAAATACGGTTTCACTGACGATCAGATCCGCCCGTATACGTTCAACCTGCAGCCGTTCTTTGCCGACGCCACGGTGTCGCAGCAGTCCTATCTCTCCTCCGAGCCGTTCCAGGCGCAGCAGCAGGGTGTGAAGACAAAATTCTTCCTGTTCGCCGACGGCGGCTACCCGCCCTACGGCTCGACGATCGTGACCACCGAGAAGATGCTCGCCGAGAAGCCCGATGTGGTGGCGCGCTTCGTCAAGGCATCGCTTGAGGGCTGGCGGGACTATTTCAAAAACCCGGAGCCGGCCAACGCCTTGATCAAGGCCGACAACCCGAAAATGACCGACGCCCAGATCGCATTCGCGATCGACAAGCTGAAGCAGATCAAGGCACTTGACGGTGGCGACGCCGCCACCGGCGGGATCGGCATCATGACGGCGGCGCGATGGAAGCAGACTTATGACTTCCTGGTCGCGGCCAGCCTGCTCGATCCCAAGACCGAATGGCAAAAGGCGTTCACCGACCGTTTCGTCAAGGATCTGAAAGTCGCTTTCTAGCGGACAGCGCCGAGGAACGAAGCTTGCAGCGATCCGACGATCATGACTCCACGAAGAAGCCTATCATGAATGCTCGCTTGCCCAGTGCCCCCTTGGACGCGCACACCACGCACCGCGCAGCCGATCGTCCACCGGCGGTCGAGGTGCTGTCCGCAGAAAAGGTCTTCGCCAACGGTACGCGCGCCCTGGCACCGGTCGACCTCACGATCGCCGAGGGTGAGTTCCTCACGCTGATCGGGCCGTCCGGCTGCGGCAAGAGCACGTTGCTCAAGCTGATCGCCAATCTGATCCAGCCGTCGGACGGGCGGATTTTGTGGGGGCGCGGCGATTTCGGACAGGTCGGCCAGGATGGCCGCGGCCTCGCCTTCGTATTCCAGGAGCCAACCCTGATGCCTTGGGCGCCGGTCGATACCAATGTGCGGCTGCCGCTCGATCTCGCAGACGTGCCACGCGGCAAGGCCGAGCCGCGGGTCCGCGACGCCATCGCCCGGGTCGGCCTCTCGGCCTTTGCGCGGCATTACCCGCGCCAGCTCTCCGGCGGCATGAAGATGCGGGTGTCGATCGCCCGCGCGCTCGCCACCGAGCCGAACCTGCTGTTGATGGATGAGCCATTCGGCGCGCTCGATGAATTCACCCGTAACAAGCTCGATGACGATCTGATCAAGTTGTGGTGGGAACGCAAGCTGACCACGGTGTTCGTCACCCACTCGATCTATGAAGCCGTGTTCCTGTCGAGCCGGATCGTGGTGCTCGCATCGAACCCGGGTCGCATCTTCCGCACCATGACGATCGACGAACCGCAGCCACGCAGCCAGGAGTTCCGCGACAGCGCCCGGTTCGCCGCCTACTGCCGCGAATTGTCGACCTGGCTCGCCGAAGCGTCGTTGCCGTCGACATCGGGAGCTACGCCATGAAGCCGCTGTTGCAATCGGAAACTTTCGTACGAATCGCAGCACCCGTCGCAGTCGGCGTGGCGCTGCTCGCAATCTGGGAAATCGGCTGCCGCCTCGGCTCAATTCCGGTCTATCTGTTTCCGAAACCGAGCGACATCCTCGCCAGCCTGATTAAGAACGGTCCATCGCTGCTGCGCGCACTGCTGATCACCTTGCGGATTACCCTGCAGGCGTTCACCGCTGCCGTTGTGCTGGGAACGCTGATCGCCTTCGTGTTCGTGCAAAGCCGCGCCATCGAGGTCAGCCTGTTTCCCTATGCGGTGCTGCTGCAGGTGACGCCGATCGTGGCGATCGCGCCGCTGATCATCATTCTGGTGAAGAACACCCAGCTCTCACTAACGGTGTGCGCGACGCTGGTGGCGCTGTTCCCCATCATCTCAAACACCACGCTGGGCCTGCGCAGTGTCGATCCCGGGCTCGCCAGCTATTTCCGCATGAACCGTGCCAGCCGATTGAAAACCCTGGTGCGGCTGCGGATTCCCGGAGCTCTACCGTATTTCTTCGCCGGCTTGCGCATTTCCTCCGGGCTCGCGCTGATCGGCGCGGTGGTCGCCGAGTTCGTCGCCGGCACCGGCGGCCGCTCATCGGGACTCGCCTACGAGATTCTCGATGCCGGCTTTCAGCTGGATATTCCCAGGATGTTCGCCGCACTGTTCCTGATCACCGTGACCGGCGTGTTGCTGTTCGGCGCGATGGGAGGACTGTCCAAGCTCGCGCTTTCGAATTGGCACGAGAGCGAGATCGGAGCCGAAGCATGAGCGCGTTGCTGATCGAGAACGCCGAGGGGATTTTCACCGGCCTCGCCGGAGATGCGATGCGCGCGCGGGGATCGATCCGCATTCGTGACGGCGTCATCACGGCGATCGGTGCGCTCACGCCGGAGAGCGGCGAACGGAGGCTGGATGCTTCCGGTTGCGTGATCTATCCCGGATTGATCTCGACCCACCACCACCTGTTCCAGAGCGTGTTGAAGGGGGTGCAGTCCGGCATCAATCAGCCGCTCGCCGGCTGGCTGCGGTCGGTGCCCTATGCGTATTGGTCGAAGATCGACGAGGAGGCACTGGCGGTCGCGGCCCGGATCGGCCTTGCCGAACTGCTGCTGTCCGGGACCACGACCGTGGCCGATCACCACTACCTGTTCAGCGATACCTACCGATTCGATCCGGCGGCGGTGATCTTCGAAGTCGCCCGCAGCCTCGGGCTGCGCCTGGTGCTTTGTCGCGGCGGCGGCACCAAGACTAGCCATATCGGGGGCGGTGACGGAGCGCCGACGCCAATTGAACCGCTCGAGCGCATGCTGGCCTCGGTCGAAGCCTGCGCCCAACGCTTCCATGATCCCTCTCCTGCCGGTCTCACCAAGGTTGCGATGGCGCCGACCACGCCGACCTGGTCACTGGAGCCTGGCGAACTTCGCGAAGTGATTGCCGCCTCGCGGCGCATGAAGCTGCGGCTGCACAGCCACCTGTCGGAGACGTCGGACTATGTCGACTTCTGCATGTCGGTACACGGCAAACGCCCGGTGCACTGGCTTGCCGACCACGACTGGCTCGGCCCCGATATCTGGTACGCGCACATGGTGCATCTCGACGGTGACGAGGTGAAGATCCTCGCCGAGACCGGCACCGGCATGGCGCACTGCCCGCAATCCAATTGCCGGCTCGGCTCCGGTGTCGCGCCGGCCGACGCCCTCGCGGCACTGGGCGGCGCGGTGTCGCTGGGCGTCGACGGTGCAGCGTCGAACGAGGCTGCCGACATGGTCTGCGAGATGCACAGCGCCTGGCATACCCATCGCGCGGTGAAGGGCGCGAATGCCGTCACCGCCGAAAACGTCGTGCACTGGGCCACGGCCGGCGGCGCGCGGGTGCTCGGCCTGCCGCATGTCGGCACCCTCGCCCCGGGCCAGCAGGCGGACATCGCGGTGTTCGATCTCGACCAGCCGCGCCATTTCGGCATGCACGATCTCCTGGTCGCACCGGTGACCTGCGGTGGCGCCAGGGTGCGTCATCTGCTGATTGGCGGGCGGACCGTCGTTGACGACGGCGCCATCCCTGGCCTCGACCTTGCACGACTTCAATCGGACGCTGCGCGCGTCGTGACGCGCCTTGCTGCCTGAATTTTCGGGAGACACCTCATGCTGGCCACCAAGCAACCAGTGCTTCGCCGCTTCTGGTACGCGATTATGCGGATCGAACAACTCGAGAGCGGGCCGCAGCCGTTCACGCTGCTCGGTGAGCCAATCGTGCTGTTTCTCGATGCCAAGGGTGAACCCGCGGCGCTGGAGGATCGCTGTTGCCATCGCACCGCAAGACTCTCCAAGGGATGGTGTCGCAACGGCAACATCGTGTGCGGCTATCACGGCTGGGAGTACGACCGCGACGGCAAGCTGGTGATGATCCCGCAGTTTCCATTCGAGCAACCGATTCCCGACGCCAGGGCGCGCGCGTTCCGCACGAAAACTCGCTACGGTTACGTCTGGGTGGCGCTGGACGAGCCGCTGCGCGACATTCCCGACATTCCCGAGGACAGCGATCCCGTCTACCGCCGCATCTTCCAGTTTTACGACACCTGGAACACAGCGGCGCTGCGGCTGATGGAGAACTCGTTCGACAACGCGCATTTCGCGTTCGTGCACAAGAACACGTTCGGCGACATCGACCAGCCGCGACCGGAAAAATACGAGATCGTCGAAACCGATTACGGCTTCGAGGCCGAAACCATCGTCACCGTAAAGAACCCGCCGCTCGCGGTGAAAATCTCTGGCACAGCGGAGCCCTATACAAAGCGACACATGCGCAACAAATGGTTCATGCCGTTCTGCCGTCGGCTCGACATGGAGTATCCCTCTGGCATCCGGCATATCATCTTTAACTGCGCGACGCCGATCGCCGACGGCAAGATCCAGGTGGTGCAGCTCTTGTTCCGCAACGATACCGAAGCGGACTGCTCGGCGCAGGAACTGATCGACTGGGATGCCGCGATTATCGCAGAAGATCGGGACATCCTGGAATCGACCGACCCGGATGCGATCGTTGACATGGGCCGCAAGATCGAGAAGCACATGCCGTCCGATCGCCCCGGCATGTTAATGCGCAAGCGCCTGCTCGACTTGCTGCACGAGCATGACGAGGAAGAGGTTCCAAAGTCGATGGTTGTGGACACCGGTGACCCCGAGCGGGGTTATCTGGCGGTGTAGTCAGACGCTCGTACTGATGCTCGTTAGTAGCCGCTCCGTCCTTAAGCTTTGCCGTACGTGTCAGAATAGCGGCGCGGCCTATCCACTTAAGGAGGCTTGCTCACATTGGTTGCCGCACGATTTTTCTTGATCTCCCGGTGCACACGCCGCGCACGCGCGGCGTTCTAACTGATTGAAAAAACTGAACTCTCGCTCCAATCCATCATGGGCGCCACGGAAAAGCGATAGCCTTGATATTCCAACTACTTACCCTATCATTTCAACGGACCAGAACAGGAACAAGTGCACACGTGTGCACTCCAAACTAGCCAAAATTGCACACGTTTGTACCGCATTTGATCTCTCGATGCACACGTAGCGCACACGAAATCGGGGTGGAGTGCACACGCAATGCCGACGTTTACGAAACTCAAGTCGGGAAGCTGGCGCGTTCAGGTAAGAAGGAAGAACGAGTACGTCGCAAACACTTTCGTCCGGCGGCGCGATGCCGAAGAGTGGGCCCTTGATGTGGAGCGCTCAATCGATCGCGGCACCCCAATTCGAGGTTCCCGGTCTCATAAGCAGCCTCGAACTTTTTCCGATTTGATCGCGCTGCATCTCGACGATCTTGCCCAAGTCGGCAAGCCAGTTCGACGATCGAAGTCTATGGTGCTTAAGGCACTCAAGACCTCGCTTGGACGGGTAAACCTCAAAGACATGACTCGCGAGCGATTGATTGAGTTTGGCCGAAAAAGCGAGCCGCTCAAGGCGCGGGCCCGGCCGCTCTTGCAATCGATTTCTCGTTCATCCGAGCGATCCTACTCCATGCGGCCGCTGTCCACGGCATCGATGTCTCTGCCGAGAGTGTCCAACTCGCCCGAGCTGCCCTGAAACACCTCGACCTCATCGGAAGGTCAAACGAGCGCGATCGCCGTCCCACGCAGGACGAGCTGGATCGACTGATCGGATACGCGGAGTCTAACTCCCAACAGTTTCTACCGCTCGGTAGAATCGTTCGCTTCGCCGTCGCGACCGCAATGCGCCAAGCCGAGATTTGTCGGATCGAATGGTCCGATGTCGACATGACGAAGCGAACGGTCACTATTCGGGATCGGAACGATCCGCGGCGCAAGGACGGAAACCATCAAGTAGTTTCTCTCCTCAACTCCACTGGCTATGACGCGTGGCAGCTCATTCTCGAGCAACGCATTCTCACGCGTGGCATTGGGCGCGTGTTCCCTTACCACTCAAAGTCTGTGGGAGCTGCATTCCACCGCTCCTGCGATGCTTTCGATCTGGACGATCTGCATTTTCACGACTTGCGCCATGAAGCAACTAGCCGCCTATTCGAATCCGCTCTTCAATCCAGCAAGTAGCAACGGTAACGGGACACAAGGATTGGCGAATGCTGCGTTGCTATACGAATCTAAAGCCAGAAGATCTGCACAAAATGCAGAACGCCGCGCAGCCATCTATAGAGCAATTCGTCAGCTCGCTGGTCTCGCCCCAATCCAGGTACCCATAATCCCGCGATATTAGGTTCGCCAGCGGATACCGGGTATCGGACACAATCACCCCGATGGACCAAGTTGTAGGGGAAAGATCTGGTAGGCCTTTGTGCCTAATACGCATTTTCCTTTCAGTTGAAATATAGAACCGGTCCTCGGCGTCGACGAATTCAGTCCGCGCGCTCAGGTTAGGCCAAACCCGACTTCGGACTCGGTCGCCTACCAATATGCGATCTGTTGGATACCAGCAAAAATGTCTCTCCGGTTGACCCCATTGCGATGCCCTCATTTGGGGCTTAAGCGCCGTCCGTCTTGGCCTACGCACCTCAAATCCAACGGAAAGCTCGCCTCCCCAAATCATTGAAATCGCTCGCTAAACTGTAACTTTGTAAACTTGCTAACCGTGTAACTAGATGCCCAAGTCAGCCCAAAACTGCGGCTGCCTGGACAACGAGGGAGAAAGTCGGGGTCTGCTAATGCCTACCGCTAGCGCGCCACTTGCGGCGTCATGGTCGGAATGGGGTAAGCACCTCAGCTTTGGCGGCTTCGCATCAAGCGGCCGCGACAGTTTCTCACGCTGGAGATTTACTATTACTCGGGACTGAGGAAAAAGTGCGCCAAGTCGTTCCACTCGAGGTTGATTCGAGCCGGCTTTTCGGATCAGAATTAGCGCTCGCGCGACGCCACCGGATGATACCGCAACACGGGATGACTGATGAAACCGAAATCTCGTTGACTCCGCTCAACGATACAGCTCGTCAGCCAGTTCGGCGGGGGCGCCCGCCAAGGATGCCTCATCGCCTAGCACCGATCATTCTATTCCCTCCTACGGACAACATCTTCTAACCGGGCGTCGTATAGGGCTTGCCTCCGTGGAATACGGCATACTTCTGATAGATGACCACCCGATCGTAGCGGACGGCATGAGGATGCTGCTTTCCCGGGTACAGCCAGCCTGCACCCTGCTCAGTGCTGGCAGCCGCGACGAGGTCGATCAGATCGTCCACAGTAAGCCGAGGATCGATCTGATCATCCTCGATGGATTCCTCGGCGAAGGCGACAGCATCGATCTGATCCTCGAACTCAGATCAAAGTGTCCGAATGCCTCCGTCGTGGTGTTCTCCGATGACCGGAATATGGAATCGATGTCCCGCGCTTTGAGCTTGGGAGCGATGGGATTCATTCCCAAGAACTACACGCCGGACCAGATTTGGCAGGCGGTTCTTTTCGTCCTGGACGGAGGAGTGTTCGTTCCAAAGGAACTCATCATGACCGCGTCAGCACTACAGAGCCCCGGCGGGGCGGGTTCGACGTTGTCGTCAAAGCAAGTGGAGCACGTACGCAAACTGGGTTTGAGCAATCGCGAGATCCACGTGCTGGAGCACCTTATTGCCGGGAAGCCAAACAAGGTGATTGCGCGTCAGCTCAATATCGCGGAGAGCACCGTGAAGAGTCATGTTTCCATGATCTTACGCGTCATCAACGCCTCGAACCGGGCCGAGGCCGTGCATATTTTGTCCAACAGTTACTATCGAAAGTGAGGACTCCGCGCCCCTCTAACTGCACTCACCGTTAGCCGAAAATTTGTGCCACTCGCTCAAGTCTTCCAATTCCTGATCGCCGACAAATCTGAGAGCCACGTCTTCCTCGATGCGCATATCGACGCTGTGCTTGCCTCTGATGATCCCGCCCACCAAGTTGCGGAACGCGGCCGGCTTGCCTTCCCAGTAGACGGTCTCTGTTCCGGTGAATGCGAGCAGGGAGCCGCTCAATAGGCACGTGTAAAAGAAGGGATCGCGATAGAGCGTCGTCGGACCGCGGATCGGGATCACTGGATCCGGCTCGCGAAGCGCCTCGCGAAGAAACTCGAAGATCGCGACATGATTGGGAAAGGCCCAGGCATGGGTGCCCCCGCGATAACCCATGCCCCAGACTGGAATGCCGTTGAACCAGACGATTTCCTGCCCGACATCGACATATTCGCCAAAATACTGATCCTCATAGTGAAAGGGAGGATCGTCAAACGAGTAGTTTTTCGAGTACGGCCTCAAAGATGGTGAACGCAGGCCATCGGATGCAAAGGTATTGATCTTTGCCCGCCGGAGAAAATCAATCAGCTCTGAGACCTTGAGATTCATCGAACATTCGCCTGCATCACGCCTCGTCGATCGAGGCAAAGTTAGCTTATGAGTTCCTTGTTCGCAATCGTTCCGAGCGATGGGACGCCTTCTGCCGAACGCATGGATCACATCCTCCCTCTCAGAAGATATTCGCCGGCTACTAGTCCTTCCTACCAGTGGATTCCTGATAGAGCGCGATCGTTGTTCTGAGAAGATATTCCGCCAACAACCATGCGAGCGGCGCCCCGAGCACCTGTGCCACAAATAGCGCGTCAGGCAGCGGCTGAAGGCGAAGATATTCGACGCCATACATCAGAGGCAAGGTTAGTACCAGGTTCTTGGTCACGATGACGCCGACCATCCGCAACGGATATCCCAGCGCGATGAGACCGCTGCTGGCGACTTGCGTAAGCCCCATGAACAGGAGGCCACCTACGAAATACTGTCCGTTCCGCGCCGCCGCCTGCACGAGATCGAGATCGTCCGTGAACAGGCGCGGCCACCATGTCGGGAAGGCCAGGCAGACGATGACGAACGGCATGATGATCATGGACAAGAGCTGCTGCTGGCTTCGCTTGATCGAAACGATTTCCGCGGTCCGATTTGCCCTGACCAGCTCCGTCGCAGCATAGATGAGACCCGCGCTGAAAGCCGAGGCCACCACGCCGACGACGGTTTCGAGCCGCATGACGAGGCCGAAGCCACCCAGGTAGCTCAAACCGAACGCGGCGAGCAGATGCTGCGAGCACAGGGCCGTGACCGCAACGATGATCCAGACCAACGCAGCCGGATAGGAGATCCTGAGAATGTCGGCAAAGATCGAGCGATCGAAGCGATTCCAGATGTTCCATGATAGATGGAGCGCAACCGCCCGATCCCAGCGAAGATAGATCAGCGCCACCAGCGCTCCGATCCAGCAGCTCACGACGGTCGCCGCCGCCAGTCCCTGGTAGCCCAAACCGAGCAGCGCAGGATGAGCGAAGATCACGGCCAGAGCCAATCCGAGGACCAGCGATCCATTGACGATAAAGCTCGCCGGATTTGGCAATCCCACTCCGCGCAGGAAGCCCTGGACCCCGCCGAGCACGAACAGCGGAGGAAAGCTCGCCGCGGTGAGGATCAGAAATTGGACTCCCTCCTCCAGCGTGCTGCCCTGCAGTCCCGCAGTCAGCAACAGCGGCCGGCAGAGGATCACGATCAGGACCGAGAATGACATGCCGATCGCGACGCCTCCGACGAGCGCCGACAAAAGTACGCTCGACAGAGCCGCCGTCCCTTTCCGGATCGCCGTCGCGCGCGTCGATCCGATGCAATACGCCGCCAAGGAGAACGATTGCACCATCGACACCCAGACGAACGCCGTCGCAATGGCGGCGAGCGTGTTCGAGCCGAGCGTTCCTGCGATCTTCAGTTCCAGCAGCCCGACTACAAGGCCGATCATGTTGGTGGAGAGGACCGGCAAGGTGTTGCGCAGTAGCTCTCGGTAGACGGAGAGCGCATTGGCTTTCGACTGAGGTGCCACGAGATTCTGGGGTGTCAACATCGGGGTCTTCCTTTCGTGACGTCAGGCATCATGCGCATTGCCTGCAAGGCATCGATACGTTCCGGCGGCCGCCTGCATCGCCTTTCAGCTCGACGACATGACAACGGGCCGAGGCTCGATCGCCGGCTTCAACGGCTCGAGCACCAGCGCACCGGTGGGACACAGGTCAACGCACATCGTGCAGCCGTCACAATTGTGGTCGAACTGATAGGGAAATTTCAGGAAAGAATCGCAGACATGGAGCTTCTCGCATATCTCGCAGTGGACACACTTCTCCTCGATCAACCTGACCTGCTGCTCCAGGTTCGGAGTCGGCCTGACCAGGCGCTCGGACACCGTCAGCGAAGGAAGCAACGACGCGCCGATCAGCCCTTCGACGTTCTCGTAGCCAAGCTTGTCGAGCTTCTGCTCGATCTGAGCACAGAGCTTCGGGATCTGGTCGAGGCCGCGCCGCATCAGGAAGGAGGTGATGTGGACGCAGGACGCTCCCATCATCATGCATTGCAGGACGTGCTCGGCGCTCGACAGGCCGCCGCCGGAGCATAACGGCCGCGCCGTCGCCCGCGCCGCCCGCTGGGTGTAGGAGAGCGTGAACGGCAACAGCGGCTCGCCGGCGATGACGCTGATCGACCGGCCGTCCCGGTGCAGCAGGCCGTCAAACAGCGGCGCCCCTGCCCGATCGACGTCGACCAGCGGTTCACAGCGGATCGAGTCGATCATGATGTAGCCGGGCGTCCGGACGAGCCCGTACAGGCCGCGCACGAGATCCTCATCCATGCCGATGTTCAACTTGGGGAATACCGGGATCGATGCGTCGTCGATGATCTCGGCGACGGCGGCACAGAACTGGCTAATCCGCTCGTCGCTCAGTTTTCGCAGATCGATGTAGAAGAAATCGAGCTGGACCGCGTCTGCGCCCGCCAGCTCCTGGGCGTGGATCAGGGATTTCCAGACCGCGATGTCTTCGTCAGTCTGCAACGAGGGAAAGAAGACCGAGGCGATCACGGGAAACGAGCAGCTCTGCTTCGATCGCCGCACCAGGTCGCTGCCGAATTCCAGCGAAAGGATCTCCTTCAGGTAGGTCGATTTCAGATGGCAGCCGATGCCCTTCTGCCATCTGTAGCGGCGTTGATCCGTCGGCTGAAGCGGCGTCGGCGCGTGCCTTCCGATCGACTTCGTGATCACGGCGGCCGCACCCGCATCTTCGGCGCGCCGGATATCGTCGAACGTGTCTGTCGAAGGCCCCGACCCCACCACGATCGGGTTCTTCAGTTGAAGTGTCGCGAAACGCGTTGCCAGCCGGGTCATCGGAACAACCGCCTATTGTGGTTGAACGGACAGGTCGGCGGTCCTGACGGCGCGGCCCGCAACTTCCTTCGCCGGCTCCGACCGTCGCGACGTGTAGAGCGGATCTGCCTTCTCGAAGATGCGGTCCATCTTTCGCGGCGACGTGCCGTGGAGAAACGAGAATATCTTGCAGTGGCCGAAGTTCTCGTCCGACCTGCGGGCGAATTCGCGCGCCCTCTCTCCGGCAAGGATGTGCTCCATGCGGTCCTGCGCGAGGTTACCGAGCACCCAGACCGGATCGAGCGGACGTCCGATGCCACCGATCGCCCAGGGCGACGCCAGCAGCGTGCCGTCGGCCATCAGCCCGAAGGACTCGTGCACAAGGTCGCACGGGTTCAAATTGCCGGGTGTCTGCACGTTCGCCAGATGCTTGAGCGCGCATTGCAGTTTCAGCACCGGTGTCTTGTAGACCGCCTCCAGGCGCCGCATCGTCGCGATGGCACGCTGATAGTCGGCCGGAGTCGGAATCTCGCCCGACACCCGTCCACTGGAAACAGCCGCATGAGCAGTAGCTTGCCGATCCCCTTCTCGTGCAGCAGCTTGTAGACGCGCGCGAGATGGTCCTCCGACATGACCGACTTGGTGAGCGGCAGCTCGGCGCGGGTCTTCGCACCGAGCTTGGCGAATGCCTCGGCCTTCTTCAGATTGCCCAGCGCATACCCGCTTGGGCGATTGGCGACGTCAGTGATGGACTCCGCGTCGAAGGTGAAGTTGTATTCGTCGATCCAGGGAGCGAGCTCGGTTGCACTGTAGCGCGACGATCCGGCACCAGTGGCCGTGAGCGAGACGTTGTCGCGTCCGAGCGTCTGCGAGGCATAGCGCAGCATCTCGAAATTGTCGCGCAGCAGCAGTGCATCGCCGCCCGAAATGTCGACGCGAGCATCGTAGGCGGAGAGGTTATCGATGACCTGCTTCTTCTTCTCCAGGGTCAGCTCGAGGCCCTGCGACGCGCGGAAGCGGTACGCAGCCTCGTAGACGTCGATGTCGCCCTCCTTGAGGGGCACCCTGGTTTCCTTGGTGAGTCCTTCGCTGCGCAGAATCGCGTGCCCGTTTTTCTTGCGCACGTGAACGGCGTCCACGCAGCAGACCGCACAATCCCATTGGCACACGAGCGTGAGATTGTAGATGATGTCGATCTTCTTTCGGGATGGTGCTCCGACAGTCGCTTTCGGCGGGCTCGCAAAGTTATCAAGACTTTCCATCTCGGAATTCCCCTTTTCAACGCGAGCGCTGACCATTTTTCAGCGCGACGTTCGTTTGAACAAACCGGACAGGTCTGCAGCGCGACGTTGCATCGAGCGGGAAATCGCCGCCATCCGGTAGGAGGCGTGTCCGGTGGCTCCTCCCGTCGGGCCGCCGGGCTACTCCTCCTTTAGGAGGAGCCTTCCGATTGGTTACTAACGCGAGCCCCCGGGTATGCTGTGGGTCACCGTGCGATCAATGGAGCCGATCGGAGACACGCCCATGATCTCGACCAGAGCAATGATCCGTCACGTCAAGGGCTCGTTCGCGGAAGGGACGACGTTCCTTCTTGCCTGGGAGCGATGCGAGAGCGACCGGGAACTGAGGTTTCTCGTCCTGCTCGGCGAAACCCGCAACCGCATCGTCGTGCTGTGTCCGGACACGCAGGCACCGGCGGAGTTGGACCGACATCGCCGCCGGATCGAGGACCGCTTCATCGAGCCCTATCGCGCGGCTCTGACGGTCTCGGACACGCATCTCGCGTACGCCGTTCCCGCGGAGATCTATCGCCGAAGCCGTGCGCCGGTCGACGACAGCAAGATCGCGCGCAGCCCGCGCGGAACGCGGATGAACTTCGCGGAGGCGCTTTCCGATCACCAGTCCGATCACTTCGACGCCTCACTCTGGCAGAGCGACAAGGCGTGCCTGCAGCATGCGCTCGACGACCTGAAGCTTTATGCGCGCGCCGTGCGGCTGCACAGCATGTTCAAATATCGCGAGGCGCGCCGCTATCTGCTCAGGGTCTCGCCCGACTTCCGCCGGATCGACGATTGCAGGCTTCTGATCGCCGACACTTATCGGCGGGAGGGACGCTTCATCCAGGAGGCTGCGGTCTACGGCCGGATGGAACCGAACAAGTCCACCAACCTGCTCCATGCAGTCAGCCTTGCGAGGTGCGGACGGTTCTCCGACGCCTACGAGGCCTTGAGCTGGGCGCCCGAGGGCGATCCGAACACGCACTACTACCGCGCGCTCTGCGCTAGTGCTGCCGGCGACTTCTCCGTCGCGGCGCGCCACGCCGAGGAGACCTGCAGACTGGCACCGACGTCCGCGGAAGCCGCCTATTGTCACCTCGTCTATCTCTGGAAGGACCGCCGTTATCTCCGCCTCACCAAGGCCCTGCTCGCGTTCTGGCGCGCCAGCTCGCGCCCGGCGGCCGAACCGCTCGACCTCATCGATCTGCCGGAAGCACGGCCGGCTGGCTGGATACAGATGCCGCGGTCGTCAGCACAATCGAGTGGCGTCGACGAGATTCAACCCCCGGAACGCTGCCCGGCAACCAAGGAGTTGTTCGCGTGAAACAGAGCACAGGACGCATTGCGCCAGCCCAGGGACGCGATCTGTACAGACCGTCCCGCCAATACCGGGCAGGACGGGTGAACATCTGGGACGATGCGCATACCTATCGAATCGAGGCTGGCGACGTTGGCGTCGTGCTGATGCATGCGACGTTCGGCTCTCCATGGGAAATGCGTCCGCTCGCTGAATTCCTCGTCGCGCACGGAATTACGGTCGTCTGTCCGCTGTTCCAGGGGCACGGCAGCACGCCTGAGGCTTTCGCATCGGCAAATCCAGCGAAATGGATCGACGATGCGCGCCGGGCCCTTCGCTGGCTGAAGGAACGGACCACCAAGCAATTTCTGGTCGGGCAATGCCTTGGCGGTCGGGTCGCGATGGCGCTGCACGTCGAGGACGGGATTGACGTCGCGGGCATCGTCACCATTTCGACGCCGTTCACAGCGCCTCCGAGGATGCCCTTCCTGCCGAGCCCGTTCGATCGCTGGCCGATCGACCTGATGCCGCGGTCGATGCCGCTGTTTCACCGGCTGAACCTGGTGCCGGACAACACGCGGCGCATCAACCTCCACTCGCTGACTCCGTGGCGATGCTACCAACTGTACCGCCCGGCGAGCGCCTGGGAGATCGTGAACAGGCTGCGCGCGAAGCTGAGCACCCAGTTGCATCGCGTCAACGTGCCCTGCCTGATCGTCCATGCCGAACACGACCACCTTCATCCGGTCGAGAACGCGCATTACGCCTATCAGCGGATCTCGTCAGCAGACAAGGAACTCTACACGATCGACGCCGTGACGCACATCGTGTCGACTAACGTGCGCACCAGGCATCTCGTCTTCAAGAAGGTGCTTCGGTTCATCCAGGACCGCACCGGGGTCGTCCAACAAAACGGGGGGCACTGATGGGATATCATTCGGACACGCATATCGCAGCATCGGTTCTCAGTATCGCAAGGAAAGTCTTCTACAGCGAAGGGCCGATCGAACTTCGTTCCACCCTGCTGGACGATCTGATCGCCACGCCCGTCGACATCCTGGACGTCTGCCGTCACATCGGACGAAGGCTGGATATCGAGATCGCGCGAGACGAGGTGCTGGCCGCGATCCGATCCGACCCGCAGGACTGCACGCTCGGCTGGCTTGTCGAGCTGTGCCGGCAGCGGCAGTCGCCAAACCGGTTGGGGAGCTAGAGGCCATGCAAGACGCATCTACGATCCTTCGTCCCCACCCCTCGGCCGCCAAACCCGACTTCTACGTCCTGCTAGGGCCCGACTATGCAGGCAAGTCAACCCTGTTCAGGGCCTTGTCGGCGCGGACCTCGGTCCATCTGGTTTCCTATGACGACGGCGCGGGACCGGGACAGCCCTCCTTCGCCGGCAGCTTTCGCAAGGCCTTCGCCGCGGTCTCGTCCACGATGGCCAACGGAGCGATGTCGCCGGAGTTCATCCTGAGCCTGTTTCACGCCTACGTGGTCTTCGTGCGCGACCAGATCGCGAACGCGAAGGCGTCCAAGCCCGTCGTCGTGGACTCCTACTATTACAAGATTCTCGCCAAGTGCGTTCTCGCGGGGATCCGGAACGAGGACGTCTTCGCATTATGGCGCGCGCTGCCGCAGCCGAGCCGGGTGTTCTACCTCGACGTCGATTCCGAGGTCGCCTGGCAGCGCTGCGAGCGGGGCGGCCTGCTCAACGGGTTCGAATATTACGGAGCGTATCCGACGCGCCCCGCCTTCGTTCGTTTTCAGCATGACCTGCGTGCGGTGATGCTCAAAGAAGCCGCAACGTCGACGATCGAAATCATCGACCAGGACGGCAGCCTGGACGACCTGGTCGACGACATCGAGGAAGTCATCGGATTCGCGCGGCAGGCCAGCATCCCCCGCCTCGGGCCGGCACCGAATCCTGCGCCGTCCTGCCCCGCGGCCTGCCATCCCGCGCCAATCCCAGCCTTCCAGGACTGACCATGACAGCCATCTCCACCGACGAGTATGTCCGTCGCTGCAGCGAACGAGTCGCCATCGAACGCGGCCGTGCCAGCAACGCTCTCCATCAAGGGCGCGCGCTGCAAGCCCGGCTGCTCGAAGAGATCGTGAGCGAAAGCAAGGATACCGCCTTCGGAAGGAAGCACGGCCTGGCATGCGTTCGCGATAGACATGACTACGGCAAGGCCGTCCCCATCCGCACCTATGACGGGATGGCGCCGTGGATTTCCCGGGTCTGCGACGGAGAATCGAACGTCCTGACGACCGAAGACCCCGTGCTCTTCTTCAAAACTAGTGGAAGCACGGGCGCCAACAAGGCGATTCCGGTCACCTCGAAGTTCATGACGCGGTGCTTCTTTCCATTCTACTATGCGGCACTCGGGGCCCTGCACGCGCAATATCCGGGCGCGATATCCGGTACCGACAAGACCTTGAACCTCAGGCAGGGTTCATCGAGCGACGTCACCCTGACCAATTCCGGCCGCCTGCACCTGGGCGCCAGCCAGGTCGATTTCGTACAGTCGTTTGGCGAACTGACCGCGGCGGAGCCCGGCAGCCGGGCGCCCTGGTCGACGGGCTTGCCGCGCGGGCCGCGCTGGGACAGCGATCTGGCAAAGACCTACGCCAAGCTCAGGATCGCCGCCGAGCACGATCTCGAATGCATCATCGGCATCAACCCCGCAGCCGTGGCCGCGCTTCCTCATCAGCTTGCACTGTGGCTGCCTGCGATCGTCAAGGACATGTTCGACGGAACCATCGGCGGCTTAGCAGCCTTTCCGGCGAACAAGGCGCGAGCGCTGGAGCTCGAGCGCATGACGCCGGGACGCTCGAACGTCCTGCCGAGGGACATCTGGCCGAACATCCGGATCCTCTATTGCTGGACCGGCGGGATGGCCGCGCTCTACATGGACAAGCTCAGGCATGCGTTCGGCGACGACGTCGCGGTGGTGCCGGCGCCGCTGGCGGCATCGGAAGGACCGATCGCACTCTGTGCCGATCCACTCCGTCCCTCGACGTCCTGCCTCGCGGTCTCGAACGCGGTGTTCGAGTTCATCGAGGCCAGCCACGACATCCGCTCGGACAGCGAAACGCTGGGGTACAGCGACCTGGAATGCGACCGCGAATATCACGTGGTGATCAGCCATGTCGGCGGGCTTCATCGCTACGCTCTCGGTGACGTGATCCGCGTGGTCGACAGGACGGCAGACGTCCCTCGCGTCGAATATGCCGGCCGCCACGCCGTATCGAACCTCGTCGGCGAACGGCTGCGCGACTCCCATTTCATCACGGCGGTCCGACGCGCGGCACGCGAGCTCGATATCGATGTCGCCAACGTCGCCTGCAGGCCCACGCAATCCTCCGACCGCCCACACATGCAGCACTACGCGATGCTCGTCGGCACGGAAGCTCCGGTTCCCGATGACATTGTCGCGGATATGGCGGCGCGGATCGACGACGCACTCGGCCGCCTCTCTCCGGGCTATGCTATGGCGCGACAATCGGCTTTCATCGATCCGCTGGCGCTTAAGATCGTGACGCACAAGGCATTCTTCCACGAGTGGCAAAGCCGCGTCTCGACGGGCGTGCGGGCGGCGCAGGCCAAGGATCGCCTGCTGGTGCCAGAGCAGACTTGGCAACTGCTCGATAGCGGCAAATTCCCCGTCATGTCCACTTTTGCAGCGCAGCAATGACCAGGACGCCAGCCCAATGACGACGCTCGACACCGTCGGACGAAAGAGGATCTTGCTCGCGCCGATACCGATTACGCCGACCAAGCCGCTGACCCCGAGCCATGTGAAGGGCATGCTCTGGGTCGACGTCATGTTCAAGGCAACATCGCTGCTTGCCGATGTCGATTGTCTGTACAGCCATTTGACGGCCAACGGCAGCGAACAGACGCTCGGCTTCTGGGAGTATCTCGATCGCGAGCATGATGACGTCGACTTCGAGTCCTGCGACGAGAACGACATCGGTGAGCTCTATCGGCGCTACCATGCGCAGGGTTCAAAGGTCCCTTATGCCGCGCTCACGTCCTATCTCCGTGCGGTCGAGCGCGGCACCTGGTGCCACCCATGCAGCCTGCGGCTATGCGACATCTGGGCCGCGCAGGCCGCCTCGCTCGGCATCGAGAACCTGATGCCAGCCCGGCGCCCGGATACCATGGCGGTCGACGCCCTGGTGGATCTCCTGAAGAGCGGCGAGCTCTGCCTGGATTTGCGTGCGGCAGGCGGCACGCTCTACCTCGACGCCACGTCCGAGGGCCTTCCGCTTCGCCGCGCCATCACTTCGGACGGTCAGGTCAACTATCTGATCAACCTGCTGCGCGATCTCGTGCCGCAGATTCCGCATTACGATCACATCGTCCTCATTCACGATGAGGAACTCAATGCCGACCACGTTTTGCTGCAGCGGATTCTCGGGAAGCTCGGCGCCGTGGTCCACCGCGTCGCGCTGAGCCGCGTGGCCATCGATGGCGTGGTGCAATCGGCCCGGTTTGGCGGGTGGCGTGGCTACACGGCGTCGGCTCTGATCGCGCACGGCCTTGATGCGGCCGATCTCTATTCGGTCAGACTTGGCATGCGACTCTATTTCATCGCCACTCTCGGCAAGAACCGCTCCGCATCGATCGACCTGAAGCACCTCGAGCGCTCGACGCGGCGCGCGGCGGTCCTGCTTGCGCAATCGCAAGCCGGGACGAGCGGCGACGACGTCGAATTGTTTCTGCGCAAGCATGGCGGACGCGAGTGCTACGTCGATCCCTATCGGATCACGACCGCTCTGCTCTCCCGGCAGCACGTTCCCCTTGGCCTGATCGACGGGGGCAACGGATGGTATATGTGAAGCTGACGCAGGAGTGGCTGCGAGGCGCGTTCGAGGAGCGGCTTTCGTTTGCTCACCCCGGGCTCGATCGCCGGGACTTGCCGCGGACGGCGGACCATGCGGCGACGGACTGGCAGTCGAACGGCGGCGTCGCCGCCGTCGCCGTCCTGCGCGAATTCGCGCCGGCGGCCTTCGCCGAGAGCTGCGTGCGGTTTGCACAATCGCTGGACGAGGATGCAAGCCGGCTGTGGCGTCGCAATTTCACGCGCACGATCTTCCTCGTGGGCAATCCGGGGAGGTTGTCGGTACGCTTCGCGTTCGACTGGCTTGCAGCCGACGGCTCTATCGGCTGGATCGCCCCTGCGCCGCCAGACGCCACATTGTGGCTCCGGCGACTGCTTTGCCTGTTCCGCGGCGGCGACACACTGGCGGATATCTCCGACTTCGGTGTCGCCGCGCCGGATGGGCACCCGGCCATCACGCGAACCGTCTACGTCGCGACTGCCGGGATCGGTCCTGCCGACTATCTCGTGCATCTCAACCATATCCTGGCGGAAGGCGTCCTGTCCGGAGAACTGCCCCGGGATTGTGGCGTGAGCGTCCGGCATATTCCGAAGCTGAGCGGTCGGGAGGCGGAGTTCGGGGCCTTACGTATCCACTTCGCCAACGGCACGGAGCGGCTGCGGGCGTATGCGGGCATCACCCGCCCGGATGCGCCAAATCGACCGGCCGATGCGGTTGGATCAAATCGTCGTTGAAGAGAGATCATCTGGAGGGTCCCGTGCGCACCACCTCGAATTCGATGACAGGAATCAAGCCAATCCTGATCTGTCTGGCGATCGGCGTCTTCGCGGTCGGCACTGAGGGCTTCATGATTGCGGGCGTGCTTCCCGAAATCGCGTCGGAACTGAAGGTGACGGAAGCCGTCGCGGGCTACCTTGTCACGGCGTTCTCCCTCGTCTACGCCATCGGCTCGCCGGTCCTCACCGTCGCGCTCGCCAGGGTCCAGCAGCGACGCTTGATCGGCCTCGCCATGCTGTTGTTCGCGCTCAGCAACGTGTTGGCCGCGGTCGCGCCGACCTATGGCACGCTGGTGCTCGCCCGAGTGGCTCTGGCCGCGTCCGCAAGCATCTTCATGCCGGCGGCCCTGAATGCAGCGGGCCAGTTGGTCGCACTTGACATGCGGGGACGCGCGCTAGCATTAGTCAATAGCGGAGCCGCCATCGCGCTCATGGCCGGCGTGCCGCTCGGCGCGATGATCGGACAAATGGCGGGGTGGCGTTTCGCCTTCGCCCTAGTTGCCGTTGTCGCGGGAGCGGCCAGCCTGGTGCTCCTGTCGCGATTGCCGGAACTTACCTTCGAGGCGGCCGGAACGCTTGGCGAAAGGATCAAGGCCATCAAATATCCGGAGATCTCGACGAGCCTGCTGACGACGCTGTTCTGGGCGATGGGAATCAACGCACTCTACACCTTCGTGGCCGTCTACCTGAACCAGGTCGCAAAGATCGCGACCGCGCACCTGGGTATCGTGCTTTTCGGGATCGGCTTCGCATCCTCGATCGGCGCTTACCTCGGAGGGATGGCTACGGACCGCTGGGAAGCCCGGCGCGTCCGGGCGGCGGCGATAGCGGCCATGGCCTGCATCTACGTCATCATCGCGCTGCTGGGCTCGGCGGATCTGCGAGGCCCGACATCCGCTGTCGCCGTTGCGATCCTGATGATGATCTGCGCCGGCGTCGCCTGGATATTCTATGCCGCGCAGCAGGTCCGGTTGCTCCAACTCGTGCTGCCCGCCGCCGGCGCGACGGTGGTATCGCTCAACGCGTCGGCGATGTATCTCGGATTTGCAGGTGGCGCCGTGGCGGGGGCCGCAATGCTCCAGGGCGCTCACCTCACCGGCCTGGCATGGATCAGCGCGGCTTGCGAACTTGCCGGACTGTGCGTGCTAATCGTGACGGCATTCCCGAGATCACTCGGCGCGGGCGTCGTGGAACGCACGGAAGGACGAGCCTGAAGCGTCGCGCAGGTCGGGGCGCGCAGCTCTGGCCGCGTCCACGCCGGCATCTCACGACCGGCCCTCTCAGATAAAGGTGATCTCAAATGCCGTTTGTCGTCAGCCGAGGCGAGCGAATCCATTATACTAACGACGGCACCGGACCAATCGTGGTGCTGCAACACGGCTTCCTGCTCGACGCCGAGAGCTGGCGACGGGCCGGAATCGTATCTGTCCTTGCCCAACGCTATCGCGTCCTGTGCGTCGACTCGCTGGGGCACGGCCGCAGCGACAAACCCACACATCAAGAGCTGTATGAACAGAAACAGCGAGCCGCGGACACGCCCGCTACGGCGCTATTTGAAGGCGCGCGTCCGGCCGGCTTGCTCTACCCAGCTACATCACCATCAGGGACACGACCGGTCGTCCGGCCGCTCGTTCAAGCCTCCTCCCGCAGGGCGATACCCAGGTTCTGCAGCAGGGAAGCATTTTCGCAAGCCACATAGAGTACCGGCTCGGTCGCGCTGCTGTTGCGGTGCTGATGCCACGCCCACGTCGGTACATAACATGTCGCGGGCTGGCGCTATCCCGGCGCGGTCGACAGCTTCCAGGACTTTGCGGCGATTCAGGAGATCGGCCGCACCGCCGAGCGCGGTAAGTTCGACCTGATCTTCATGGGCGACAATCTCTATGCCGACGCGGCGGCCCATCCCTCCTACACGCTGCGGCTGGAGCCTCTGACCATGCTGGCGGCGCTTTCGACATCAACCAGCCATATCGGGCTCGGCGCCACCGTCTCAACCACCTACAGCGATCCGTTCTCGGTCGCGCGCGTGTTCGCTTCGCTCGATCACATCTCCGACGGGCGCGCGGCGTGGAACGCGGTGACGACGGCCAATCCGGCGACGGCAGCGAATTTCGGCACCACCCATCCCGACCACGCCCGCCGCTACGAGATGGCAGGCGAGTTCCTCGACGTGGTCAAGGGCCTGTGGGACGGCTGGGCGGATGACGCCATCGTCGCGGACCGCACCAGCGGTCTCTACATCGATCCGGCAAGGCTCCGCCCCATCGACCATGACGGTGCCTTCTTCAAGGTGAAGGGCCCGCTCAACATCGGCCGCAGCCCGCAAGGCCGGCCCGTCGTGCTGCAGGCCGGTGGCTCCGAGGCCGGACAGGCGCTCGCCGCGCGCACCGCCGACATCGTGTTCTTGGTGGTGCAGGACATCGAGGAAGCCAAGGCCGGCTACGACTCGCTGAAGGCGCGGCTGCCGGCGTTCGGACGCAGGGCCGAGGACGTCACGGTGCTGCCGGGCGTGATGCCCGTGGTCGGCCGCACTGACAAGGAGGCGTTCGAGAAGCTCAACACGCTCCAGAGCTTCGTCAGCGGCAGCAACGCGCTCGCCATCCTGTCCGATCGCTTCGGGCGCGACATGTCGGCCTACGATCTCGACGGGCCGATCCCCGATATCGCGCCGTCGGACAGCTATCACAGCTTTGCCAGTGTCATGCTCGCCAAGGGCCGCCGCGAGAACATGACGCTGCGCGACCTCTACAATCTCACCGCCGCCGCTCGCGGCCATTGGGTGCTGTGCGGCTCGGCCGAACGCATCGCCGATACTTTCCAGCTCTGGTTCGAAGAGCGTGCCGCCGACGGTTTCAACGTGATGCCGCCCTATTTCCACGAAGGCTTCGAGGACTTTGTCGAGCTCGTGGTGCCGGTCTTGCAGGAGCGCGGGCTGTTCCGCAGCGACTATGAGGGCACGACATTGCGCGATCATCTCGGTCTCGCGCGGCCGGCCAATCCGTTCTTCACGGTTTAGAGCACGCCGGCAGTTCGCAGTGCATGCAACTCGCCTGCTGGCGATCCGGTCGTTCGTCAGCTTCCTCAAGCTGGTCGATCCGGTGCTGTTGCCCTCGCCGCTTGCAACAGCAATTGCGGCCGTCATCGCCATTCCGCTCGGGATTCTGCTCGGCTCGTCCGAAAAGGTCTACGGCTCGGCCAGCGCGTGTTCGAGGCCAAGCAGCTCTTTGACATGCCCGCGATGTGTGCTGCAGTCTTCGCCGCGGGCGCGCTGGGCTATTCCCTGAACCTCATGTTCCTCGTGATCGAGCGCCGATGCGTTCACTGGGCCGGACGCTGATCCCCAGAGGCGGCCATCAATTGTCGCAGGCGGAGGTGACGCTCGCCCGCGAATGGATCGGCAAGGTCACCGCAATAGCTGCCTGACTCCGAGACAGGGCGCACCGCCAAACGCAGTGCGCCCTTGGCCATCCCTGCAAGCGCCTTACGCTGCATCTGAGCAATCGGGCGCCACCTGCCGGAAATTTCCGCTTGCCCGCTTCTGTGTCGGCCTTAGAATTTGGGACATGGTTCCGAAATATGGAACTCCATGGACCGACCTTCATGAGCGCTCTCACCAACGCGATCGAGATCCTGCGCTGCTTCTCCAGCGCGCGACCCGATCTGTCTTTTGCGGACGTGATGGCGTTGACAGGCAAGCCGAAGAGCTCGACCTCGCGGCTTCTGCGTTCCTTGCGCGATTGCGGCCTGCTCGAGCAGGATCCGCACACCCGCCGCTACCGCCCCGGCCTGCTCACCTTCGAGCTCGGCCGACTGCACCGCGCCCATGACGATCTCATCAGCATGGCCGAGCGCGAGCTGCGCGAGGTCTGCGCGCGCACCGGACACACCGGCTACATCGCCGTGCTCGACGGCTACGAACAGGTCGTGCTCAGGATCGTTCCGGGCTCGAATCCCTTGCGCGTCGTCAATCCGCCGGGCCAGCGCACGCCGGCGCTCGCGACCTCAAACGGCCGCGCCATGCTCGCGCGCCTCTCGGATGAGGAGATTCGCGCGCGCGTGCCGGCGACCTATCCCAGGCTGCCGCGCAACTCGCCACAAAACTTCAAACAACTGACGGCGCGCCTCGACGAGATCCGCCGCACCGGTATTTCGGAGGCCGCCGACGAATCCATCGAAGGCGTCGGCTCGCAAGGCTTTGCGCTCAAGAGTGGCGAGACCGGCGAGTTGATCGGCATCGCGGTGTCCTATTCGGTGCAGGCGACCACTGCCGCCGAGCGCGCCAATGTCCGTCGCGAGCTGGCGGCGATGGCGGCAAAGCTGCGGCGGATGACCGGCGATCCACTTAATCAAGATGCCGCGCAGACGGGGACGCGATGAGCAGCGCTTCGACAACCCGCCCCAACGGCCTTGCGCTCTTCATTCTACCGAGCGCATTGCTGTTCGCCCTGTTCTTCTTCCTGCCGATCGGCCTGATGGCGCTGATGAGCGCATTGACCGGCAATCCGGTGGTGATGCCGAAGGTGGCGTTCACCACGCGGCACTACGCCCGTATCGTCAACGACCTCTATTATCTGGAAGTGATCTGGACCACGATCCGGATCGGGCTGGTGACCACGCTGATTGCGCTCGCAATCGGCTATCCGCTGGCGCACTGGATGGCGCGCATCAAGAGCCGCACCGGGCATGCGCTGCTGCTGATGGCCGTGCTGGCGCCGATGCCGACCGGCATCGTGGTGCGCACCTTCGCCTGGATGACGCTGCTCTCAGACAAGGGCGTGATCAATCAGACCCTCATGTCGCTCGGCCTTATCGCTCAACCGTTGAAACTGATGTACACAGAGACCGGCATCGTGATCGGCCTCGTCCACATCTACGTCCCGTTCATGGTGCTGACGCTGACCGGCGTGATCGGCCGCATCGACGAACGGCTGGAGCAGGCCGCGGAAAATCTCGGCGCGAGTCCCTTGCGCGCCTTTCTCGAGGTGACGTTGCCGCTCAGCCTGCCCGGCATTCTCGCCGGATCGCTGCTGGTCTTCGCGCTCGCGATCAGCGCCTATGTCACGCCGATCCTGCTCGGTGGCTTCCAGATCATGACGCTGCCGATCCTGATCTACCAGCAGATCTCGGCAAACTTCAACGTCGGCTTCGCCGCTGCGCTCGGCATCGTGCTGCTCGTGATCTCGCTCATGCTCGTCATCGCCTATAACAGCGCGCTCGGCCTCGTCTCCGGCCAGCGCGAATTGCAGTGAGGTCGGAGATGCAAACCGCGGCCTCGAACAGCGCAGCGCTCGCAGCAAGCCGGCAGTCAGCATCCGCACGAGCGGCTGCAGCCGCATGGCCTTACGGCCGCACCCTCTATCTCGTCCTCAACATCGCCATCCTGGTCTTCCTACTGGCGCCCATCGCGATCGTCGTGGTCTTCGCGCTGAACCCGACGCCGTTCATCCAGTTTCCGCCGGTCGGCGTGTCCTTGCGCTGGTTCGAAAAGTTCTTCGCTTCGCGCGACTTCATGCACGCGCTCGGCTTCAGTCTCGAAGTCGCCGTGCTCACCACCGTGTCCGCAACTATGCTGGGCGCTTGCGCGGCGCTGGCGCTGGCGCGCGGCAACCTGCCGGGCACCCGCCTTATCGTCGCAACGATGCTTTCGCCCCTGATGCTGCCGGCGATCCTCACCGGCCTTGCGCTGTTCCAGACCTATGTGTTGCTCGATGTCGGGCGGCCGACCTGGGGCCTCGTTGGCGGCCACACGCTGGTGACGCTGCCTTACGTGGTGCGCACCACCCTCGCCGTGCTGCACAATTTCGACACGCGCCTGGAAGAAGCCGCGCGCAGTCTCGGCGCCAGTCCCTTGCGCACTTTCTTCGAGGTGACTCTACCGCTGATCAAGCCCGGTGTGCTCGCAGGTGCGATCTTCGCTTTCATCGTCTCGTTCGACCAGTTCCCGGTGTCGCTGTTCCTGGTTAGCCCGGGCAACGAGACGCTGCCGGTCACGCTGTTCAACTATCTCAAGTTCGATCTCGACGGCACCATCGGCGCCGCCTCGGTGGTCTCGATCGTGCTCGCTTTTGTCGTCGTCATCGGGCTCGATCGCACGGTCGGCCTGCGCTCCTACGTCAAATTGTAACCGCTCATTCCAACGAAGGAATCGACACATGATGAAAGCTCTGGGATCGTCACGGCTCAGCCGCCGCCGCTTTCTGGCCGCGAGCGCCTCGCTCGGCATCGGCACCATCGCCGCGCCTTACGTCGCGCGCGCCGAAGATCCGACGCTGCGCATCACCGGCTGGGGCGGCAAGTGGGGCGAGATCATGAAGGCCGAGATCGGCCCCGCCTTCGAGAGCGAGTTCAAGTGCAAGCTCCAGACCGACTCTGCCTTTCCATACTTGCCAAAACTCCAGGCGAGCTCGCGCTCGGCGCCGATCTACGACGTGCTGCACACCAACTCCAACGAGCAGTGGGCAGCCGCCGAGATGGGTCTTGTCGAGCCGAAGATCGATCCTAAGCTGGTGCCGAACCTCGCCGACGTCTATCCCTACGCGGTCAGCGAGAAGATCGTCGGCGTATCGATCTTCACGAGCGCGATCGGCCTCGGTATGCGCACCGACAAAGGCTACGGCAACGTCACGTCCTGGAAGGAGCTGTGGGACGCTAAATACAACGGCGTGCGCGGCGGCTATGTCATTCCGGTCAACAGTCTCGGCCAGGCCTTCCTGATGATGTGCGGCACGCTGTTTGGTAAGGGCCAGACCGATCTCGATGCCGCCTATGCGGCGCTGGAGAAGCTGAAGCCGATCAAGATCGTCGATTTCACCGGCGCGATGGAGAAGATGCTGCTGTCCGGCGAAGTCGGCCTCTGCGTCATCCACGATTCCGGCATCTATCGCTATGACGGCCAGAACCAGCCGACCGATTTCGTCGCGCCGAGCGAAGGCGTCTTGTCGCTGGAGCAGATCCTGACCATCACGCCCGGCAGCAAGATGAAGGAGCTCGCCAACGCCTACGTCAACTACATGCTTCGGCCGGAAGTGCAGAAGCGCCTGGCTGAAACGGTCTGGTATTCGCCGGCCAACAAGAAGGTGAAGCTCGATGCCAAGTACGATGCCAAGCTGCTCACCACGCCCGAGAAGGTCTCGAAGCTGATCCAGGTCGATTGGAAGTGGTACAACGAGCGCAAGGACGAGATCGACCAGCGCGTCAACCGGATCTTCCGCGCATGAGCGCGTCGATCGAGATCGCCGGCGTCAGCAAGGTCTATGACGGCGGCGTCCGCGCGGTGGACGCGGTCGCGATGGACATCCGGCAGGGCGAGTTCTTCTCCCTGCTCGGTCCGTCCGGCTGCGGCAAGACCACGACGCTGCGCATGATCGCCGGCTTCGAGACGCCGAGCGCGGGCGCGATCCGTGTCGATGGCGCCGACATCACCCACGTGCCCGCGCACAAACGCGACATGGGCATGGTGTTCCAGAACTACGCACTGTTCCCGCATCGCACCGTCGCCGAAAACGTCGCCTTTGGCCTGCGCATGCGCGGGCTGGACAAGGCGAGCATCGCCGCCAAGGTGAAGGCGGCGCTCGCCATGGTGGAGCTGTCCGGGCTGGAAGATCGCCGCCCTGCGCAGCTCTCCGGCGGCCAGCAGCAGCGCGTCGCGCTTGCCCGCGCCATCGTGATCGCGCCGCGCGTCCTGCTCTGCGACGAGCCGCTCGGGGCGCTCGACAAGAAGCTGCGCCAACAGATGCAATTCGAGCTCAAGCAGCTTCAGAAGAAGCTCGGCCTCACCCTCGTCTTTGTCACCCACGACCAGGAGGAGGCGCTGGCAATGTCCGACCGGATCGCCGTGATGAATGGCGGCCGGGTCGAGCAGGTCGGCACGCCCAGCGAGATCTACAACCAGCCGACCACGCGCTTCGTCGCCGACTTCATCGGCGACACCAACATCTTTCGAGGCGAACGCGTCGGGCCGAACCTCAACGTCGGCAAGGACCTGCTCCTGGCGCTGCCGCCAGCCGAGACGCAGGGCACCGGCATTCTCTCGGTGGCGCTGCGCCCGGAAAAGATCCGGCTCTCGCCACGCATCGACGCGGCCATCGCAGCCGGCAGCTCCGCGCATGGCACCGTCGAGAATACCAACTTCCTCGGCGGCGCCGTGCTCTATCGCATCACGCTCGAGAGCGGCCATCGCGTGCTCGTGCAGCAGCCCAATGCAGGCACGGGCCGCCTGTTCGTTCCCGGCGACGCCGTCACGCTTGAATGGACGCCGGCCGATCTCGTCGTCTTGAAGGACTAGACCAGATGAACATGCCATTGAAACACCAGCGCATCGGGGTGGTCGTGATCGGCCAGAGCCCGCGCCCCTCCGTCGCTGCCGAGATCGCCGCCGTGCTGTCGCCGGGCATCCAGATCGAGCTGCGCGGCGCGCTCGACGGCATGAGCCGCGCCGAGATCGACGCGATCCCGCCGATGGACGGCTACGACACGCTGTTCACGCTGCTGCCGAACGGCGACGCGGTCACCATCAGCAAGAAAGAGGTAGAGCGGCGCGCGAGCCAGCAGATCACCCGCTTCAAGCACGAGGGCGTCGGCGTGACGCTGATGGCGTGCACCGGCAAATTCCCAAATCTCGCGGCCGACGGCCTCGTCATCCTGCCCTCGGCCATCCTGCACAACCTCGTCGAGGCCGTGCTGCCAGAGGGACGGCTCGGCGTGTTCTCGCCGCTGCCCGAACAGACCGCGCTGATCGACAAGAAATGGCAGCGCGAGGGCGTCGAGGTGGTCGGCATCACGCTGCGTCCCGGCTCAAGCGACACCACAGTGGACGAAGCCGCGCGCACGATGGCGGACCTCGAGCCGGATCTCGTGGTGATGGACTGCATCAGCTACACCAGCGCCAACAAGGCGCGCGTGCGCACCGCCTATCCCGGCCCCGTGATCCTCGGCATTGCCGCGGCCGCCCGCATCGTCGAGGAGCTGGTATCGTGAGCAAGGCAGAGTTGAAGACGATCAGCCTCGAGGAGATCGAGGCGCTCGCGGTCGGCGCCTGGATCCTCGGCACCGGCGGCGGCGGCAGCCCCTATCTCGGCCTGCTCAACCTGCGCCGGCTCTATGCCGAGGGCCACCGCGTACAATTGATGTCGCCGCTCGACCTCGCCGACGAGGACTGGGTCGCCGTGGTCTCCAACATGGGAGCGCCCCTGGTCGGGCAGGAGCGCCTCGCCGACAGCCGCAACATCGCGCGCGCCGTGCGCATGCAGGAGGAGATCAACAACGTCAAGTTCCGCGCCGTGATGTCGGTCGAGATCGGCGGTGGCAACGGCGTTCAGGCCCTGATGGCGGCCGCCCATCTCGGCATTCCCGTCGTCGATGCCGACTGCATGGGCCGCGCGTTCCCGGAGGCACAGATGACGTCGGTCGCAATCGGTGACCTGCGTCCCTATCCCTGCACGCTCTACGATCCCCGCGGCATCGAAGCCGTCGTGACCAAGGTGCCCACCTGGAAATGGATGGAGCGGGCAAGCCGCAAGATCTGCGTCGAGATGGGCTCGATCGCCTCCACCAGCAAGGCGCCGCGCACGGGGCGCGAGGTCAAGGACTGGGGCATCCATTTCACCACGACCAAGGCGATCCGCATCGGCCGCGCCGTGCAGGAGGCCAACCGCCGTCACGAGGATCCGATCGCCGCACTGCTCGCGACCGAAGGCGGCCAAAAACTGTTCACCGGCAAGATCGTCGACGTCGCCCGGCGCACCACGGAAGGGTTCTTGCGCGGCACAGCCATGGTCGACGGCAGCGACGCCGACCGCGGTACCAAGCTCAAGCTCTCGTTCCAGAACGAATGGATCGTGGCTTGGCGTGACGAGGAGGCGATCGCGACCTCGCCCGATTTGATCTGCGTGCTCGACAGCGTCAACGGCCACGGCATCGGTACCGAGACCATCCGCTACGGCCAGCGCGTCACCGTCGTCGCTCTGCCCGCGCCGCCGGTGCTGACGAGCCCGCGCGGCCTCGAATTCGTCGGTCCGCGCGCCTTCGGCTACGACCTCGACTTCCGTTCCCTCTTCTCGCCCGCAGCGGCCGGAGCTTAAGACCCCATGAAGCGTATTGGCATCGATGTCGGCGGCACCAACACGGACGCCGTGCTGATGGTCGACGAGAAGGTCGTTCATTCCGTCAAGCGGCCGACCACGGCCGACGTGACCTCGGGTATCCTGGACGCGCTTAGGGCGTTGCGTGCCGAGCCGTCCGCCGCGGTGAAGGTCGATGCGGTCGTGATCGGCACCACGCATTTCATCAACGCGGTGGTGCAGCGCCGCCATGTACAGAAGATCGGGGCGATCCGGATCGGCATGCCCGCCAGCGCCTCGCTGCCGCCGTTCTGCGACTGGCCGGCGGACCTCGCCAGCCTCGTTAACGGCGAGATCTTCATGCTGGAAGGCGGCCATGACTACGACGGCCGCCCGTTCATGCCGCTCGACATCGCGGGCCTCAAGAACGCCGCGAAGAAGATCAACGACGCCGGCCTGCGCTCGGTCGCGGTGTGCTCGAGCTTCTCCCCGCTCGATCCCTCCTGTGAGACGACCGCACGCGAAATCCTCGCCGAGATCTGCCCCGAGGTCGCGGTAACGCTGTCGCACGATCTCGGCCGCATAGGCCTGCTCGAGCGCGAGAACGCCGCGCTGCTCAATGCCTCGCTGCACGACCTCGCCGTCACCACCGTCGCGGCGTTCCGTAAGGCCATCGCCGACAGCGGCATCGACGCGCCGCTGTTTCTGACCCAGAACGACGGCACCGTGATGCAGGCCGAGATCGCCATCGCCTTCCCGGTGATGAGCTTCGCCTCCGGCGCCACCAACTCCATGCGCGGTGCCGCCCATCTCTCCGGCCTCGACGACGCCATGGTCGTCGACGTCGGCGGCACCACTTCCGATATCGGCCAGCTGCGTCACGGTTTCCCGCGTGAAGCCAATGCCGTGGTCGAGGTCGGCGGCGTGCGCACGCTGTTCCGTATGCCCGACCTGCTCTCGATTGGGCTCGGCGGCGGCAGCCATGTCGACGAGGACCCGCTCCGCGTCGGCCCGCTCAGCGTCAGCTACCGCCTGACGTCGGATGCGCTGGTGTTCGGCGGCTCGCGCCTCACCGCCACCGACATCGCCGTCGCGGCCGGCCTGATCGACATCGGCGACCGCTCGCGCGTCGCGAACTTGCCGAAGCGCCTGATCGAGGCCGCACTGCGCGACGCCTGGCGCAAGCTGGAGGAGGACATCGACCGCATGAAGACAGAAGCCGGCGACGTGCCGCTGCTCGCGGTCGGCGGCGGCGCCTTCCTGGTGCCGGATCGCCTGCCTGGCATTTCCGAGATCGTGCGCGTGCCGTATGGCGACTGCGCCAATGCGGTAGGCGCCGCGATCGCGCAGGTCTCGGGCGAAGCCGATCAGGTGTTCCGCGACCTCAGCCGCGAGGACGCGATCGCGGCCGCGCGCGATATCGCAGCCGATCGCGCCGTGCAGGCCGGCGCTGCGCGCGACAGCCTCAAGACCGTCGACGTCGAGGACATGCCGATCGCCTACCTGCCGGGCAACGCGCTGCGGGTGCGCGTCCGTGTTGCAGGTGCGATTGCCGACCCGGATCTGCCCGCGGCGGCCTAGCACATAGACCCATGCACTCCTCAAAGTTGCAATGATGGGTGGAAGCAGACCTCTGCTACATGCCAACATGCGGCAATCCCGTCCGCCGCTCGCATGGGCTTCGCATGATTGCGCGAAGACGGAAAGTTGACGAGATCGAGGTAAATGATACGATTTGAACCGCCCGGTTTAGCCATCGAACCAGGCGCGGGAATAAAGGCGAGGGGTTCGGCCCCATCGTGTCACTCGCGTCTTACCCCTCATACCCCGCACGTGGATCGGGGCGGCTCTGTAGAGGATGATACGGCGGACCGGGCAAGCCCTGTTCGGCTCAGCCGCGGCATGGTTTACCGGCATGAACCTTTCATCGTTTATGGGCCCTGGCTGGGCCCACGGTCCGCAGGTTCTGTGCGACGAGGAAGGGATTCTCCTGTGCCGAACCCGCCGCGACGGCATCGACAGTGAGCGACAGGTTGTGTTGGCCGTCGTTCCGGCGGCCGAACATCCAACGCAGCACAGCCTTGATCGGCTCGCACACGAATTTGCGCTGAAGGGTGAACTGGACAGTACCTGGGCGGCGAAGCCGCTGGAGCTTCTGCACAATCGCAGCCGCACCATTCTTGTCCTCGAAGATGTCGGTGGCGAGCCGCTCACCTGGCTGATGGACGCTCCCATGGAGATGGGGAGCTTCCTGCGGCTGGCGATCCGGATTGCCGCGGCCCTGAGCAAGGTCCACCAGCGCGGTCTGGTTCACAAGGATATCAAACCAGCAAATATCCTGGTCAACCGCAGCAACGGCAGCGTGCACCTCACCGGCTTCGGCATCGCTTCGCGCCGTTTACGCGAACGGCAGTCCCCGGCCCCGCCCGAGTCGATTGCCGGCACATTCGCTTACATGTCGCCCGAGCAGACCGGGCGCATGAACCGCTCGATCGACTCCCGAAGTGACCTGTACTCTCTCGGCGTCACGCTTTACCAGATGGTCACCGGCTCGCTTCCGTTCACCGCGTCCGATCCGATGGAGTGGGTGCACTGCCACGTCGCAAGACAGCCGGAGCCGCCGATCAAGCGATCCGGGAACATCCCCGCTGCGGTTTCCAGGCTCATCATGAAGCTGCTCGCCAAGATGGCCGAAGAGCGCTATCAGACTGCAGCCGGCGCTGAAAGGGATCTTCAGCACTGCCTTGCGGAGTGGGAGCTTGGACGGCACACCGACGACTTCCCGCTCGGCCAGCACGATACGCCCGACCGCCTGCTCGTTCCCGAGAAGTTGTACGGAAGAGCGCACGAAGGCGCGATGTTGCTCGCCTCGTTCGAGCGCATCGTCAAGAACGGCACCCCCGAGCTGGCGCTGGTCTCGGGATATTCCGGGATCGGAAAATCCTCTGTTGTCAACGAGCTCCATAAAGTGCTTGTGCCCTCGCGTGGGCTTTTTGCATCGGGCAAATTCGACCAGCACAAGCGCGACGTGCCTTACGCGGCGCTCACCAAGGCGCTCCAGACCCTCGTCCGGCCCCTCCTGGGCAAGAGCGAGACCGAGCTGAGCGAATGGCGCCATGATCTCCTGAGCGCGCTCGGTCCAAACGGACAGCTCGTCGTGGACCTGATCCCGGACCTGAGGGCCATCATCGGCGAACAACCACCTGTTCCCGAGCTGCCGCTCCAGCACGCGCAAAGCCGCTTTCACCGCGTGTTCGAGCAATTCATCGGCCTCTTTGCCCGATCCGAACATCCGCTGGTTCTGTTTCTCGATGATCTGCAATGGCTCGATATGGCGACGTTCGAGCTACTCGAGGATCTGCTGACCCGGTCGAATCTGAAGCATTTGATGCTGATCGGCGCCTATCGCGATAATGAGGTGGATTCCGCTCATCCCGTGATGCGCATGCGCGAGGCCATCAGGACACGGGGTGGACGGGTCGTGGAGATCACGCTCGCGCCGCTCGGCCGCAGGCATCTCGGCCAGTTGCTCGAGGACGCACTTCACTGCGAACGCCAGCACGCCGCCCCGCTGGTGCAGCTCGTGCACGAGAAAACCGGTGGCAACCCGTTCTTTGCCATCCAGTTCATGTTTTCGCTGGTCGAGGAAGGACTGCTCGCGTTCGACCATGATGCAGCGCACTGGTCCTGGGATCTCGATCGCATCCACGCCAAGCGATACACCGACAACGTCATCGACCTCATGCTGGGCAAGCTCACCCGGCTTCCCGTCGCGACGCGCACGGCCTTGCAGCAGATGGCCTGTCTTGGGAATATCGCCGAGGTCGAGGTGCTTTCGATCGTCCTCAGCACGTCAGATGAGCAGGTCCACGTAGACCTGTGGCCTGCCGTCCGCCAGGAATTCGTGGAGCCTCAGGCCGGCGCCTATCGGTTCGTCCACGACCGCTTCCAGGAGGCGGCCTACGCATTGATTCCGGAGGAAGAACGGGCTGCGGCCCATCTGCGCATTGGCCGACTGTTCGCGGCCAGAACCCCATCGGGAGCAATCGAGGAAAATGTCTTCGAGATCGTGAGCCAGCTCAACCGTGGCGCAGCCTTGATCACCGCGGGCGAGGAGCGCGTGAAGCTGGCGGAGCTGAACCTGTTGGCCGGCCGGCGCGCCAAGGCGGCGCCCGCCTTTGCCATGGCACTCGCTCACTTCGCCGCCGGGGAGGCCATGCTCCCGGAGGATCGCTGGGAGCAGCATTACGCGCTTAGCTTTGCCCTGGCGCTACAGCGGGCCGAATGCGAGTTCGTCGCCGGTGAGCAGGCAGCGGCGAAAATGCGCCTTGCCGAGCTGGCGAGCCGCGCAGCCGCTCTGCCCGATCTCGCAGCCGTCACGCGGCTCCGCATGGAGCCCAGCGATCGCGACATCGAAATTGCCCTCGACTATTTGCGGCGCGTCGGCATCGCCTGGTCCGCGCATCCCGCATCGGAGGAGGTCGGGCGGGAATATGAGCGGATGTGGCGACTAATCGGGGAGCGTCCGATCGAGGCCCTTCTCGACCTGCCCCGGATGGCCGATCCGGTCGCGCGCGGAACGATGGACGTTCTCACGGTCCTGGTCTCACCCGCCTGGTTCATCGACGAGCGGTTGCGCCGTCTCATCATCGGACGGATGGCCAATCTGAGCATGGAATACGGCAACTCCGACGCCTCCTGCCTCGCCTACATCGTGCTCGGCACCGTGCTTGGCCCTGACTTTGGCGACTATGCTGCGGGCTACCGCTTCGCCCAACTCGGTCTCGACCTCGTCGAACGACGGGGGCTGGATCGGTTCAAGGCTCGCGTCTATCTTGGCTTTGGCAGCTGGGCGCGACATGTGAGGATGGGCCGCCCGTGGCTCCGGCGCGCCTTCGACGCCGCGCAGCAGGTCGGCGACATCAACTACGCCAGCTTTACCTGTCACCATCTCTTGACACACCTTCTCGCCTGCGGCGATCCACTCGCCGACGTGCAGCGGGAGGCCGAGGCCGGACTAGATTTCGCACGCCGGGCGCGCGTTGAGCTGGCGGCCGATCGAATTGCCGGACAGCTCCAGCTGATCCGGACACTGCGCGGACTCACCACGAAATTCGGCTGCTTTGATGATCACGAGTTCAACGAACTTCAGTTTGAACGTCGGCTCGAGGCGGAGCCGCATCTGGAGCAGGCCGGCTTCTGGTACTGGGTGCGCAAGCTTCAGGCTCTGGTCCTCACCAACGACCCCGCTGCGATCGCGGCGGTTGCGCAGGGCGATCGGCTCCTGTGGACTTCGAAAGCCCTCTTCGACCGCGTCGAGTTTCACTTCTATGCTGCGCTGGCACAGGCTGCATTCGGCGAGGCCGCAGCGGCAAGCGAACGAGCCCCGCACCTCGATGACCTGGCTAGCCACCATCGCCAGCTTCAGCAATGGGCCGAGATCTGCCCAGAGGATTTTGCTGACCGTGCCACTCTGATCTCGGCGGAGATTGCGCGCATCGAAGGTCGCGAACTCGATGCGATGCGCTTCTATGACCGCGCGATCGCCTCGGCGCGCGCTAGCGGATTCTTTCAGAATGAGGCGATCGCAAACGAACTTGCCGGACGCTTCTACGCAACGCGCGGTTTCGAGAAGATCGCCTATACCTATCTACGCGATGCTCACTACGGATTTCTCCGCTGGGGAGCCGACGCCAAAGCAAGACAACTCGAACACCTCTATCCTCACCTCCACGTTGCAGAGGACCCCAGGTCCGCGGGGAGCCTGACCGCCGGGCAAATGGACGTCACCACCGTGGTTAAGGCGTCTCAGGCCGTCTCCAGTGAAATCGAGCTGCCGAAGCTCATCGGAACACTGATGAAGATCGCTCTACAGAACGCAGGCGCTGATCGCGGCTTGCTGATCCTGTCGCGGCACGATGATTTCTGGATCGAGGCGGAGGGCCAATCCAAAGGCGACGAGTTTGCGGTTGTGATGCACCGAACACCCCTCTCCGCACCCGATTGCCCGGAGGCATTGCTGCGCTACGTCATTCGCTCGCAAAAGCCTCTCATCGTCGATGATACGACGCAGCCTGATCCGCTTTACAGCGAAGAGTACGTCCATCGACGGCATCCCAGATCGATCCTCTGCCTGCCGCTCATGAAGCAAGCCAAGCTCATCGGGTTGCTCTATCTGGAGAACACACTGACGACCCACGCCTTCACGCCCGATCGCGTTGCGGTGCTTGACCTGCTAGCCGCTCAGGCAGCGATTTCTCTGGAGAACACTCTCCTCTACCGCGATCTTCAGGAGCGCGAGGCCCGCATCCGGCGTCTCGTCGATTCCAATATCATCGGAATACTGTTCTGGGACGGCAGCGGCGATATCAGCTACGCAAACGATGCCTTCCTAGACATGACCGGATACTCCAGGCAGGAACTGGTTTCGGGTGCGGTCCACTGGAAGGACATGACCCCGGCGGAATACCGCAACGACGACACGCAACGGATCGAGCATCTCCGGTTGTGGGGGCAGATCGCGCCGCGCGAGAAGGAATTCTTCAGAAAGGACGGAAGCCGCGTTCCTGTTCTCATCGGCTCCGCCTCGCTGGCGGGATCCGATGACGAATGCGTCTCCTTCGTCCTTGACCTGACAGAACTCAAGCGGGCGGAAGCCGAAGCGCGGGAGAGCGAGCGGCGCTTTCAGGGAATGCAGCTTGAGTTGGCGCACGCAAACCGGGTCGCCACTATGGGTCAGCTTACCTCTTCCATCGCCCATGAGATCAACCAACCCATCTGCGCTATTGCCATCAACGCGGGTGCGGCGCTGAACTGGCTGGCTCGGACGGCGCCTGATATCGAGAATGCGCGGTCATCTATACGTCAAATCGCCGACGACGCCCATCGCAGCGGTGAAGTGATTGGTCGGATTCGTGAACTCTTCCAAAAAGCGCCGCCGCGAAAGGAGCGTGTGGATCTCAACGAGGTAATACGGGAAGTGCTTGTTCTAACCCATAGCGAAGCGCTGAAAACCGGCGCTTCGGTGAGGATCGAACTTGCGGAGACTTTGTCGCCGATCGAGGGGGACCGCGTGCAGTTGCAGCAGGTCTTGCTCAACCTGGTTGTCAACGCGATCCAGGCTATGGCCACCATCGAAGGGACAAGAGACGTGCTCATCACCACCGCCGCGATCGACGCAAACACCGTGCTGGTCCGAGTCGCCGATTCCGGGCCAGGCCTCGATCCACAGACGCTCGTGCATGTTTTCGATCCATATTACACCACCAAGCCTGACGGCTTGGGCATGGGACTTGCGATCTGCCGTTCAATCATTGAGGCCCATAACGGACGCTTGTGGGCGAGCGACAACCAGGCTCGCGGGGCCGTGTTTCAGTTCACGTTGCCAGCTCAGCAGAGAGCGACCTGAGGTGGGTTTCGTGGCAGAGCAACACGGTCGAAAGTGAATTCATGGGCATCTACCCGGCTTAAGCGTCGACGTCATTCTCATCCTTAGCCCTCGCCTCCGCTCCGACTGCCATGAGCTAGGCGGGTCCCCCTCAGTTCCGACTTGCCGTCGAAGTTGGGCGTTTCCCAAGTCTAAGGGCAGCAGGTCTGTCAACCAGGATCTGCAGTCTGTCAGTGCACCGACAAATGAATCACGTTCCATGACGCCGGGCCGAGATGCGCTCGTAGCAGGCCACCTTCGATAGTCGCCCCCTGCAGCGGCGCCGGCTTCACCCGCTCTGGCGCGTCCTTCGTATTCGTCGCATGGAGATCGTTCTGGCGCAATTCAATCGCCTGGGAAACAACGAAACGGCCAAAACCGCGTGCCTCGACATTGACCTGCATATCCCGCTTCAGGTCTCGGTTAAGTAAAAAGATCGAAAGACCGCCGCCCTCTCCTGCAACTGCCGCGACCTTCAAATAAGGCACGTTGGACACCGGGAAGGTTAGCTCCTGCACGCCTCGAGGATCATAGTAGGACGAATCGTAACTGTCCGACTCAACCTGCGAGCGCAGGACCTTGCCGCGGCCGAAGCGGCTCATATGCGCGAAAGGAAAGAAGATGGTCTGGCGCCATGCGCCTCCGCCCGTCTCGGTCATGATCGGCGCGATGACGTTGACGAGTTGCGCAAGGCAAGCGACCTTTATCCGATCGGCATGATTGAGCAAGGAAATGCAGGCGCCGCCGAAGGCGAGCGCATCTTCCATCGTATAGATTTCCTCGAGGATCGGCGGTGCCACCGGCCAGCCTTCCTTTACCCGGTCGGCCCGGCCGCGACGCGTGCGATACCAGACGTTCCATTCGTCGAAGCTCAGCATGAGACGCTTGTTGGAACGCCGCTTGGCCGCAACCGCATCGGCCAAGGCGACGACCTCCTCAATGAAGCTGTCCATCAGGTCGGGACTTGCGAGAAACGATGCTGTGTCCTGCCTGTAATTGTTGAGATAGGTATGGAGCGAAACGTAGTCGACATGATCGAAGGTGTGCTCGAGGACCGTATCTTCCCACTGGCCGAAGGTCGGCATGTTGCGCCCCGACGAACCGCACGCAGCAAGCTCGATGGTCGGATCCACCCAGCGCATCATCTTGGCCGCTTCGCTGGCGATCGCACCGTAGGCGGCGGCGCTCTTGTGCTCCATCTGCCAAGGTCCGTCCATCTCGTTGCCGAGGCACCACAGCTTGATGTCATGCGGCTTGTCCCAGCCGTGCTTGCGGCGCAGCTCCGACCAGGCCGTTCCGCCCGGATGGTTGCAGTATTCGACCAGGCTGCGCGCCGCATCGCCGCCGCGGGTGCCGAGATTGACCGCCATCATCGGCGCGACATCCGCAGCCCGGCACCAGTCCATGAATTCATTGGTGCCAAAACTGTTCGGCTCCGTGCTGAACCAGGCAAGGTCCAGGCGCGCCGGCCTCACCTCCAGCGGCCCGACGCCGTCCTCCCAATTGTATCCAGAGACGAAGTTGCCGCCGGGGTATCGAATGAGCGTCGGGCCGAGTTCCTTCACCAGCGCCAGCACATCCTTGCGAAAGCCCTTCTCGTCCGCGGTCGGATGGCCAGGCTCGTAGATGCCGCCATAGACGCACCGGCCCAAATGCTCGATGAACGCACCGAACAGGCGAGGATCGGTGTGACCGATGGCAAAGTCGCGGTCGATCAGAACTCTTGCTTTCCTCATGCTCTTCTCTCGGATTCCCTCAGGGGGTGGTGAGATCGTTCATGCTAGGTATGTCAGCCGCGGCTGGGGAGCCTCAGATTATAGCACGGCTTCACGCAATTGGCGCGTATAGGGATGTTGCGGCGCTTTCAGCACCGTTCTCGCATCGCCGCTTTCGACGACGCGGCCCTTCTGCATGATCATGATGCGGTCACTGATGTAGTAGGCCGTAGCGAGATCATGCGTGACATAGATGATCGATATCCCAAGATCGTCCCGCAGTGTCTTGAACAGATTGACGATGGATATGCGCAGAGACGCATCGATCATGGACACCGGCTCATCCGCGACAATCAGTTTTGGCTCGGCCAGAAGTGCTCGGGCGATTGCGACCCTTTGAAGCTGTCCGCCGGACAGCTCGTGCGGGTATCGATGGCGCACCTCCTTGAGCGAGAGCCCGACTTTGTGCAGCGCGTGATTAACGGTCGATTCGGCTGTCCCTTCGCCGGCCGCACCGGAAAACTGGCGCCGCGTCATGAACAGATATCGATCGAGCCGCTTCAGCGGGTTGAACGACTCAAAGGGATTCTGAAAAATCGGCTGCACCTTGTGCATGAAGGCCATACGACCGGCGCTGTTTCGAATGGCAGCAAGCTCGATGCCATCGAGCACCAGTTTGCCGCTGGTCGGCGTTTCAATGTTCAGGATCATCCGTGCCAGCGTCGTCTTGCCGCTCCCGGATTCACCGATGATCGCCAAGATCTCTGGTCGCCGGGCGGCAAGCTGGAAGCTCACGTCGTTTACCGCAGCGATCTTCTGCCGCGACCATAGCCCTCCCCGGAGGAAGGTCTTGCTGACCGCGGAGATGTCGAGGAGCAGATCGTTCATGCCCGGCTACCTTGGTTGACGGCGAAGCAGGCAACACGATGCCCGGTGTCGGCTTCCAGCATGGCAGGGACCTGGCGCTTGCAAATCTCGGTTGCGAGCGGGCAGCGCGGATGGAATCGGCATCCGGGCGGGGGATCGGCGAGATTGGGCGGGGCGCCGCCAAGTCCCTCGCGGGGAGCATCGTCGCCGATGCGCGGAAGGCTGGAAATGAGATGCCTGGTGTAAGGGTGAAGCGAACTCCGGAAGATCTCCGCGGTTGCGGCCTCTTCCACAAGCCGCCCGGCATACATGATGGCCAGGCGGTCGGTGATGTGCGCATGCACGCCCATGTCATGGGTGACAAACAGGACTGACGAGCCGCTCTCCCGCTGAATGCCCCGGATCATGCCGAGCACCTCCTTCTGCACCACTACATCCAGTGCGGTCGTAGGCTCGTCCGCGATGATGAAATCAGGACGGCAAAGCGTTGCGAGCGCAAGCGTGGCGCGTTGACGCATGCCCCCGGAGAGCTCATGCGGGAAGGCCGCCAGCACCGATGGGTCGAGCCTGACCCGCGCCAGATGGGCGATCACCTGTTGCTCAAACTGCTTCCGGCTGCCGCCGATATGCGGGTATGCGAAGTCGACGAACGCCGATCGGACACGGCGAACCGGATTCAGCACGTTCATCGATCCCTGCATGATATAAGATAGATGCCGCCAGCGAATCCGCGCCACGTCCACGGGCGGCGCGCGGTGCAACCCGCCATAGCCGGGCAGGAATGCAAACTCCACGCTGCCGCCCACGATCTCGAGCGGCGGTCTGACCGCCCCTGCGATGCTCTTGATCAGCGTGGTCTTGCCGGAGCTGGATTCTCCAGCAAGCCCATAGATCTCACCGCGATTAACAGCAAAACTGACGCCGTCGACCGCTTTGACGCCGCGTCTGACGCCGAAGTGGCTGGTCCGGTAATGGGCTTGCAGATCGCGAACCCGGAGAATCGGCTGGGCACCTTGGGGCGCGGGCGCGGACTGAGCGTTGGCGTGCATCACGAGGCCCCTTTCATGCTCCAGAGGCGGCTTCGTGGATCGATGTAGGCGTTCGCAGATACCGCGAGCAGGAAGAGCCCGATAAACGCCATGATCACCGTGATGGTCGGAAAGGCGATCCACCACCAGACTCCTGCCACCATTGCGGTGTGCTGGTTGGCCCAATAGATCATGCCCCCGATCGTCGGCGTGTTGATGTCGGTGAAGCCGAGCACCGCGAGCGTCACCTCAAGTCCGATCGACCACACCATGTTGTTCATGGTCGTCGAGAATACGATCGGCATGACATAAGGCAAATGCTCCTCGGTGAGGATCTGCCGTGTGCTCATTCCGGAAAAAAGGCTGGTCTGGGTGAATTCGCGCGCCTTCAGGCTCATGACCACCGAACGGATCAGCCGGGCGTCATAGGCCCAGCCGAAACAGGCCATGATCAGCGCAAGCGTCAGCCAGGAGATGCGGTCGCGCATCATGAAATAGAACAGCACCAAGATCGGCAGCAGAGGAATGACGATGAACGTATCGTTTACCGACATCAGGGCGCGATCGATCCAACCCCCTTTGTAGCCGCTGATGAGTCCGATCATGAGTGCGATCAGGCGGCTGATCACAGCCACCGTGCATCCGAACAACAATGTATTTCGGATGGCGAAGCTCAATTGCCAGAACACGTCCTGGCCGCGCGATGTGGTGCCGAACCAGTAGGTCAGCGACGGCGGCACGTCGGGCGGCACCACATACACACTCTCCGGCGGATAGGGCGAAAAGCTCGGCAGCACGGACAGCAACAGAACGAAGACGACCAGCACGGCCCCTATTCGGAATTCAGGACTGTCGCGCAGCAGATCGCGCAGAAGTACGATCATCAGCTGACCCTCACCCTGGGATCGAGCAACGGATACAGAAGATCGATGGCGAGAACGCCGATCGACACGCCGAGGATCGAGATGGTGGTCACGCCGAGGACAAGCCCGTAATCTCCGGCATAGACGGCGTCGACCAGGAGCGAGCCGAGACCGGGATAGCCGAACACCTTTTCGGTGATCACGGCGCCGTTGAAGATTCCGCCCAGCGACATGGCGAGCCCGGTCACCTGCGGCACGAGCGCGTTACGCATCACGTAGGATGTCAGGACACGCCAGGATCTCACGCCGGCGAGTTCGGCATAGACGACGAAGTCCTCGGCGAGGACATTGGATACCAGCGAGCGCATGCCGAGGAACCAGCTCCCCACGCCGATCAGGATCAGCGAGAGCGCCGGCAGGATCGCGTGCTTAAGCACACTAACAACGAACTCGGATGTAAATGTCTGCGGCAGATTCATCGCCGAGCCGCCGGTGATCGGAAGCACCGGCCAAAGGAAGCCGAAAACGATCAGCAGGAGCATCGCCAGAATATAGTAAGGAATCGGATGGAGGCCCATGGCGATCATCCCCATCAACTTCAGACCGCGGCTCTGCCGGTAGTAGCCGGCAAGTCCGCCCAGCAGATTTCCGAGCCCCCAGGCGACAAGGGTCGAAACCGTGAGGAGTCCCGCGGTCCAGGGCAGCGCTTGCCAGATCAGGGTGGCCACGGGAGTTGGAAATGCCGACATCGAGGGACCGAAATCGGCGCGCAGGATCCGCTTCCAGAACAGCAGGTATTGCTCAACGGGCGTGCCGCTGAGACCATAGAGCTCGCGCAAGGAGTTGCGCATCTGCTCGATCGCCCCCGGGGCGGTGTTGCCATAGGAGGTTACTGCCGAGATCGATTGCTCGACGGGATCAATTGGCGAAGCATGGGTGACGACATAAGCGATATTGATGCCGATGAAGACAACCAGCAGAAACTGCCCGAACCGTCGGCTCACATAGGCGAGGTATCCCCTCATGGGTGCACCAGGGATGTCCGCCAAAGTCGTTCATCCAAGCACGGCAAATGCGGTCGCGTTTGTGTCATCGCATCCTAACTGGCCGGCTTGAGCCTGACGAACATGTAGCGCGAATTGCCCCAGTTCGGCACTGGATTGGTGTAGGGATTCTCCGAGGTCGGAAAGCCTGTCCAGTAAGTTTGGTCCATTGCGGTGAACACGTTGTATGCCATCAGTGGTATGGTGGGCATCTCCTTCACGGCGAGCTTGACGTACTCCTTGCCGAGCTCGATCGATTTCGGATCATCGAAGCCGACCGTCCGGATCTCCTCGATGATCTTGTCGAGCGCGGGATTGGACCAGCGCTGCCAATTGCGGAGCGGCTGCGGTTTTCCTGGCTCGGCGATGAACTGCGAGTGCCAGCTGTCGAGGAAGTAGGACAAGTCCTGGTGGCCGCCCCAGGTTTCGACGCTCCAGCCGATGAAGGTGTCGAAATCGCCGGCCGCCCGTCGCGTGGGCAGCGTCCCCTGCGCGACATCGATCTTGGCATCGATGCCCGCCTGCTTCCATAGCTGCACAATCATCGTTCCGGCGCGGGTCATCACCGGACGCAAATCGCCTTCGACCATGACGCGGACGCTGAACGGCTTTCCGTCGGGCGTCATCCAGGTGCCGCCTCGTTTGGTGAGGCCGGCCTTTTCCAGAAGCTCCTGCGCCGCCTGCGGATCAGTCTTCCACCAGCCTCTGCCGAAAGCCTTGGCAATCTCCGCAGGATCGGATGGGATCTGCTCGCCCATTGAAGGTCGCAGCATGTCGGCAATCTGCTTGCCGATCGTGGGGTCATACGGCTTGATCTTGCGCTTGCCGGTATCGATCTCGAGTGCCTTGAGCCACTCTTCCATCGGCCCATGATAGGTCGCCGGGTGGGTTCCGGTCGGTGGCACACCGATCGCCGATATGGTGCCGGCACCGCGATAGGCCGCCATCGCAACGGCCTTGATGTCGATCAACAGCGCCAGCGCCCATCGTACGTCCGGGTTCTTGAAAGTCTCATTCTGGGTGTTGAAGATCACGGCGGGAAGCGTCGGGTCGGGGTGGCCATAGGGGAAACCCTTGAACCATGCCCGCGTCGCCTTGCTCTGCTTGGCAAGGGCGAACATGCCCTCAGGCGCAATATCGTGGATCACGTCGAGCTCGTGGTTGAGTTGCGAGATCACCCGCTTCTCGGGCGGTCCGGGATCGACATAGGCGAGATATTTCGGACCGGGCTTGCCAAAGCGCGCAAGCGTGGTGCGCTGCCAGTCGTCCCGGAGCTGCCAAATGTACCATTTTCCGTCGGGATCGTAGCTCTGCAGCAGGTAGGGGCCGAGAGAAATCGGCTTATTGAAATCGAATTTGGCGGGATCTTCGACTTTGTCGAAGATGTGTTTGGGCAGTATCCACACCGCCCCCCAGCGCACCGTGAAATTGGCGTGGAAGCGTGAGTTCGGCTTCTTGAGCTTGAACACAACCGTATGGGCGTCCGGAGCATCAACGGATGCGACGTTGCTCGCCAGCACCGCGCTGAAGCGCATGCCCGGATTTTTGATCTGCGTAGCCACCGTCGAGACGACATCGTCGGCGGTGAATTCGACGCCGTCGCTCCAGAAGATGCCGCTGCGGAGCTTGACCGTCATTTCGGTAAAGTCGGCGTTGTATTGCGGCTTCTCGGCAGCCAGCGAATTGTCCCAGACGCCGTCGAGGCCGCTCTCGGGATCGATGTACCAGAGCGTATCGAGCGCGACCTGCTGCAATCCGTTCGACTGCGATCCGGCATTGATCGCCCAGATGTTGAACCAGCCCGCGTTCTTGACGGTTCCTTCCGGGTTTTCCAGGATCAGCAAATCCTTTCTCGAGATGTTTTGCGGAATGCCCTGCGCATGGCTCGGCGCCAGCGCGACCAGCAGCGAGCCGAGCGCGCACGCAATCGGCAGCAATGCTCGAATGCAGCGCATCATGTCCTCCCGGCGCGGTTTGTCTCGATGCCGTTTTGGCTCGATGCTAGAGGCGCCAAAACCGATGAACAACAGAAATCTTATGCCGCAGGGAACATGGGCTGCACGCACATAATGGGCTCGTCGGACCCGGCGCCTGGGACGAACAGGAAATAGTTGTCTACCGCCCCATAAAAGAAGCCGTGTCCGAGGGACACGGCAAGTTTCAGGGAGGGTGAACCGGAAAATTCCCGATGCATGCGTGAGGCGTGGCCCCCGGCCGATCATCCGCCGGGGCGCGATCGAAAAAGATCAGCAGCCGTTCGCAGCTGCCGTCACCATTTCAGCGCGGCCGTGCGCACGGGATGGTCCCACATCGCCCGGGTCTCGGTGTCGAGCAGGCTCACGGTGAGCGAGCACCCCGCCATGTCCAGCGAGGTGACATAGCTGCCGACCAGCGAGCGGGCGATGCGCAAGCCGCGCTTTTCGAGCATCCGCCGCGCCGCGTTGTACATCAGATACAGCTCGATCGCGGGCGTTCCGCCAAATCCATTGACGAGCAGCAGGGCCTCGTTGCCTTCGCGGGCGTCGAGATCCTCGGCAATGGCAGTGGTCATCTCAAGAGCGATTGCATCGGCGCGCTCCAGCTTGACGCGGCGGCGTCCCGGTTCGCCATGGATGCCGACACCCACTTCCATCTCGTCCTCGGCGAGCACAAAGGTCGGCGTGCCTGCAGCCGGAACCGTGCAACTCGTCAGTGCCACCCCCATCGAGCGCGTCCGGGCGTTGACGCGCTCGCCGAGTACCACGCAAGCCTGGAGGTCGGCCCCCTTCTCGGCCGCCGCGCCGACGATCTTCTCGACGATCAGAGTGCCGGCCACACCCCGGCGGCCGATGCTGTGGATGGAATTCTCGACCGCGACGTCGTCATCGGTGACGATCGTGGCCGTGCGCCCCTCGGAAATCTCGGCCGCCATCTCGAAATTCATGCGGTCGCCCGCATAGTTCTTCACGATGAAGAGCACGCCCGCGTCACCCGAAACGGCCTGCGCCGCCTCGACGATCTGGTCCGGTGTCGGCGAGGTGAAGACCTGTCCCGGACAGGCCGCATCGAGCATGCCATAGCCGACGAAGCCCGCATGCAGCGGCTCGTGCCCGCTACCGCCGCCGGATACGAGCGCGACCTTCCGCGAATTGAGCTCGCGGCGCCGCACAAATTTCCGCTCGGGCCCGAGCGTCACGAGATCGGCATGCGCAGCAGCTAACCCGTCGAGGCTCTCCGCGAGCACGCCATCAACCGAATTGATGAACTTTTTCATGTTCTCCTCCCCGCTTCGTCCCTCTGAGCTTGACGCTCATTTTTCCCGTATGATCGCACTCAAACGTCGCGCGAACTCCTGCAGCAGCGCATCGAGCTCCGCATTGCGCTTCGAGCTGCCGAGGTCCGGCAGGTGCAGCGTCAGCGTCCGTTCATGCGCCCCCTCTGTCAGGCGGCCGATCCGGCGCGGGTGCGCACGGGTGTAGGCACGAAGGAACGCCGCCTTCGCCTGCGGCGGGAAATGGCAGACGTCGAAGATCGTGTTCAGGTGCTGCACGGGAATCGGCACCGGATAGGCCGGATTGCTGATCTGGCTGACGAAGCTGCGGTTCTTGCCCATGGCATGGGCCAGGCGCAGCCGCATGCCTGACGGGCGGCTCTCAAGCACCTCCTTGAAGATGCGCTTGTAGACCGCAACGGCGCCGGCCTCGGCCGGTTCATCGATCGCCATATCAGCCAAGCCCGCCTCCGCTGCTCAAGCGGTCGATGGTCTGCTTGATCTGCGCGAGCGCCGACGCATTCACCGACAACTCGCGTAGGCCGCAATTCAAGAGCGCTGGCACACAGCGCGGGTCGCCCGCCATGTCGCCGCACAGGCTGACGCTGGTTCCGGTGCGACGTCCGTGCTCCGCGGTTCGCGCGATCAGTTCGAGGAGGGCCGGATTCAAGGGATCCATCAAGGGGGCGAGAGCTCCGTTGGAACGGTCGCACGCAAGGACATATTGCGCGAGATCGTTCGAGCCGATCGAGAAGAAAGAGGCCTTGAAAGTCGCGATCGCCAGGGCCGCCGCCGGAACCTCGACCATGATTCCCAGCTCCGGGAGCATCGCGGCAATGCCCTCGGCCTGCAAGCGCTGCACGATTTCGGCGAACAGCTTCCGTCCGGACTCGAACTCGTGCGGCGCCGTGACCATCGGAAACATGACCCTGAGATTTCCTTGCACCGCCGCACGCGCCAGCGCGCGGAGCTGCACGCTGAATATCTCGGGTCGGGCGAGGCAGAGCCGCAGGCCACGCACGCCTAGGAAGGGATTGGCCTCGCCGTCGATAGTGAATCCAGGTACCGGCTTGTCGCCGCCGGCATCAAAGGTGCGAATGGTAACCGGGCGTCGATCGGCCCAGCGCAGAACGGAATCGTAGGCGCGATACTGCGTCTCCTCGTCGGGCAAGCCACCGCGCTCGGCGAGCAGAAACTCGGTGCGCATCAACCCAATGCCGTCAGCATATTGTGCGTCGGCATGATCGAGATCCTCGACGCGCTGGATGTTGATGAGCAGCTTGATCCGCTCCCCACGCCATGATGCGGTCGGCCGTCGCAGGATCGCCCGCGCGGACGCCCGGCTCTTGCGATGAATTTCGCGCCGCTTCTCGAACAGCCGCAGCTGCTCGGCACTGGGATCGAGCTCGAGAGTAGCGCCCTCGCCATCGAGCAGCGCCGTCGCGCCGATCTCCGGAATGGCGCCGAGCTGCACGACCATGGGGATGCCCCGCGCGCGCGCCAGCATCGCGACATGGCTCGTGGGGCTACCGCGCAGGAGCGCAAGACCACCGCCGGCCGACCAGTCGATCTCCAGGAAACGCGAGGGCGGCAGATCGTCGGCGCAAACGACGGCACCGCTCGGTATCTTGGGGGCCTCGCCCCCGCCTCCGCGCAAGATGCTGATGATGCGGTCGCGCAAATCCGCAAGATCGGAGCAGCGCGCCTTCAGATACTCGTCCTCGGCCGAATTATAGTCCGCAATCTGCTCGTCGAGCGCGGAACGCCACGCGACGTCGGCGGCATCCCCCTCGCTTATCGCCGTGAAGATCGCTTCGATGAAATCCTCATCCTCCAGCAGCGCGACCTGGAACTCGAGAATCTGCGCGGCCTCACCTCCCGCGATCGCGGCGAGCTCGGCGATCTGCCCACTTGCCGCGTCGATCGCCTTGCGAAGATCGAGCGCCTCCTCGACCAGCGAGCCTGCGATCCGCTCGCCATTCGTGCCCGCATCGACACGGACGAGCGGGCCGTGGGCAAAGCCGATCGAGGCGGTCCTGCCGCGATAAGCCAGTCCGGCAGCGCCTCCCTGCATGCTACGACGCCTCGTCCGGAAAGTCGGTTGCGATCAGGTTGACCAGGGCGGCGACGGCAGCCTCTGCGTCGCTGCCCGAGGCCTTGATCTCGATCGTGCTGCCGTGAGCCGCGCGCATGGCCATGATCTTGGCCACGCTCTTGGCATTGATCCACTCGGCCGCGCCCGCGACCCGGACGGAAATCTGGGCCTGGAACTTCTTGGCCAGTTTGGTCAGCTTGACCGCCGGGCGTGCATGCATGCCCACCGCGTGCACCAGCCGCACATTCTCGGTGATAATCTGGCCGTCCGCTTTATCCAGCATCGTCTTATTCCATCATCGTTTCGCCGACGCATCAGTCGGCAGAGAGTTCCTCGGCCACGGCCTTGACCTGGGCCAGCGAGCTGCCGCCCGCCGCCTCGGTCGCCGCCATCACGGCGCCCTCGACGATCGGCGCGTTGCATACGACAACGAGATCGCGGCGTGCCGGCTCCAGCATTTCGACCGCCATCTCGCTGTTCGTTTCGGCGCCGCCGAGATCGACGAGGATCGCGACGCCTTTCGCCGACCAGGCATCGTTGATGGCGTCGACGATCAGCGACACGCTGGTGCCGAGCCCGCCATCGGGATTGCCGCCGCAGAAGGCCACCTTGACCTCGCTGCCGACCATCTGCCGCACCATGTCGGCGGTGCCTTTGGCGATGTCCTTCGAATGCGAGACGATCACGATTCCCACGGCATCAGTCATTGCTTTCCCTCCAGGCTCGCGCATACCGCCTGCACGAGAACACAGCTCGAGCGCGCGCCGGGGTCGATGTGTCCGACGCTACGCGGCCCGAGAAAGGACGCCCGCCCCTTGGTGGCCCGCATCGGCGCGGTCCGCTCGACCGCCTCTGCGGCCGTTGTGCTGACTCGCGCGATCAGGTCCGGTTGGCCGGCCGCGTTCTTCAGCGTCTCCAGCACGGGAACGAGCACGTCGAGCATGGTCTTTTCACCGGCGTGCGAACGGCCGCGGGCGCTGACGGCGTTCACGCCGCTGCCGAAGACATCAGCAATGTCCTCAGGCAGATGCTTGTCGTGCGAGAGGGCCTCGCCTGCGGCCAGGAAGAAGCTGCCGTAAAGCGGGCCGGAAGCACCGCCGACCGTCATCACAAGCGTCTTGCCGATCGTCTTCAAAGCCTCGTCGAACGGCTGTTCGGAGATCGCATCGAGCTTGCCGAGCACGGCTTCGAACCCGCGCTTCATGTTGAATCCGTGATCGCCGTCGCCGATCGCCTGATCCAGGCTCGTGAGCTCCGGCGCGCTGGCAATGACCCGCTCTGCGGCTACCCTGACCAGCGATTTGAACGTCTCGGGTTGCAGCGACATTGCGACTGATCCTCTAGTGAACCGCCGGGAGGCGCTGCCCGGCGCCGTCGAAGCAGAGCGGATGCACCAGATCCAGCTCGACCTCCTGACCGGCATGCAGCGGTTGATGCGGATCCGCAAGCGTGACCAGCATCTCTCCCTTATAGTCCAGGTGAACGTGATTCTGCTCGCCGAGGTGCTCGACCCGGTGCACGCGGCCGACCATCGGCCCGCCATTACGCGCCGCGAGGCGAAGGTGCTCCGTGCGGATGCCGACTGCTTCCGTTCCCGGCGGCAGCGGCACGTCCGACAACAGCCGCGCGGGGAGGAAATTGATCTGGGGCGTGCCGAGGCGCGAGGCGACATAGCTCGACGACGGACTCTCGTAGATTTCCCGGGGCGTGCCGAGCTGGAGCAGCTCGCCATCCTTGATCACGCCGATCCGGGACGCCATCGTCATGGCCTCGACCTGATCGTGGGTCACGTACAGGATGGTTGCACCGAGCTCGAGCTGGATCCGCTTGAGCTCCAGCCGGAGCTCGGCACGGAGCTTGGCGTCCAGCGACGACAGCGGCTCGTCCATCAGATAGATCGAGGGATCGCGGACCAGCGCACGACCAATTGCCACTCGCTGCATCTCGCCGCCCGAAAGTCGGGTTGCGCGATTGTTCAGCTTGCTTGCGATATGCAACAACTCCGCCGTCTGCTCGACCCGCTTCTTGATGATCGGCTCCGATACCCGTCGCGCGGGCGAGCGCAACGGGAACGCAAGGTTGTCATAGACGGTGAGATGCGGATAGAGCGAATATTGCTGGAAGACGAAGGCAATATCACGCGCTCCCGGAGGAGCCAGCGTCACGTCGCGTCCGTCAATCATGACCGAGCCGGAATCGGGAGTTTCCAGCCCGGTGATCAGCCGCAAGGTCGTGGTCTTGCCGGCACCGCTCGGTCCGAGCAGCACCATGAATTCTCCGTCATTCACCGAGAGCGAGAGCTCGCGCACGGCCGCCACCGCGCCGAAGCGCTTGCTGATGTTGCGCAGGGCGACGTCAGCCATGGTTTGCGCTCCCCTCGTTGGCAGTTCGTATCGCAAGGCCGCTGGCGACGTCGAACAACGCGAGTCGTTCCGAACGGAATTCAAGGCCGACCCGCTCGCCGATCCGCACCGACGCGCTGGAAGGTAACCGCGCCGCAATGCGCCCATGCGCGGTGTCGACGGTGACGATCTGGGTGGTCCCAAGATACTCGGCGCCAAACACCTCGCCGCGGACGGGTGCCGCGTCGGCGAAGCGGATATGCTCCGGCCGAACGCCGAGTGCCATAGCGGCGCTGGCGCGATCCTCTCGGATCTCCGGCACCGCGATGCTCGTGTCATGGAAGCTGATCGTCCGTTCGCCGGAACGCAGACTTGCCTCGAAGCGCATAAAATTCATGGGCGGCGAGCCGATGAAATCGGCCACGAACATGCTCGCGGGCCGATCATAGATCTCCTGCGGCAGGCCGATCTGCTCAACGCGACCCTCGTTCATGACGGCGATCCGATCCGCCATCGACATCGCCTCGAGCTGGTCATGCGTCACGTAGACGGTGGTCGCCCCGATGCGATCGTGCAGGTCGCGGAGCTCGCTGCACATCAGATGACGAAACTCGGAATCGAGCGCGCCCAGCGGCTCGTCCATCAGAAAGGCCTTTGGCCGCCGCACCATGGCGCGCCCCAGCGCAACGCGCTGCCGATCACCGCCAGACAGCTTCGAGGTCCTGCTCGACAGCAGATGCTCGATTCGCAGCAGTTTGGCTGTCTCCTGCACCCGCTGGTAAATATCGCGCCGGGCCATGCCCTGGCACTTGAGGGGAAAGCCGATATTCTCGGCGACGTTCATGTGCGGATACAGCGCAAAAAGCTGAAATACGAAGGCGATATCGCGCGCGGATGCGCGCTGGAAGGTCACGTCCTCATTGTCGAGCAGGATCTTGCCCTCGGTCGGCAGCTCAAGGCCCGCAATCATGCGCAAGGTGGTGGTCTTGCCGCAGCCGGAGGGGCCGAGCATCGCAAAGAAGGCGCCATCGTCGATCGTGAAGTTGGAGCCTTGTACGGCCGCAAACTGATCGAACGACTTGCGCAGGTTTTCGACGCGGATTTGTGCCATGTCTGCCGCCTTATTCCGGAAAATGGCTCACGACGACGTAGCCGAGCGTGCCGGCGAGAATCGTCACGAAGGAATAGCTGTAGAGATCGATCGACCAGGGTTGCACCAGCATGACGATGCCTCCCCCGATCAGGGTCATGGCAGCGGTCTCCCAGGGTCCGCGTCGGAACCAGCGAGAGACCGCGCCTTTGCCGACTGCAGCAGAACCGCTCATTTGCGCACAGCTCCGAAGGTGATGCCGCGCAGCAGGTGCTTGCGCAGCAACACGGTGAACAGGACGATCGGAACGACGAACAGGGTGGTGGCCGCGGCAACGGCCGGCCAATCCTGCCCGCCCTCCCCGATGATGAAGGGGATGAAGGGCGGCATGGTCTGCGCCTCGCCGCTGGTCAGGAGAACCGCGAAGGCATATTCGTTCCAGGAGAAGATCAGGCAGAAGATCGCGGTGGCTGCGATACCGGTGACGGCTTGCGGCAACACCACCTTGCGCAGCGCCTGCAGCCGCGTGTAGCCGTCCACAAGAGCGGCCTCCTCGTATTCGCGCGGGATCTCGTCGATGAATCCCTTGAGCAGCCAGACCGCGAGCGAGACGTTCACGGCAGTGTAGAGCAGGATCATTCCGAGCCTGGTGTCGGTCAGATTGAGCTGCCGGTACATCAGATAGATAGGGATTGCGACCGCAACGGGCGGCATCATGCGCGTCGAGAGAATGAAGAACAGAAGGTCGTCAGCCAGGGGAATGCGGAATCGCGAGAACGCGTAGGCCGCGAGCGTGCCGAGAAAGACGGCCAGGAAGGTCGAGCCGAACCCGATGATCAGCGAGTTGACGAAGCGCGGCACGACCTTCGACGGTCCGGCAATCACCATGTCGCGCTGGCGCACGAGCTTGTCGTACCAGGTCTGCGGCGGCGGCAGCTTGGCGATGAAGTCCGGCGTCTGCCGGGTGCGTACAGTGAACAGGTTCACATAGCCTTCGAGAGTCGGCTCGAAGATCACCTTGGGCGGATATGCGATCGCGTCGCTCTGCGATTTGAAGGCGGTGGCGACGATCCAGACGAGCGGCAGGATCGTGATCACGGCGTAGAGGATGACGAGGCTACCCGCCACCGTCTTTGCGCGCGGCGACGCTTCGACAATGGAGTGCGCGGTGGACTTGGTGAGGGCGGCGGTCATCGTTGCTTCACCTTGTTGAGCGCTTTGACGTAGATGTTGGCGGCACCGAACACGGTGACGAACAGGATGATGGCGAGCGCGGAGGAATAGCCGGTGCGCCATTTCTCGAACGCCGCGCGCTTCAGCGTGATCGACACCAGTTCGGTGGTCGACCCCGGCCCTCCTGACGTCAGGAGATTGACCATGTCGAACATCTTGAAGTTCTCGATCGCGCGAAACAGCACGGCGAGCATCAGGAATGGAACCGTCATCGGCAGCGTGATGGACCAGAACTGCCGCCAGGCCGAGGCGCGATCGACTTCGGCCGCCTCATAGATGTAGTCGGGGATGGAGCGAAGCCCGGCGAGGCAGATCAGCATGACGTAGGGCGCCCACATCCAGGTGTCGACCAGCACGATGGTCCAGGGTGCGAGCGAGACCTGCCCGGTCATGCTGAACGAGCTCGGCGGCACGCCGGTGAACAGACTGATCAGATAGTTGAATGGCCCGATCTGCGGCTGCAACAGCAACGTCCAAAAGTTGCCCACCACCGCCGGTGACAGCATCATCGGCAGCAGGATGATCGTCGTCCAGAAGCTGTGGCCGCGAAACTGGCGGTTGATCAGGAGCGCGAGGCCGAAGCCAATGGCGACCTGAAACGCGACGGACCAGATCACGAACTGCGCCGTGGTCTGCAGCCGGATCCAGACGTCCTCGTCGGTGAGGATGTCGGTGAAATTGTCGAACCCGACGAAGCGCAGCGGCAGATAGGACATGCTGAGATTGAGGCTGGTGAAGGACAGCCGGATCATCCAGACCAACGGAAAGATGTTGATCGCCAGCAGGAGCGCGATCGTCGGCGCGACGAACAGCCAGGCGATCGTCCGGTCCGACAGTCCGCGGACAGTTCGCGCAGTGCGAGATTTGGCGGGCTCGCTCATGCCGGGAAACGTAGCATCGTCAGGTTGAAGGATCGTGGTCATCTTGTCCATCGGCTGGCTGGCTCGGGTTCCCCGAGGCGCACACGCCCCGGGGTACCGTTTCGGTCGACGCGAGGCCTACGGCCTATTGCGAGGCGACCTGCTTGCCCTGCTCCTTAAAGACCTTGGCCCAATCCTTGACCAGGAGATCGAGCGCCTGCTGCGCCGTGCCCTTGTCGGCGACGACGTAGTCGTGCACACGCTTCTGCATGTCGAGCAACAACTGGGCGTAGGACGGCTCGGCCCAGAAATCCTTGACGATGCCCATCGACTCCAGGAATTGAGGCGCGAACGCCGCGCTTTTCGGGAAGTCTGGCGCGTCAACAACGGCTTTCAGCGCCGAGTAGCCGCCGAGCTGCCACCACTTCTGCTGCACGGCAGGCTGTGCGAACCACTTGATGTAGGCGAGCGCGTCGTCCTTGCGGTCCGACGTCGCGACCACCGAGATGCCCTGTCCGCCGAGCTGGGTGAAGTGTGCGTTCGGGCCGGCCGGATTGACGAAGAAGCCGATCCTGTCGCCGCCGACGTTCGGATCCTTGTAGAGGCCGGGGAAGAAGGCGAACCAGTTCATCTGCATCGCCACCTGACCGGACTTGAAGGCGTCGAGCCCCTCCTGCATGTAGGCGTTGGTCATGCCCGGCGCCGTGCAGCACTTGTAGAGCTCCTTGTAGAACTCGAGCCCCTTGGCCGCGTCGGCCGAATTGACGATGCCCTGCATCTGATACGGCTTCTTGGGATTGTCGTAGCTGAAGCCGTAATTGTAGAGCACGTTGGTCACGCCCATGGTGATGCCTTCGGAGCCGCGCTCGGTGAAGATGTAGGCGCCATAGACCTTCTTGCCGTCGATCTCGCGGCCCTGGAAGAACTGCGCGATCTGCTTCAGCTCGTCATAGGTCTTCGGCGGCGCCAGATCGCGGCCGTACTTCGTCTTGAACGCCGACTGGATATCCGGGCGCGAGAACCAGTCCTTGCGATAGGTCCAGCCGACCGCATCCGCCATGGCCGGCAGCGCCCAATAGTTCGGCGAGTTCTTCGGCCACTGCGAATAGCCAACAACCGTCGCCGGAACGAAGTCGTCCATCGATATCTTCTCCTTGTCGAAGAAATCGTTGAGCTTCACGTACCACTTGTTCTCGGCGGCGCCGCCGATCCACTGACTGTCGCCGATAATCAGGTCGCAGAGCTTGCCGTGGGAGTTGAGCTCATTGAGGAAGCGATCGGCATAGCTCGTCCACGGGACGAACTCGTATTTCATCTCGATGCCGGATTGCTTGGTGAAGTCCTTGCCGAGCTCGACCAGCGCGTTGGCCGGATCCCATGCCGCCCAGCACAGCGTGAGCTGCTTACCTTGGGCCGCAGCCTCGCCTCCGCCAAATCCCCCCAGCAGCGCCACCGCAAGAACCGTGGTTGCCGCCGAGCCTCTCAACCAATTGAATGTCCGCATATCCGTTTCCTCTCTCGTTGAAGCATCTAACCCGCTCGGCGCGTCCTGCCGGAACGACGCCAAGACCCTGAAACCGAGTTTGAGGAGCGATGAGTGAAGGACGAGACGGACCGCTTCCGGAGACGGCTCCGGAATGGCTTGGGCTCCTCCCACACATCGGCCCGATGCGTGATGTTTAGTTTTTTGTAACACTAAACGTATTACTAAATTTCGGAGATCGTCAAGCCCCGTTTGTCGCGAATCCGGCGAAAGACTTACGGCGTTCGCGCGCAAGCAGCATGTTCGCAGCCGCAGCGAAAATGTCGGAAAATATTGCCGATGTGACCGCCGATGTCGCCCGGCAGGAGCAATCCAGCCCATCCGAACAGCAGGAGAGTCGGAAGGTCGGCCATCGCCGCGTGTTTAGCAAACTAATTTACTGAATGTGCCGCAATACATCGTCATTCAGCAGAAGGCCCCCCTGGTCTACCAAACCCAGCACGACGTTCCGCAGGCCTTGGCGCAAGTGACCGGCCGACCGGGACGCAGACCACATCGACAGTTTCATGCGGTGCTCAGCAGATGTTGCGTAGTGTTCATCTGTAAAATCCGACGACGGCCTTGGTCTCGAGATACTCCTCCATGCCCTCGAGGCCGTATTCGCGACCGTTGCCGGAGCGCTTGTAGCCGCCAAAGGGAGCATTGGGGTCCCAGTCAGGATAGTTGAGATGAACTTGACCCGACTGGATCCGCCCGGCGACGGTCCGCACCGTCTCCATATCAGTGCCCTGCACATGGGCGCCGAGGCCATAGACGGTGTCGTTGGCGATCGCGATCGCCTCGTCCACGCTGTCGTAGGGAACGATCGACAGCACCGGGCCGAAGATCTCCTCCTGCGCGATCCTCATGTCGCGATGGACGTTCGAGAAGATGGTCGGCCGCGCATAGAGGCCAATCTGAAGGTCGCTGGGCCGCCCGGGCCCGCCGATAACGAGCTTGGCGCCTTCCTCCAGGCCGACACCGATCATTGTCTGCACGCGCTCGAACTGCGGCCGGTTGGCGATTGGGCCGTGGGTCGTGTCTGCCGCAAGGGGATCGCCGACCACCAGTTCTGAAGCGGCCGCTGCCGCCAAAATCTCGACCTCTTTCATGTGCGAGTGAGGCACGAGCATGCGCGTCGGCGCGCTGCAGGATTGGCCGAGATTGCGGAAGGCGGCCGCGACGCCTAGCGGAACAGCACGGCTGAGATCGGCGTCCGGCAAGATGATGTTAGGCGACTTGCCGCCGAGCTCCTGGGCAACGCGCTTGACGGTGGGCGCCGCCGCTTGCGCGACGAGAACGCCTGCCCGTGTCGAGCCGGTGATCGAGATCATGTCCACCTGTGGATGGGACGCCAGAGCGGTGCCCACCACCGGACCTGTCCCATTGACGAGGTTGAAGACGCCGGACGGACAACCGGCATCGTCCATCAGCTCCGCGAATAGCAAGGCACTCAGCGGCGACAATTCGCTCGGCTTCAACACCACCGTGCAGCCGGCTGCGATCGCCGGGCCCACCTTGGCGGTGATCTGATAGAGTGGCCAATTCCACGGCGTGATGAGGCCGCAGACACCGATGGCCTCGCGCATGATCGCGGTGCTGCCGCGGGGAGCGATGAATGAATAGGTCGCGAGATTGTCGCGGGCGACACGGATATGCTCGGCGGCCAGCGGCACCTGAGCGCGGCGCGCGTAGTTGATAGCGGCTCCCATCTCGCAGCTGAGAGCTTGCGCGAACAGCTCCAGCCGCTCGAGCAGCAAGCCATGGATCCGATCGAGCAGCGCCGCCCGTTCGGCGGCTGGCTTACGAGACCAGTTCGCGAAAGCACCTCTGGCAGCTGCGACCGCGCAATCCACATCCTTCTCACTGCCGAGAGCGACCTCGGCGATCGCGTGCTCGGTCGCCGGGTTGACAACGCTCGCCTTGGCCGATCCGATCGGTTTCCGCCATTCTCCGTCGATGTAGAACTTTGTGAGGAAGCCTGCTTCCATCAGGTGTCGAACGGGCGACGTCATTGGAAGCGGTCCTTGATCCGGTAATAAGCGCCGACCAGCGGAAGAAACCAGGGCGGACCGAGATGGCCGGGAATGGCAGGCCAGGCGAAGTCCTTCCACGGATTGAGCTCGGCGCGACCGTCCATGACTTCAGCCATGATCGTCCCCATCAGGGTCGACATCTGGGTGCCATGGCCGCTGTAGCCCATGGAATAGTAGATGCCGTTGCGTTCGCCGGCGCGCGGCAGCCGATCGCGCGTCATGTCGACCATTCCGCCCCAGCAATAATCGATGCGCACGCTGCGAAGTTCGGGAAAGACGTCGTGCAGCGCAGCCTGCAGGATCGCGCCGCTTTTCTCGTCAGACGCCGGATTGGAGATGGCAAAGCGCGCGCGTCCACCGAACAGCAGCCGGTTATCGGGCGTCGTTCGGAAGTAGTTGACCAGGTTCTTCGTATCCACCGCCATTCGGCGGCTTGGCAGAAGCCGGTCGAGCATCGCGATCGGCAAGGACTCGGTCACGATCAGGAATGCGCCGACCGGTACGATGCGACGTCGAACCCAACCGAGCGGCCCCGTCTGCGAGATGCCGCTCGCCAGCAGAACCTGCGAGGCCCTCAGCTGGCCCTTGGATGTCTCGATCTCGTGGCCACCTCCGGCGACGGGCCGCAGGCCCATCATCGGCGCATGCTCGTGGATTTCGACGCCGCGGCGCGCTGCGGCTTCCGCAAGGCCGCGGACGAAGCGCCCGACATGCATGCCGGCGCTCTTGCGGTAGACGAGCCCGCCGTAATAGCGCTGTGATCCCACCTCGCAGGCGAGATCAGGACGGCTCACCATCTCCGTATCAGGATCGACATGAGCAGCCAGCAGTTCCTGGCTGCGCGCCAGCTTGTCATAGTGCTCGGGTCTCGCCGCGAGCTTGATCTTGCCGACGCGCGCGAAGCTACAGTCGATCTTCTCTTCGGTCACAAGACGCTCGACCGTATCGACGCCGGCGTCGAAGGCCCGGTAGAGCCGGTCGGCAGTGTCCTTGCCGAGCTTGGACGACAGCGTGCCGTAATCCTGAGCGAACCCGTTATTGCACATCCCGCCGTTACGGCCGGACGCCGCGTGCCCAATCGTCTCGGCCTCGAGCAGCACGACGCGCGCCCCCTTCTTGGCCAGCGCCAGCGCGGCGGAGGAGCCGGTGAGGCCGCCACCGATCACGGCAACGTCGCAGGTGCCCTGCACCGGACCGGTGGCGGCGCTCGTGAACGGTCCCGATGTATCCAGCCAGTAGGATGTCAGCTTCATACGCCGGTTCTCCGAAAATCTCGCTTTAGCGTCCGCAATTGCGGTAACCCAACTCTGTTTGAGCCTACCAACCACGCATCCGCGGCCATCGTGCTTCGATTGCATCGCTGCTGTCGGAGACGACGTTGTACAGATCGTGTTGCGACGCCGTCGCGCAGGCGTGATTGGGCAGGATCCTGACTTTCGCGCCGATCGGGAGATGCGGCAAAGCTTGCGTCGATCCCGATCTCATCGCGAGGATGCCGTGCTCCTGGCTTACCTGCGCGACGATCAGGTCGGGATAGACCTTGCCGGAGAGATCGCAGACGAGGCCATAGCCCTGATCAACCCGCTGCGCCGCGGTGCCGCGGTCGCGCGAGAGCGCCATCCACCCCGCATCGACCAGGATCCAGCTCTTCTCTGGCTTGGTGCCGATCACGGTGGCAAGAATCGAGATCGCGATGTCGTCCGTCGTGCAGACACCGACACCGTGCATTACCAGATCGAAGAACATATAGACGCCGGCCCGCACTTCCGTAACGCCCGCCAGGTCTTCGGCGAAATGCGCCGTCGGAGTCGAGCCGACGCTCACGACAGGGCATTCATGCCCCGCTGTCCGCAAGGCCTCCGCCGCGGCAACGGCCACCGCCCTCTCATTCTCCGCTGCCGAGACGAGGGCCGCGCGCGCACGGAGGCCGTAGGATTCGCCGGCATGGGTGAGAATGCCTGCGAGATCGACGCCGGCTTCAGCCACCGCGGCCGCGACGGCGATGAGCTCGGACCCCTCAGCGGTCAGCCCGCCACGGTGACCGTCGCAGTCGATTTCGATGAAAGCAGACGGGGCTACGCCAGCGGCGCGACCGGCCGCGCCCAGGATGATCGCCTGCTCCCGCGAATCGAGCAGTACCTTGAGGTCCACGCCTGCTTTCCGCAGACGCATCGCTCTTTCAGCCGTGTGGGGCGCCAGACCCACGGCATAAGTCATGTCGCGGAAGCCGTGCCGAGCGAAGTACTCTGCCTCCGCCAAGGTGGAGACAGTGATCGGTCCCGGTCCGGACGGATAGGCGCATTGGGCGACGTCTATGGATTTCGCGGTTTTCATGTGAGGACGCAGCACGACGTCCCGCGCGGCCATGCGAGAGGACAGGCGGTTCAGATTGCGGTGGAGACGCTCCTTGTCGAGCAGGAGGGCCGGTGTTGCCAGCGCGCCGACCGTTACGGTCGTCTCGCCGTTCTGGATGTCCGCTGCGCGCATCTCCAGCTGTGACATTTCGAACTCTCCTAGCCGAACGATTGATTGGCAAGCGCGAAGGTGCGCGCCGGCCCGACTGCCGGCGGCTGCGTCCCCAGGATCATTGTGGTCGCATCACTGACCCGCTGCAGGCCGATGCCCTCGAGCCACTCCCCAAGTTGCGATGTCGCGGAGGTGTCTATGCGGACGAAGCGACATCCGAGATTTGCGAGCGCGGCCTCGATCAGCGCGCGTGCATCGGCCGGAGTTTCGGCAATGACAGGCCCAATGACATGCCCACGGCCGAAAAGCCGGGAGATGACGTAGCCGCGAGCCATGCCATCACGCTGCAGGAGATAGCCGTCGCCGCTCCGGACGAGCCGATCCAGCATCCGTCGCCTCTCCAAACCGGTAGCCTCGCGATCAAGCTGCGCGACTGCCTCGAAATCCGATGTCGTCATTGACCTCATGAGGCCAGACCGCGGCGGCTCGTGGGGTTGCGTTGGAATTCCCTGGTGCTGGTGGATGACGCCGATCGGCACAAAGCCGCGGCGGCGATACAGCATGATGCCTTCGGCCGTCGAATTCAGCGTGATGGTCCGCGGCCGCGCGGAGCTCAGCAACGCATCCATGAGTCGAGCCCCATAGCCGCGGCCCTGAGCGGCCTTTGCGACGATGATCATGCCTGCGGAAGCATGAGTCTCGCCGTACGGCCACCACGCTGCCGTCCCGATCACGGTGCCAGCGCGCTCCAGAACAAAGCCTGTTCCCAACTGCAGCGCGACATTCCAATCCTCGAGGCGATAAGGCCAGGTCATCTCTTGCGAGAGCTTCAGGGCCCCCTCGAGATGTGACCTAGCGAAAGGGACCAGCAGCGCGGTCTCATTGTCGCATTCTCCCGCCTGGTAGGCTGTGGTGGTCATCATGATTCAATGTCTCTTGGTCGCGGTGTCGCGCCTTGCCGGCGGCGCCCGACGCGGCAAGGGCCATCTGATGATCCCTGCATTGTCTGCAGCGTACCTTGCCCCCGACAGCATTACGCAATCAGACTGGAGCAAAGCTCGGCATAGAATTTCATTGATGATGCCCTGGAGCAGCCAAACTGCCGTCCATCACCGGCTGGCGCGCCACAGCGCGATTCGGTCGCGCATGCGATAGCCCTGAATGAAGGCGGGCATGAACCACGGATTGCCTCGATAGAACGGGATGAAGGCCGGAGGGCGGAAGTCAAAAGCGGTGCGTGCCTGCTCCTCATGTCCCATGAGCTTATGGGCTGCATGCATACCGATCCATGGCGCCCAGACCACGCCCGACCCGCAAAAGCCGGTGGCGCAGACGATACCGTCCTTCTCGAAAATGCGCGGAATCATGTCGCGGTTCATGGCGACATTGCCGAACCAGCTGTGTGAGAGGCGAACGCTCTCCAGTTCCGGAAACAGATTGACCAGGCCCGTGCGCAGAAGCAGCTTGGGGGCGATTGGATCGCCGACGCGGGAGCTGTCACGGCCGCCGAGCAAAATGCGTTTGCCGTCAGGCGATGGCCGGTAATAGAAGCCGACCTCACGATTCTCGGTGATCATCATCCGTTTCGGCATCAGCCGCGTCATGACGTCAGGCGCGAGCTCCTCTGTTGCAATGATCCGGCTGCGGACCGGGACCAATCTGCGACGCAGGAAGGGCATGGCACCATCGGTGTAACCGTTGGTACAAACCAGGACCTGACGCGCCTGCACCGGACCGGCCGCGGTGACGACGCGGAATCCGGCGCCATCTCTTTCGATTGAGATCACCGGCGTCCGCGCGTGGACTGCCAATCCCGAAGCGAGCGCGACACGCAGCAGCTCGGCGTGGAATTTGGCCGGGTGCAGCCCGCCGATATCCATCCGAACCGTGCCGCCGCGATAGACATCCGTGCCGATATACTTGCGCTGCTCGGCATATGAAACTGCATAAGCCTCGATCTTCAGCTTGTTCGCCAGCCTCTCAGCAGTACGCGCCATGGCTTCGTATTGCTCATAGCCGAAGGCGCCCTTGAACTGCCCCACTGGCTGGAAGTCGCAGGCGAGGCCTTCCGTCCTGATGAAATCGTACAGGAACTCGCGTGCGGCCTTGCCTTCGGCCTCGATCGCCAGCGCCTTCTCTTCACCGAACCGTCGCGTGAGCGTCGCGAAATCCGGGCGAATCGTTCCGCTGGTGATTCCGCCGTTGCGCGTCGAGGCCCCTTCACCGGGATCCATTGCATCAAAGGCTGCAACCGAACGCCCCTCGCGCGCGAGCACCAGACCAGCCGAAAGCCCGGCATAGCCCGCGCCCACGATCAGCACGTCGAGCTTCTTGGATAAGGGTTGCTGAGGCAGCGGCTTGAGCGGGGCGGCTTCCCACCAGTAAGGCGTCGCCTTCTCATCTACTCTGGGCGCATGCATGGCGTTTGCTTCTCTTCTGTCTTCTCCTGTTCAGCCGAGGCTTGGCTCGGGCTGATCAGATGTGGTCGTTTCGAACGTCGAGGGCATCTCGCAAGCCATCGCCGATGAAGTTGAAGCTCGTCACCGCAATCGTAATCGCTGCACCTGGAATGATGGCCAGCCATGGAGCGCTCGCCAGATATTGCTGAGCGCCGTTGAGCATGTTGCCCCAGCTCGGCAGCGGCGGCTGGATGCCGTAGCCGAGGAAGCTGATGTACGCTTCCAGAAGAATCGCACGGGCGACCGCCAAGCTTGCGGCGACGATGATTGGACCCATGGCATTGGGCAGGACCTCGCCGAACATGATATGCCTGCGGCTCAGTCCCACCATGCGCGCAGCCTGGACAAACTCGCGCTCGCGCAGCGAGCGGACCTCGGCCTCGACGATTCTGGCTGTCTCCATCCAGCTCGTGACGGCAATGATGACGGTGATCATCACGGGGCTCGGCCGCAGCATTGCGGCCAGCGCCAGCACGAGGAAGATCGAGGGGTAGGAAAGGAAGCCGTCGACAGTGCGCATCAACGCCGCCCCGACCCAGCCGCCGCGATAGCCCGCCGTCACGCCGACCAGGGTGCCGATCAGTGTCGACAGCAGCATCGCCGAGAATCCCACCAGCAGCGACACGCGCCCGGCCATCAATAGACGTGCGGCCAAGTCACGTCCGAGAGGGTCGGTGCCGAAATAGTGGTGACCGCTGAGAGGTGGCGCAAAGCGGGCGCGCAGATCGATCTGGAGCGAGTCGTAGGGTAAGGCATAGGGGCCGATGGCGCACGCCAACACAAGCAGGGTGATCATCGCTATCCCGACAAGTGCCAGATGATGGCGCATGAAGCGCGCCACCGCACGGCTGTGCCACCAGCGGCTAGGAGCTGCGTGCACGACGATGGCGCTCATATCTGCTGCCTCCTGGTTACAGGGGTGAGCCGGCGGGCTCAGCCCAGGCGAATGCGCGGATCCACGGTGGCGATGACGATGTCTGCGATCAGATTACCCAGCACCACCAGGATGGCCGAGAAGATCAACAGTCCCATCACCATCGGATAGTCACTGTAGCCGAGGCTATCGAGAAACAGCCGCCCCATTCCCGGCCAGGTGAAGACCGTCTCGGTCACCAATGCGCCGGTCAGGATGCTGGGCAATTGCATCCCGGCCAGGGTGATCATCGGCAACAGCGCGTTGCCGACAACGTGCTTGAGCAGGATGCGTCGCTCGCTCACGCCCTTGGCGCGGGCGGTCTTGACGAAATCCTGACTCAGCGCATCGAGCGTCGCCGTGCGCATGTAGCGGCTCCAGATCGCGACATGAACCAGCGACAGCACCAGGCTCGGGAGGATCAGATGGTGCAGATAATCTAGCACCGAGCCGTCGCCGATCGTGTACATGTTGCCCGCAGGAACCAAACCGAGCTTCAGCGTAAAGATGTAGATGCCGATGAGGCCGAACCAGAAGGTCGGGACCGACAGTGCCACCATCGCACCCACCGTCGCGCAATAGTCGAACAGGGAATAGCGGTGAGTGGCACCGCGGATGCCAATCCAGGTGCCGGCCGCGATCGCCAATGCGGTGGACGTGCCCATCAGCAGCAGCGTCGCCGACAGATGTCGGCCGATCACCGCCAGCACCGCAGAGCCATCGCGGAATGAGTGTCCCCAGTCGCCCCGAATCAACCGCCAGGCCCAGTCGAGATACTGAAGCCACAGCGGCCGGTTCAGCCCAAGCTGCGCAGCGAGGCGCTCGACGTCCTTCTGGGTCATGCCGGGATCGAGCCCGAACTGCGCGAGAGGACCTCCAGGCATGAGGTTGAGAACCGTGAAGCCGATGATCGAGACGATCACCAGCAGCACGACGCTCTGCGAGAGACGATTGAGCAGAAAGGCAGACATTCGAGCCCTCCGTTAGCGTGACAGCGCTGCCGCCGGCTTGCAGGTTCGGCGGCAAGACATCAGCTCGCCCAGTACCAGGCCAGCGCATTCCAGGATTCCGTGCGCGTATTGCCGTTCGGCACGAAGCCGTTGATGCCTTTCTTGAGACCTTCGACCGCATTGCTCTGGTACAACGGAAGGAACGGCAGGTCGCGACGAACGAGTTCCTGGACGCGCGAGTAGATTGCGCGCCGGGCCTCAGGATCGAAGGTGCGCGCGCCCTTGTCGAGCAGGGCGTCGACTTCAGGATTTGCGTACTGCGCATTGTTCGAGCCGCGGCCGCCCTTGGCTCCGATCGAACGCGAGTGCAGGCGATTGGTGACATCCGGATCGGCCCCGATCAGGTACGAGCTGCCGACGATCACGGAATCGAATTGCGATTGCATCCAGAACTCGCCCCACATCACCGCGGCGGGCAGGTTCGATATCTTCATCTCGACGCCCAGCTGCGCAAAGGTCTGCTGCAGGAACTGCTGCACCTGCTCGCGGAGCGGATCGCCGGAGGTGGTCGAATTGGTGAAGGACAGACGAACACCATTCTTGGTCCGAATGCCGTCGCCTCCGCGCGCCCAGCCGGCCTGATCGAGGATCTTGCGCGCGCGATTTAGGTCGAATTGGTGCAGCGGCAGACTGGCGTTGAAGTAGAAGGACTGCCGCGGCATGAAGGTCTCCGTCGGCGTCGGCACGCCGTAGTAGAGCCCCTGGATGATCGCCTCCTTGTCGACCGCCGCATAAAGCGCCTCGCGAACCGCAAGCTCCTTGAACTGCGGGCGCTCGAGGTTCATGTAGAAGGATTCGAACGAGGCCCTTGGGACCAGAGTCACCACGCGGTTCGGCAACGTCTTGGCTTCACCATAGTGGTCGGGGGTGATGTAGGGCTGACCGACGAGATCGATGTCGCCGCTCTTGAACTGGGTGTAGAGGACGGTGAGATCGGGAATGTATTTGAAGACCAGGCGCTCGATATGAGGACCTTCACCGAAGTATTCGGTGTTGGCCACGAGTTCGAGATGATCACCAGCAACTCGCTTGCCCCACTTGAACGCGCCGGTGCCGACGGGTGCCTGGTTGAAGGCGGCGCTGTTTGGATTGGCCTCTTTCTCCAGGATGTGCTTGGGCACGATGAAGGTTTCGGTCAAGAACGACAAATACGGCGCAAAGGCCTCTTCCATTCGCCACGAGACCTCCGTGGGCGAGACCACCGTAATGTCGCGCACGAGAGCGTGGCCGGACGTGCGCCAACTCCGGAACTTCGGGTTCGTGATCAGTTCGAGCGTGAACTTCACGTCCTCTGCGCTGAAAGGCTTGCCGTCGTGCCAGCGGACATCGTCACGCAAACGAATGCGCCATTTGAGACCGTCTTCCGAAATACCCCCGTTCTTTTGGTTCGGCACTTCCAATGCAAGGTTGGGCTGCATGACGCCTTGAGGATCGATGCGGAAGAGCGCGTCGAAAACCGAGAAATGCACACCATCGTCGACTTCAATGTGGGCCATCAGCGGGTTGAAGACGGTCGGCTCCTGTCCAAGCCCGACGATCACGCGGCCGGTCGGCTTTGCCGGAGAGGTGCGCGCGAAGGCCGACTTGCCCAAGAGATTGGGCGCGAAGAGGCCGGCAGCTCCGCCAATTGCCACCATGCGCAGGGCATCGCGCCGCGAGTAGTTCGATGTCGCCGCAGAACGCTTGGTCATAACGTCTCTCCTTGCCTGTGGTGTCCGACGCGGTTTTCATCTTGGGGCATGCTCCCGGGCTGCTCGCCGGGGATCGCTGCCACCAGTTCTCGCGTGTAGCTCGATTTCGGCTCGAGGAAGATCTGGGACGGCGGTCCGCGTTCAACGATCTGTCCTCGATGCATGACGGCAATTTCATCGCAGATCTGGCTTGCGACGCGCAGATCATGGGTGATGAAGATCATTGAGACGCCCGTCTCGCGCTGAATCTGATCCAGCAGCTTCAAGATCTGGGCCTGGATCGATACGTCGAGCGCAGAGACTGCTTCGTCGGCAATCAGCAGCTTTGGCTTGAACATCAGCGCCCGCGCGATACCGATGCGCTGGCGCTGCCCGCCGGAGAACTCGTGCGGATAGCGGTCGAAGGCTCCAGAATCGAGGCCGACATGGGAGAGAAGCTCCCGCGCCCGCTCGGCAGCCTTGCTGTATGGCACCCCATGCGCGACGGGACCGACCGTGAGAATATGTCCGACCGTCGATCGCGGATTCAGCGAGGCAAAGGGATCCTGGAAGATCATCTGTATCTTGGGCCGCAGCGATCGAAACTCGGCCTCAGAAAGCCCGGCGATGTCGCGCCCTTCGAACAGAATCGAGCCGCCGTCGCTCTCCATGAGCTTGATCAGCAGCCGACCGAGCGACGACTTGCCCGAGCCGCTCTCCCCGACAACGCCGAGGGTGCGGCCCAACGTCAGATCGAAGCTGACCCCATTGACCGCAGGCACGATCCGCTGCGTCCGGAAAAGCGCGCTGCCGCTGCGATAGGTTTTTGCGAGGCCTTCGACCTTGAGGATGGCCACTGGCCCAGCAGCTTCCAAGGGCACCCGGTTTTTGCCGGTCAGGTGGGGCACGGCTGCGATCAGGCGGCGCGTATAGAGGTGGCTTGGCGACTTCAGCACCTGTTCGGCACTGCCCTGCTCCACGCAATGGCCCTTCTCCATCACCACAACGTAATCGGCGATCTCAGCCACGACGCCGAAGTCATGGGTGATGAACATGACGCTCATCCCCTTGCGGCGCTGGATGTCGCGGATCAATTGGAGGATCTGCGCCTGGGTCGTCACATCCAGGGCGGTGGTCGGCTCGTCTGCAATCAGGATCGCGGGCTCCAGAGCCAGGGCCATGGCGATCATCACGCGCTGCCGCTGTCCGCCTGAAAGCCGGAATGGATATTGATGATACATAAGCTGCGGATCGGGCAGACCCACTTCAACCAACAGGTCAATGGCCCTGCTGCGACGGGAGGCCGGCGTTCCAAAGTCGTGCGCAGCCATCACCTCCTCGATCTGCGCGCCCACGGTCATCAGCGGGTTGAGCGCAGAGAGAGGGTCTTGGAAGATCATCGAAACGACGCGGCCGCGCAGGCTGCGGAGATTGTCGGGCGAGAGGTCCATCATGTTCGTCCCATCCAGGTGGATCGCACCCGTAGAGACCCGGATCGCTTTCGGTAGAAGCCCCATGATCGCATTCGCGGTGACCGACTTGCCCGATCCGGATTCCCCGATGATACAGAGAATCTGCCCGCGTTTCAGATCGAAGGAGACGTTCTCGACGGCGTAGGCCCGCTCCATTCCTTCCGGCAGCCTCACGGTCAGCTCGCGGACCGACAGCGCGACGTCGACGGGGCTTGCCACCTGGATGCCAGAGGCCATGAGAGCATCCTCCTTTTTCAAGCCAGTGCCGTCATCTTGCTGCGGCCGGCGCCTTCGGCTCCTTGCGCCCCCATGCTCCTTGGACAGGTCAATAATTCGCCGCCCAACTTGCCATTCCTTCGTTGGAGGCTGCGACACGATTCAGGCCTCTTCGCGCAAGAAGCAGGAGCTGTTGCTCAGAGCGCAGTGCCGACCTGATCGGCCACCTCGATCGAAGCGACGCTCAGATGGCATCCACGTCATGGCTTGATCGCTTCCGCGAAGGCCTGCTCCTGGACAAAGCTCATGCAAGTTGCCTCTTTGGACTTCGACCCATCGATCAGTTGGTTCTGCCGATCTTGACGATGTCGATCACCCCGGAGTCGCCGAAAGCCAGCATCGCAGCAGCAGGAACTTCTGAAAACGAAGTCAGATTTGGCATTTCAGTCTGCGCCGCCGCGGCTGCCGTGGCCCCCTGCCAGGAAGGCGTGCGATGGGTCGCAGGAGCGCGTGCGTTGGTCTCGGCGCCTGCAAGTGCAGAGCAAGCAAAGTATTTTCGCAATGATAGCCTGTGTCAAAGGCGATAAACCGCAGGATATTCGGTCTCACGACGAAAGTCCGCGGGGGCTGCCGCAATTCCTCGGTTACGCTACGGCAACCACCGGAGATTCCTGTCCGATGAGCGCGCCGCTCCTGCATATCGAATCCAGTCCATTCCTACCTCGTGAGGCAGACGTCGTGGTCATCGGCGGGGGCGTGGTGGGCGTGTTCACAAGCTACTATCTCGCTCGTCGCGGCCTCAAGGTTGCTTTGCTTGAAAAGGGCCGCGTCGCCGCCGAGCAGTCCAGCCGCAACTGGGGATGGTGCCGCCAGCAGAACCGCGATGCGCGCGAGCTACCGCTTGCGACCAAGAGCCTGGATCTCTGGGAAAGGATTGCCGGAGAGACCGGTGAAGATACGGGTTTTCGCCGCTGCGGGCTTTTGTATCTGTCGAACGACGAGAATGAGCTGGCCCGCTGGGCAAAGTGGCGAGACTTCGCCAGGACCGTCGGGGTCACGACGCACATGCTGAGTGCGGACGAAGCGAGCGAGAGCGGCAGGGCGACCGGTCGCAAGTGGAAGGGCGGCGTCTTCTCGCCGACAGACGGCACGGCAGATCCTTCAAAGGCCGTCCCCGTCGCCGCGCGCGGGATCATGGCGGCGGGTGGCACAGTGCACCAGCTTTGCGCGGCGCGCGGCATAGAACTCAGCGCCGGCCGGATCAGCGGAGTGGTGACCGAGGCGGGCACGATCCGGACGAAGACGGCTGTCATGGCAGGAGGTGCATGGGCGTCTTCGTTCTGCAATCAGCTGGGAATTCGCTTCCCGCAGGCATCCGTTCGCCAGTCCATTCTCGCTGTGGCCCCTGGCGCCGCCGACCTACCTGATGCCCTTTACACCGGGCTCGTCTCGCTCACGCGGCGCGGCAATGGCGGATACACGCTCGCTATCAGCGGGCGCGCGCGGGTGGATCCGACGCCGCAGCAATTCAGGTTCGGCCGCGAATTCCTGCCCATGTTCGCCCGCCGCTGGCGAAGTCTCAGCCCTGGGGCTTTCGAGGGCCTGCGGCAGGGCCATGAATCCATGGCGAAATGGGCGCTCGATGAAGTGACCCCGATGGAGATGAACCGGACCCTTGATCCTCGTCCCGACATGAGGCAAATCCGGCTGACACATCGACGGGCTTGCAAGCTGCTGCCCGCACTTCGGTCTCTCCCCATCTCAAACGTCTGGGCCGGCTACATCGACAGCACGCCGGACGGCATTCCAGCAATCGGTCAAGTTGAGTCCATTCCAGGGTTCATCCTTGCGGCGGGATTCAGCGGCCACGGTTTTGGAATTGGCCCAGGCGCTGGCCATATGATCGCTGACATCATCACGGGCAGTCGGCCGATCGTCGACCCGCGCCCCTACAGGCCGGAGCGGCTGAAAATGAGCGCCTGGGGCAAGGTCAGCGAGTTCTGAATCGCAGTCTCCACCTCGTTGGGAAAAGCTGCTGTTGATGCTATGACAATGCAAATGACGCTGAAGACCCAAAGCCCTGACGCCGTTGTCGGCCCCATCTGATGGCATTGCTATGAAGCTCGATAAGATCGACATCAGGATTTTATGCGAACTGCAGAAGAACGGGCGGATTTCCAACGTCGAGCTCGCAGAGCTGATAAACCTTTCCCCGAGCCCGTGCCTGATGCGCGTCAAAAGGCTCCAGACGGAGGGTTTCATCACCGGCTATTCCGCCCAGATCGATGTTGCCAAGCTCGGACAAACTCTCACCGTCTTCGCTGAAATCACCCTGAAGAATCACCGGCAGATCGATTTCGCGCGCTTTCTCACGACCATCGAAAAGATCGATTCCGTGGTCGAATGCCATCTCGTTTCGGGCGGGTACGACTATCTCGTCAAGTTCATCACGGCGGGGATCAGCGAATACCAGGCCGTCATGGAACGGCTGGTCGAGATGGATATCGGCATCGACAAGTATTTCAGTTTCGTCGTGCTGAAGTCCCCGATCGTGAAATCCCATCTGCCGCTCGAAAGTATCTTCAATAACTGAAGGACAGTCTGGTCGCCGACTGGCAGGCGCGGCGATCAACCTTTCATCGCCGCGCAGACGTCCCTGTCTTCGAGCGTCTGGTCGAGCGTAGTCCTTGTCCGCTCGATGATGCCGTCGATGTCCGCATCCGTGCAGCAGAGCGGCGGCGCGTAGCCCAGCACGCCCTGGGCAAAGGCGCGGATGACGAGGCCGTTGTCCCAGGCGCGCTCGAAAATACGACGCGCCGCGTCGGCTTCCGCCGGCAGCGGCGCCTTGCGCTCCTTGTCTGTGACGAGCTCGATTGCAGCCAGCATGCCGCGACCACGGACATCGCCTACGAGCGGATGATCAGCCAGCGCGCGAAGACCTTCCATCAGGCGGTGTCCCGCCTTCCGGCCGTTTTCCAGCAATCCGTTTTCGTAAAGGTCTAGGCACGCAAGCCCGACAGC